>JAZRSM010000036.1:0-30152 GCA_045651545.1 Candidatus Nanosyncoccus sp.
AGCTTAAGAGCGGTAAGGTCGTCAATTTGCTTTGGTTCAACAATGACACGAATTTCACGACCAGCTGAAATAGCATAGGCTTTGTCGATGCCTGGGAAGCTAGTTGCGATGTTTTCTAGATCACGCATACGCTCAGCAAAGTTCTCGGCGCTAATGTTTCTGGCGCCTGGACGAGCGGCGGAAATAGCATCACAAATTTTAACAATGACGGCTTCTGGAGTAGTGGGCTCGATGTCGTCGTGATGAGCAGCAATAGCGTGGACAATTTCGTCGCTCATGCCATATTTCTTAGCGAGCTCAGCGCCAATGTCGGCATGTTTACCTTCGATTTTGTGAGTGACAGCCTTGCCAATGTCGTGCATCAAAGTAGCGGTCTTAGCGACACGTTTGTCGGCGCCAATTTCTTCGGCGATCATGCCAGCCATGTGAGCCATTTCGACGGAGTGGAGTAAAACATTTTGGCCGTAGCTAGTACGGAATTTTAGCTCACCAAGAAGGTGGATGAGTTCACGAGGGATACCAACGAGACCAACTTCGCGGACGGCGTCTTCGCCGGCACGAATGACTTCTTTTTCGATTTCCTTTTCACCTTTAGCGACGGCTTCTTCGATGCTGGATGGGTTAATGCGACCATCCTTCATAAGGCGCTCTAAAGCATAGCGTGCAACTTGGCGACGAATCGGATCGAAGCTAGACAAAACAACCATGCCTGGAGTATCGTCTACCATAATGTCAACGCCGGTAGCGCGCTGGAGAGCTTGGATATTTCTGCCTTCCTTGCCAATAATGCGACCTTTCATTTCGTCATCAGGAAGTTTAAGAGCAGTAATAGTGCGATCGGCGGTAACTTCGGAAGACATACGCTCCATAGCAGTCAAAAGGATAGACTGTGCAGTCTCATCAACGTCGTGTTTAATTTCCTTTTGTTCCTTAGCAACGAGATTAACGAGGTCGTTTTTAACATCGTTTTCGGTCATTTGCATGAGCTTATCCTTAGCTTCCTGCTTGGACAAACCAGCGATTTTTTCGAGCTTGGCATGTTGTTTTTCGCGGATTTCGCGAATCTCATTTTTAAGACCTTCGATTTCTTTTTCTTGTTTTACTAGGCGCTCGGATTTTTTCTCGATTTGGTCAAGCTTATTATCTAGGGCAATCTCACGCTCGGCGAGACGGTTCTCGGTGCGTTTCCATTCTTTGCGATGTTCATTTTCTTCGTTTTTGGACTTTTCGGCGATATCGGCAGCTTCTTTTCTGGCGCTCGATACAATGTCTTGAGCTTCGTTTTTAGCTTTTCTAACTAGGTCTTCTGCCTTGGTCTTGCCGCCTTTTTCATTCTTTTTGTTATATGCGTAAACAGAGCCGGCTCCAGCACCAATGCCTAAGACAGCTGCGATTACAATTATGGCAATCTCCATAATTATTCCTTTCTTGTTGCCGATATTTTCCTGATATCAGCGGGTTAACAAATAATATAAAAATTTAAAATAATAATTCCAGTTTAATTATACCACATTTTCTGCTATTTTGGCGGGAATTATATCTACTACGGTTGTTTGTGCTAGCTGTTTTTGTGCGGATGATTATTCGTAGTGGGAAATATTGTTTGCAATCATATTCTTGATGATTTGGACGGCGGTATCTTCTAGGCCTTGTTCGGCAGCATCCTGGGAGAAGTGAGTGGCTGGGCCGGTGTAGAAATAGTTGTATTCGCCGTAAGTATAGACTTTTTGACCGAAGCTGTTGCCTGTATCTTTGTCGGTGTCGCCTTCGGAAGTAGCAACACGAGTAACACAACCAAGACCAGCGGTATTTTTGTCGATATCGGCAAAGCCTGGGAAATATTTAATACCTATTTTGTTGCCAGTAAAGCAAATCTGTGGACGATATTTTTGGTCTAAAATGTAGGAGACATTTTCTAGGTCGTCTGGGATTTTGAATTTAATTCCCCATTCGCTGATGTAGATATTACCGATAACTGGGTTATAAGCAGGAACGTTATCTGGTGAAGTAATTTTGACACCCGTGTCAGATTCAACCTTGGCAATAATAGCCCTAGTATTATTTAGTGAAGTTTCGGCAGAGGCGAGTTTGTTGGAAGTGTTGATATTAGCAACTAAACTCCAGATGCCAAGGATAATGCCGATGAAGGCAAAGACGCCAAAAACAATAGATAAAAGCATGTAAGTTTTGGCTTTTTGCTCGGCAGAAGCTTGGGTAGCTGGGGTAGGAATAGTCTGAGGCTTTAAATCTGGATTTTTCATGTTATCAAAGTGTGTAGGTCCGAGAATTGGAGAAGAGAGAGGAACACCAGTATTGTGCAAGGCTGGTCCAGTAGAAATTGGAGTGGTCGGGTTAGACTGGAAAGGCTGACCTGGCTGGGTCGGCTGAGCTGCCGACTGAGCGTTTTGGTTAGGTATATCCATGGCCGGCGGAAGCGCGGGGTCGATTGGACGCTCACTCGGCTGCGGATTAAAAGGTTGCATATTATTATCCATTAAAAAGTCCTTATTTTATGCAATATATTATAGCACATAAATACGGTCTTGCGGTAAGGCTTATGGTTATTTTTTGGGCGTGGAAATATTAGCCTCGCGACCGTAGTCGGGTAAAATGATTGGGTGGAGGTTGCCGTGGTGGTCATAGAGCGGGATATTTAGTTGATCAGCAAGAGCATTGACGACGGTGGCACCGATACGAAGGCCTGTAAAGCTACCTGGTCCAGACATAAAAGTAATTTCCGTAATGTCTTGCCAAGCTTTATGATTTTCTGTTAGTTTTTCTTCTAGAAAAGTAAAGATTTTTTCTGCCATATCGCGACCAAGCTCGGCGCGATATTCTTTATCGTCGAGTTTTAAAATACAAGTCGGAGTGGAGGTGTCTAGGTAAAGTTTCATTTCTGTTCCTTAGAGCTATTAGTGTTTTTATTTTTGCTAGGCTCGTTGATTTCGACGTGGCGGGAGCCATCGTCATTTAGAGTGATTCTAATGGTAATGCGATTTTCTGGCAAAATATTTGCTACAGTATCGGCCCATTCGATAATAGTTATGGTATTTTTATCATTTAGAGATTCCGACAAATCTTCTACCATAAGTCCTGGGTCTTCTAGGCGATAAAAATCGTAGTGGACGAGATTTTGCTCGTGGTTATTTTTAGCAAAAGCGTAATGTTTTGAGATGGTAAAGCTAGGTGAAGAAACGGTTTCCTTGATACCTAGGCCTTTGGCAATGCCACGGGTTAGAGTAGTTTTACCACTACCAACATCGCCAACTAATTCAATAACGGCTGGGGCGCTTAGAGTTTTGCCAAATTCTTGACCAAAAGAAATTAAATCCGGAGCAGTGTTCAGGTTCATGGCTTGTATTTTATCATAGGGATGGTGATTTGTCAAGGCATAAGCGGAATGTGGACTAACATAAGCGATTTGAACTAAATGACACGACCGACTTCTTCTAGGGTGGTTTCGCCACGTAGAGCAGCGATGACGCCTTTTTGTTCTAGGGTTAGCATGCCATTTTTCTTGGCGGCTTCTTCAATGGCTTTGGTATTAATATCTTCAACGTCGCCGCGAATAAAGGCTTGGATGTCTTCTGTAACGACAAGTTGTTCCATAATAACGGAGCGCCCTTTGTAACCAAATGGCACATCGGCAGTTGCGACTGGCTTGTAAAGTGTAACATCGTCAAGATTGACGCCGTATTTTTCTAACTTTTCTTTAGGTATGCCATCCAAAATGCGGTGAACGTATTTCATTTCGGCTTCGTCTGGACGGTAAGCTTCTTTATTGTCGGCGAGTTTTCTAACAAGGCGCTGGGCGATAACGAGACGGACGGAGCTGGAGAAAATTGGATTAGTACCAATCATGTCAATCATACGAGAAAAGGCGGCGGAAGTAGAGTTAGCGTGAAAAGAAGACAAGACGAGATGGCCTGTGATAGAAGCTTGAATAGCAGTACGAGCAGTATCGGCGTCACGAATCTCACCGACCATAACAACGTCTGGGTCGAGACGGAGGACGGAACGAAGACCATCGGCAAAACTGCCACCTTTGGTCGTATCAATTGGAATTTGCGAGATGCCAGTGATACCGTATTCGATTGGGTCCTCGAGCGTGACGATTTTTCTATCGGTAGTATTGAGCGCATTGATAATGGAGTAGAGTGTAGTAGATTTACCGGAGCCAGTAGGGCCGACCATCAAGACTAGTCCGCGAGGATGAGAAACAACTTCGTTGATTTCGGCACGCTCTTCTTCACCAAGACCAAGAAGGTCGAGATTGAGCAAGGTCTCGTCAAAGTTGAAAAGACGAAGAACGGCATCTTGGCCGTACATAGTTGGAATCATCTCTACGCGGATATTAAGAAGATGAGTATTACCGTCACGGAAAATATCGGTCTGCATGTGACCAGACTGAGGATCCTTACTAGCAGTGGAAACGCCCGCGCGCGAAGAAAGTTCACCCATGAATACGCGGTAACGGTCGCGGTTAATCGTGGCTACTGGATGCAAAAGCCCGTCAACACGCATACGGATACGAATACTGTCGCGTAAATTTTCGATATGGATATCAGATGCGCCGAGACGGTCGGCCTGGTCTAATAAGTAGTCAAAAACGCGGTCGGTTGCAACTTCGTTTAGGACTTTACTGACGGAAGCAAGAGTTTCGCTGTCGCCCTCACCAGCAATAGTAATATCGTCATAGTGCGTTTCTTGTGGAGGGTCATAACGAAGCATGAAGACTTTGTAACCGGAGTCGGTAATGAGGAAAAAGTCGGCATGCTCGCCTTTATCATTGTATTCCTTGCGCATTTTTTCAATAACGGAACGTGGGGTCTGAGAAGTGACCATGAATTGGTAATGCTCTCCATCGCCACCTTTCTGGAGGGGGATGACATTATTTTCGTGCATTTCTCTCTTCGTGAGAACACCCTGAGTGAGTGGGAGGTTGTTTTCAAAACCACGAGTATCAAGATATGGCAAACCAAGGATACGCGCACGACTTCTGGTGGCGCGTTCTTCGTTTTCGCGACGTTTAAACTGGATTTCTTGTTCGTCCATTAGAATAATTATAACACTTATGCTAATTTATACCAACCGCTTAGTGGCATTTTTGGCTAAGTTACTAAGGTAGGCGGCGTGAATTTTGATTTTTTGGCAGTCAAAATGTTCAGAATTTCCCCAATAATAAATAACGCCATATAATTCCCCGCTAAAAATTTTAAAACATAGGTCAAATTTTTCGCGGCCAAAATAGCTCCAGCTCTTGGTAAAAATTGGACAGAAAATTTTAGTGATGTTAAAAATCGGAACAGGATTTTGATGACAAAGACAAATTTTGTAATAGTTTTTATGCTTGCTAATGAAAAATAATAACCGCATGGTGGCGGTTTTGATACTGCATTTTTCTATTTCAAGTTCTCGACGTAATTTTAGGATATCATTATCGTATTTATGGTCGTAATGAGTAAGCGCATCGTCAATACTTTTGAAGTGATTATAGAAAGTTGATTTCCAAATTTTAGCTCTTTTAGTAAGGTCGGAGATACTAATGCTGCCGATTGCGCCGCGCTCTATAAAATAGCCTAGTGCGCGGAACAAGCGTTCTTCTGTACTGAGGAAGCGCCCATCGTTACAGTTTTTTAGCAACCGTCCCATGGTGTAGCGTATTGTATGCCTCGATAATATTTTTGTCAAAGATAAGCTTTATGCTATAATAAGTTTATGTTTTTGGTCGACCTGATTTCCTGGTGGTATTTCCGTGGATGGAGTATATATTTTAGCGATTTCAAAAGACGACTGAGTGATACGGCGGATACATTTTCGATTGGCGAAATGCTAATGACATTGTTTAAACCGTATAAGCAAATTTCGGCTGGGGCGGATAACGCAATCGACAGATTAATTTCACGGTTTGTGGGATTTTTTGCTAGGCTAACGATTATTATTGCGGGAGTGGTAGTTTTGATTTTTGAAGCAATATTTGGATTACTTCTGGCAGTGATATGGCCAGTGGTGCCGATGCTACCAATTGTGGGTGTAGTACTAATGGTGGCGGGAGTGACATTCTGATGGATAAAATGATGTTTGATTATAATAGCTTGCGTGCGAGAAATGCGCGACGCGGTAAGATTTTTGGCAAACCGTCTATGCTAATTTTAATGGCGCTTGTGGTTATTTTATTTGCGGCAAGCGGGATTGCTTTAATCGTGATAAAAATCGCGGCAGGATGGATATTAATCGGGCTTGCCGTTCTACCTTTGATGATGCTCTTTTGGACAAAGAAAGAACTCGTGCCAGTGCCGGTAGAGCCGCGCGAAGGACTAAACGGCGTGCTTTCTAATGACGTTCTGGCGGCGTTACCAAAAAATCCAAAAGTATCTGACCTTGCTAGCGTAGTTGACAAAACTCATAGTGGACGATTTATGTTGATACGATATGGAATTTCTGGAAAAATGCTCGCGGAAATCGCAAAACAATTACCAGTAGAAGTGGGGCCGATTTTCCAGACGGCAAAGAAAATCCAAGAAGGAACAAATTCCGAAGAAATACACGGGGCAATTATAGCGGCGGCGATAATTGCAAACTTGCCGAATAACGAATTACTACTAAAGCAAATGAGGTTAGAAATGGCCGACGTCATAGATGGCGTAATTTGGTTTAATTATTTGAACGGATTAGTGAAAGACACCAAGATACGTAGACATACGGGTGGGATTGGCCGCGATTTGTCGTTTGGGTATATTCCAACACTATCAAGATTTGGACAAAATATTTCTGCAATTTCGGCGACAAGCGGAGTAATGAAAACCAGGCTTCATCTTGCCGAACATAAAGAAATCTTGACGCAGATGGTAGATATATTTTCTAAGCAAGGGCGACAAAATGTAGCACTGATTGGACCGGACGGAAGTGGACGTGCGACGATTGTAAATGCGTTTGCTGAAAAGTTGATGAACGCGGATAGTAAACTGCCTGACAATATAAAATATCGACAAATTTTCCGACTAGATGCAGGAGCAATTCTTAGTGCAGGCGGAGAACGTGGACAGGCAGAGCGACTCGTAATGGCAATTATGAACGAGGCTTATAACGCGAAGAATATCATATTGTGGCTGGAAAATGCGGAACTATTTTTTGAAGACGGAACCGCGAGTCTTGATATTTCTAATATATTACTTCCGATTATTGAAGCTGGAAAATTACGCATTATTCTAACGCTTGACCAACAAAAATTCTTAGAAATTGCGGATAAAAAATCGGCGCTCACTAATGCGCTAAATAAAATCATCGTGAAGCCGGCGAATGAAGAAGAAACTATGAAAGTGATGCAGGACCAGGTACCAATTCTAGAATATAGCCACAAAGTTTCTTATACAATTTGGGCTTTAAAAGAAGCGTATAGGCTGAGTGAGCGATACGTGCATGACCTTGAAATGCCTGGAAGGGCGTTGGCATTACTTGATGCGGCGGGCGGTTATGCGAATGAATATAAACTTGTGACGGCGGAAAGCGTACAAAAAGCAGTTGAAAAAACGGCGGGCGTGAAAGTAGCACAGGCGACGAGTTCTGACGATAAAGCAAAATTGCTAAGTATGGAAAATTTGATTCATGAGCGGATGATTGACCAAGCGGCAGCGGTGAAAACCGTGTCGGATGCTTTACGTCGCTCGGCGGCGGGAGTGCGAAATGAGAAAAGGCCGATTGGAACATTTCTATTTATGGGACCGACTGGTGTAGGAAAAACTGAGCTCGCCAAGGCAGTGTCGGAAGTATATTTTGATGGTGAGAAAAACATTATACGCGTGGATTTGAATGAGTTTGTGGATGCTAGCGATGTGGCACGCTTAATTGCAGACGGCGCAGAAGACCCAATGAGTCTCACGGCGCAAGTTATGAAACAGCCGTTTGCTGTAGTGCTACTTGATGAAATTGAGAAGGCGCATCCACAAGTTCTAACGACTCTACTGCAAATGCTAGATGAAGGCATACTTCGCGATGCTCGTGGACGAGAAGTATCGTTCCGCGATACGATTGTAATTGCGACAAGCAATGCAGGCGCGGAGAAAATTCGTGAGTATGTTAATAGTGGGGTTTCGCTTGATAGCGTAAAAGACGATTTTATGAACTGGCTGCTCAGTTCGGAGACTTTCCGTCCAGAATTTTTGAATAGGTTTGATGAAGTATGTCTGTTTAAACCACTGAGCCCGGCAGATTGTATGGCGGTACTAGATTTGATTATTGATGGGGTGAATAAGACGCTTGCACCACAAAAAATTAGCGTAAGCGTCGATACTAGTGCGAGGGAATTATTGGTGGAGCGTGGATACAACCCACAATTAGGCGCTAGACCAATGAAGCGAATTGTGCAGAAAACAGTGGAAAATATCGTGGCAAAACTCATGCTAAGTGGACAAGCTGGGAGTGGTGCGAATGTGAATGTGACGCGCGAAATGATTGAAGAAGAACTCGGACAATAAAAATAAGCGCTCGAGGTGAGGCTTGTTGACTTAGTTGGTTTAGTTGTTGACGCATTATGGTGTATTGGTACCGTCGGAGGGATTCGAACCCACGACCCCTTGTTCCGAAGACAAGTGCTCTAATCCACTGAGCTACGACGGCATAGATGGGTTACGCTTGCGAAAAAGGCAGGCTTGCCGCCTGCCGCGCAAATTATTTATTACGTTTGCGCTTTTCGCTGTGCTTGTGATTATTGTTGCGATTCAATTTCGCGATTCTAACAGTTTTGCTCATGGGTATATTGTAACATATTTAGCCGAAAATACCATGTTTTTTGGTGGCTTTGAACTGTTCGAGTAGTTCCCTTTGCTTCCTAGATAAGTTTTTTGGAGTCTCGACAATGATAGTGACGATGTGCGGACCACGATCGCCGTCGGCGCGGAATGGAACGCCATGGCCGGAAAGCTTGAATGGAGTGCCGGATTGTGTGCCAGCAGGAACTTTCATAGTGATGGGGCCATCGACAGTTTCTACTTCTACCTCGCAGCCAAGTGCCGCATCCACCATGCTGATTTTTTCTTCGGAAAGAATAAGCGTACCTTCACGAGTAAGAGTCTTGTGTGGCTTGACGCGAACGAGAACGTAGAGGTCGCCTTTTTCTCCGCCTTGGACACCTTCTGGAGCGGGGCCACCACGACCTTTGAGCCTGATACTCATACCGTCATCAATGCCAGCAGGAATTTTGACTTTTAAGGTCTTCCCTTCGATATTCAAAGATTTGGTAGTGCCAAAAATAGCTTCCTTAAAATCAACCACAACCTGCGTGCGATAATCAGCGCCGCGCATATTGCGATGACGACCGCCGCCGCCGAAACCAAAGATATTGCCGAGGATGTCGTCTAGACCACCGCCGCCAAAATCGAAATGGAATTCTTGGCCGTTGAAATTGAAATTGCCATTTTGACCAAATGGGTTGCCGCCTTGGCCGAATGGATTACCATAAGCACCACCAGCTGCGCCACTTACGCCAGCATGGCCAAACTGGTCATAGCGAGCGCGCTTTTGCTTATCGGACAAGACTTCGTGAGCTTCGGAAACTTCTTTGAATTTTTCTTCGGCTTCTTTGTCGCCAGGATTTTTGTCGGGATGATATTTAATAGCAAGCTTACGATAAGCTTTTTTAATTTCGTCATCAGATGCGTTTTTGGGGACGCCTAAAACTTCGTAGTAATCGCGTTTTGTCATATATAATTATTATAGGTCGTTGGCACTCTAAAGTCAAGAGTGCCAATTTATGGTTGTGCTATAATCATAGTAATTAATTTTGCAGCTCGGAAAGGTAATAATGGCAAAGGTTTATTTCACAAAAGAAATTTCTCCAGAAAGTCTGGACAAAATTTATCATGCACTGGGAGTGAATTTGGCTGGTAAGGTTGGAATAAAAGTATCAACTGGCGAGGCGGGCGCAAAAGGATATTTAAAAGCGGATTTGATTGGGCCGTTCGTTAAAAGTCTGAACGGAACTATTCTGGAATGTAATACGGCTTATCCTGGCGAAAGGACTTCTACAAAGAAACATCAGAAAGTTGCGGAAGAGCATGGGTTTACGAGCTTCGCGGAAGTCGATATTATGGACGCTGATGGCGATAAGAAAATTCCTGTGAAAAATGGCAAGCATTTAAAATTTGATTTGATTGGTAAGCATTTTGATAATTATGATTCCTATGTAAACTTGGCACATGCGAAGGGGCATGTGATGGGTGGATTTGGAGCGAATTTGAAAAATCAGTCAATTGGAATTGCGTCGCGACATGGAAAAGCATATATTCATTCGGCAGGACACACGAAAAGTCCGTTGCTTTGTTGGCGAGATAAACATGAGCAGATTGATTTTATTGAGTCGATGGCGGAAGCGGCAACGGCAGTGGCTGATTATATTAAGGAGCAGGGCAAGCAGATTGTTTATATTACGGTGATGAATGCGATTTCTGTGAGCTGTGATTGTGACGCTGAGCAAGGTGAACCAGTGATGCCCGACCTTGGAATTGTAGCCTCGCTTGATCCGGTGGCGAATGACCAAGCGTTTATCGATATGGTTTGGAAATTTGCGAAAGAGAATCCAGAGCACGAGGGCGTGAAGGCTTTGATCGAAAGGATAGATTCTAGACTTGGGCGAGAAATTTTACCATATGCAGAAAGCTTGGGGCTAGGGTCTAGAAAGTATGAGTTAGTGGAAATATAGGTGTTATAATAGAGAGGCGTTGCACATTAAAGAAAGGGGGATTTTATGGCGGAAAATAATAATAGCAAACGAGCAAAAGCAATAGCGGAAGAAACTGCGACACTTAAAACTGATCAGATGACGCGTGATTATTTAAGAATGCGCGAAGAAGCAAAGGCAAAGGCACAAAGCGATTTTCTACGTGAGATTAATAGTTGGATGAGAGCGAGGGATTATTATGCGCAATAAAATTTAGGGCCAGATACGACGTCTGGCCTTTTTTATGGTATAATTGGAAACAAATAAGGAGTTTTTGATGGAAAATAAATTAATTCTGATTACCAACCCTGGAAGTAGTAGCCGCAAATATGCGCTTTACAAAGGCAACGATGAAATTTGCTCACTACATTTTGAATACGAAGGCAAAGATGTAATCTGCACTCTGAAAAAAGCTGATGGCAAGAAAAAAGTTTTGAAGCAAGATTTTAAAGAACTAACTTCTACTGTAGCGAACATCAATCGCATCTTAACCGAAGAAGGCATCCTTGGTGGAATGACCAAAATTGATGCGATTCTTGCACGCGTAGCTTGCCCTGGTGAGTTCTTTACTCAAGACCACGTGGTTGACGAGGCATATCTTAAGGCACTCGACAAAGCTAAAAAACGTGCACCGCTACATGTGCCAGTCGTAGCTGCCGAAATTGAGCATCTAGTAAAGAGCTTTAAGGGAACTCCTGTAATTGCGATTTCTGATTCTTCGTTCCATGCAGACAGACCAGATTTGATGAAATATTATGCATTTGATACGGAGCTTGCAGACAAAGCTGACGTGAAAAGGTTTGGCTATCATGGCCTTTCTGTTGGCGCAATCGTACAATATATGAAGAAGCAAGATATTTTGCCACAGAAATTAATTGTCTGTCACCTTGGCTCTGGCTCTTCTATCACAGCCGTGTTTGAAGGAAAATCACTTGATACGACGATGGGTTATTCCCCACTTGAAGGCCTAATGATGGCTACGAGATGCGGCAATATCGATCCAGCAGCAGCACTCGCGATTAAGCATTATTTGAAATTTGAAAGTGACGAAGGAATTGAAAAGTACCTCAACAAAGAGGCTGGACTTAAAGGTGTGTCTGGACAGACTGATGATATGCGCGAGATTTTACGTCTTCGTGATGAGGGTGACAAGCGCGGAACATTTGCACATGCGATGTATGTTTATAAAGTCCAGAGTTTGATTGGCCAGATGGCAGCCTCACTCGGCGGCGTAGATGCAATTGTATTTACCGCAACGATTGGTGAGCGCTCGGACGAAATTCGTCGCACGGTTTCTCAGAAGCTAAATTATCTTGGTTTTGCGATTGATGAGAAGAAGAACGTTGCAGATATGCCAGAAAGGCATACTGACATTTCCGCGGAAGGCAGCAAGCCAGTTTGGGTAATCCGCACGGACGAAAGCGAAGAGATGATTCGCAGAGCTGGAGCAATTCTCGATACTAATAAAGACGGCGAAGTAAGCAAGGCCGAGCTTGAAGATGCCGCAGAGAAAAATCGTGTCGCAAATGTCGCAAATGTCGCAAAGAAAAAATAAGGGAAATTCGCGCGAAGAATATTTACAGCAGGTCTCGGAGGGGGAGACCGCTGTAATTTTGTCGGAGCTGCGTGGCGTATTGTCGCAAAGTGTTTCTGGCGATATCGTAGAATTTGGATGCTATCGGGGTGATACTTCCCTTTTGATTGAGCGGGTGCTGGAACGCGAGTTTCCTAAAAGTTTATCGCGACTTTGGATTTATGATTCATTTGAGGGGCTACCAGCGAGGACGCGCGAAGATGCATCGGTAGCGGGCGATGGATTTAAACAAGGTGAACTTTTTGTTTCGAAACGCGAAGTAGTGGAGCGATTCAAAAAAGCGGGGCTGCATGTGCCGCGAGTTAGAAAAGGATTTTTTGAGAATCTGGATGCCGAAAATGATTTGCCCGATGAAATTGCTTTTGCATTTTTAGACGGAGATTTGTATCAGTCGATAAAAACTAGTCTGGAGCTAGTGACGCCGAGAATGAATCGCCAAGGTGGCGTGATTTTGGTGCATGACTATAATAATCCACAACTACCTGGCGCGGCGCGGGCGGTGGATGAGTGGCTAGCGAGATTTAGGATCGCTAATGCACAAAAAACGGCGCCGAAATTACAGCGCCGTGAAAGTCTTGCAATTATTTCTTGGTAGTCTTTTTGGCGCTAGATTTCTTGGATGGCTTGCCGCCGTTGACTAGACGAACATGGTATTCGGCAAGAGTGGTCTGAATATATGGTGAGACATAAATACTGGCAATACCAAGAGTGACGATGCAGAGAAGATACCATGGGATGAAGGATAAACCGAGTACAAAATATTCCCATTTGTGACCTTCCATGAGTTCCATGGATTCTTTTTGCGCGTCGCCTGGGTCGAGATCTTCATCTTCGGCCATGAGGTAGAACATCTGGGAATAAGCGATACTCTTGATAATACCTGGGATGATAAAGAGAAGGCTCCAGAGAAAGGTGAAAACAGCATAACGCAAGTAGCCTACGAGAGTGCGCAAGAAGTTGTCGCCCATGAAACCCACAAAGGCGTCTTCCATTTTTGGCATACGGGAAGTCTTGGTAATACCCAGATAAATGTAAACCTCGGCATAGGTGAATGCACCCGTAATTAAGAGAGAAGCAATCGAGCCAATTGGGCCAAGAATGCTAGTTGCTCCAGTAATAAGACCGATAATAATTGCAATTGCCAAGAGGGTAAAAATTTTACCTCGGATTTGCTCCTTGGCGTGAGCCTTCATAGATGCGCGATCCATGTTAAAAACTCCTTAAAATTATATTGAATATATGATAACATAATAGATATGAAAAAGCTAATCAACCTCTTAAAAATCGGCATAGTAATAACGGGTGCGGTCCTTGCGATTTTGCATTTTATCCCTGGAACTGGGTTTGAGAAAATCTGGAGTTATCTGGCGACGATGGGGTTGCCGTTTGTGATGGACGTCTTAAGATTACTTGGAATTAAGGTTTCGAAACGGTTCGAAATAGCATATCTGCTATTTTTAATTCCGGCGATGGTGATGGGGATTGATTTTGACCTATATAAGATTATTTATCCGTTTGACAAAATTGTACATACATTGTCGGGTGTGTTGACGGCATTTGGAGCTCGCGAAATTATTGACCAAGCTTCAGGGAAACCAGACGAAATATGGTTTAAGGCGCTGTTTTCTATGGCGTTCGTAGCATTGGTAGCGGTACTATGGGAATGCTTTGAGTTTTCGATGGATCAGATAGCAGGAATGCATATGCAAGAGCTAATTTCTACTGGGGTGGCGGATACGATGTTTGATATGATTGTGGCGCTGATTGGGGGCGCTATCGGAACAGTTTTGGCATTTCCAGTAAGAAGAGCAAGAAAGTAGGCATTTTTCTTTTCTCACCTCTATATTAGCACTCTTGACACGAGAGTGCTAATTTGCTACAATGGGGGCAAGAATTAGCAGTCGGATGATGAGAGTGCCAAATCACACCTCTAGGACCGACTTTAAAAGCTAAATGAAAGGAGTAAAGATGAGTAAAATTATTGGTATTGACCTAGGAACGACAAACTCGGCGTTTGCGTATATGGTCGCGGGGAAGCCTGAAGTCATCACTAATGCAGAAGGCGATAGGACTACGCCATCCGTCGTGGCCGTGACAAAGAAAGGTGAGCGCCTAGTTGGTAAGGTTGCACAGCGTCAGCGCGTGACTAACCCTAAAAATACTATTTACGGTATTAAGCGTTTGATTGGTCGTAAGATTGACGACAAGGAAGTCAAGCGCGATATGGACATTATGCCATATAAGATTGTCAAAAAAGGTAACCAAGCTGCCGTAGAGATGGATGGCAAAACTTATACGCCAGAAGAAATTTCTGCAATGGTGCTTTCTAAAATCAAGGCCGACGCAGAGGCGTTCCTTGGCGAGAAGGTGACTGAGGCAATCATTACTGTGCCAGCTTACTTTGATGATTCTCAGCGCCAAGCAACTAAGGATGCTGGTAAAATTGCTGGACTTGAAGTCAAGCGTATTATTAACGAGCCAACTGCAGCAGCACTTGCGTATGGGCTTGAATCTAAGAAAGACGAGCAGATTGCCGTATTCGACCTTGGCGGCGGTACGTTCGATGTGTCCATCCTAGAGCTTGGTGATGGTGTGTTTGAAGTAAAATCTACCAACGGTGATACGCACCTTGGTGGTGAAGACTTCGATAATATTATCGTTAATTATTTGATTGATGAGTTCAAGAAGGAAAGTGGCGTTGATATTCGTGATGATGCAGCAGCAATGCAACGTATCAAGGACGAAGCTGAGAAAGCCAAGAAGGAGCTTTCTAGCGCAACTTCTACCGATATCAATTTGCCATTCCTTACTGCTGATGCAGATGGTCCAAAGCATTTTGAGCATACTTTGACTCGTGCAAAGTTAGAAGAACTTGTTGCACCACTGCTTGATAGATTGGCTGGCCCAGTAGAAAAAGCTTTGAAGGATGCAAAGCTTAAAGCATCTGACATTGACGAGGTCGTAATGGTGGGTGGTATGACCCGTATGCCAGCCGTGGTCGAGAAAGTCAAAGAAATCTTCGGTAAAGACCCAATGCAGGGCGTAAATCCAGATGAGGTCGTGGCAGTAGGTGCTGCAATTCAAGGTGGTGTATTGCAGGGTGATGTAAAGGACGTGTTGCTGCTTGACGTTACACCACTTACACTCGGCATTGAAACGATGGGTGGAGTGAGAACGCCACTCATTGAGCGCAATACCACTATTCCAACGAGTAAATCCGAAGTATTTTCTACAGCGGCAGATAATCAGCCACAGGTAGAAATTCATGTTTTGCAGGGTGAACGCGAAATGGCGGCGGACAATAAGTCGCTTGGGCGCTTCATTCTAGACGGAATTGCACCTGCGCCACGCGGAGTGCCACAGATTGAGGTGACATTTAACCTTGATGCGAACGGCATCCTTAATGTGACCGCAAAAGATAAAGGCACCGGCAAGGAACAGTCTATTACAATCCAAAACTCTGGCAATATGAGTAAAGAAGATATTGAGAAGGCTGCACACGAAGCCGAGGAGCATGCTGAGGAAGATAAGAAGAAACGCGAAGCAATCGATGCGCGCAATAAACTAGAAAATGCAGTTTATCAGGCAGAGAAAATGCCAAACGACTTCAAAGACAAGATTTCCGAAGATGATACGAAGGCTATTAAGGAAGCTGTTGAAGAAGCAAAGAAAGTCTTGAACGATGCAGATGCAGATAAAGACGCGCTTGAGAAAGCAGCAACGGAGTTGTCCAATAAGTTGATGCCGATTGGCGCAAAGATGTATCAGCAGGCTGGCGGGCCTAGCGCGCAGAAGGGTGAAGGAACCGACGATTCTTCTGAATCTGGAAAATCCGATTCTAAGGATGACGATGCCGTTGAAGGCGAAGTAGTAGATAAATAATATCTGCTCGAGGTGGCGAAAAGAGCGCTTTGATTTGGGCGCTCTTTTTGATTATTTCTTGAGTTTAACGATTAGATGCCGGAAGAAGTAGATAATGTCGCGACGAAACTGAAAGACGATGTAAAGAAGACCCAAGGCCAAGATACCAATGAGTGCCCAGATAGCAACAAAGCTCTGACTGCCTTCCATATCGGTAATTGGAACGAGTGGGTAATCAGCGCCGTTGTTCTGTTTAATCTTACGGCAGCGACCAGTTTCGGGATTACGCTCGTAACCCTCTTGGCAGGGGGCTGGCTCGTCAGTGTCGTCCGTATCATAAGATTTACAACGGCCAGTAGCAGGATTTCTATATTTCCCTGCTGGGCAATCTTTAATAGTGGTATCTAAAGTGGCGACATTTACGCAGTTGCCAGTAGCGATATTGATAACTTTACCAGAAGGACAGGAGCGGAATTCCTGGTAGACGTTTGGCTCGCCTGGAGTTGGCATATACGTGGACTGCCAAAGATTTGAGCCGTCGAGCGCTTTGCCCGTCAAGGCGAAGCTAGCAGATTTTTTCTGACCATGTGGAAGGTCTAGCGAATCAATAACTTCGTCGTTGATATCTAGGAGCTCGTAGAGGTTGGATGTAGTGGGATTTTTGGTTAGGGTGATAGTTGGGTAGTAGACAAAGTAGGTATTGGGCGCAAGCATAGTCAGAGTGTCGGGGCTAGACGCGGAGGTAAGTGGGTAAGTCTTATTTTTGTAGCGCAGGCGACAATGATTTAGTGGGATAGATATGTCAGAGGCATTGTAAATTTCTATAAACTGTTCGGACTTATCGTCTGAATAATAAGTTAGGATTTCTGAAAATTCTAGACCAGAACAGACAGGCTCAGCGTTTTTGATGACGGTCGAGTCGCCGGCAGAAGGCACGGCAGGAGAAGGGTCGGAATTAAATAGCTCAGGGGTCTCGTCTTCCAGCAAATCATCTTCTGCTGGGAGATATAGCCCTGGATGCTCAGAATCATAGGCTGGGGTATATTCCGTAGTATGAAAATATTCACCGGTTTCTGTGTCTAACAAGACTGTTGTATATTGACGAGATTTGACGGAGGTAGAGAAAACTGGAAGACACGATTCCCCGCCAAGCCAGCATACAGAGCTAATAACGGTCTCTGTGCTAGTATCTGGAGATGTCTCTATGAACTTGAGGGAGCCAGCCATGGCAAGAGAAGCAGCATCGTAGGTTAAATCTTGTGCACCGTCTAGCGCCTCGGGCGCGTCGGCAAAACGAAGTAGAATCTTGTCGCCAACAAAAGTGGCACCGTTCGGAAAAGTATATAAAGTAGTAGCTTTTCCATCAGGAGAGGCGGAGGTAGGTTTGGAATAATAGACGAGAGAAAGATTTGATAAATCTAACTCTTCATCAGATAAATTGATTAGTTCAATCAGCTCACCAGAATTTTTGCCAGAAGACAAGTTATATCCTGGATTAACCGCATAAATTGCGATCTTAGGCAAAACGGGTGCTGTTTCAGGGTCTGGACTAGAGGGTAAAACAGCGGAATCCTCCTCTAGGGTTAAAGGCTCGTTAGTATCCTCGCCAGACACGAGAATATCTGTGGCGTCTAGCGCAAAAACTACGCTAGGTGCGCTGAAAGCCAATACTAGAAGTAGGAATAGTATTGCTTTTGAAGCTAATTGTAATGTGCGCATGGCCCTGAGTTTAGCATGCGCGAATTTTGAATGCAAGCATAAGCATGATATAATATGTTTATGAAACCAGAAATGTTTATTGTAATTCTTGCGGGGCTAATTCATGCGACTTTGCAACTTGGAGTTGGAACGTTATTACTACTATATCATGCAAGCCTCGGAAAACACATCCCTAAAAGAACTCGAGGATTAGTAACTAATTATATTTTAGGCAATGCCTTATTAACGGCGCTAGCAGTAGCGGGGGCATGTTTTGGAGTGTTTGTAGTATGCCAGGGAGAGATGAATCCAGCGATGCTAACAATTGTGGTCGGGATATTAGTTGCGCTCGCAATAAGCATTTGGGCATTCTATTACAGATTTGGAAAGAGTACAGAGCTGTGGCTACCGAAGTCGATTTCTAGATATATTAATAGGCGAGCTAGATTAACCAATAGTAATACTGAAGCGTTTAGCTTGGGGATGTTAGCATGTTTTGCGGAAGCTCCGTTTACGGTTATTCTGATAGTGGTTGCGGCTAACAGCATATTAGGATTACCACAAGCGTTACAGTTATTAGCAGTAGCGATATATGCAGCGCTTTCTGTCTTTCCTTTGGTGGCGCTACGTATAGCCGTGCGGAATGGACAGACTGTCGTAGACATACAAAAATGGCGCATCAAAAACAAGAATTTCCTACGTATTGTATCTGGCATAGGATTTATGGTTCTAGCAGCATTTCTATTAGTATTTAAGGTGTTCGGAGCCGCTTAAAATGATTAGAAAAAAAGCAATAGCAAAATCAAAATTAGCACAAGCGAAATCACAAAAAGCAATAGCGGGTTCAAATAAAGCAAAAGAATTATCTTTTTCTAAAGCGGTTGTGGTAAGAGATGTAATGTTTGAAGCTAAGGCACTGGGAATATCACAAGGAGCAGCAAAGGTTTTTGCGGAAAAAGTAGCCGAAAAAGTAACAGATTGGGCCAAGCGAAGAGAAAGCATTACAGAAGATGATATCACTACGCAGATAGCGAAAGAAGTAAGCAAATATAGTAAGGACTTGGCCTTCGTCTATAAAAATCGTGGTAAAATTATCTAAAGAGGTAATGAATGAATAAGCGCTTTGACTATGAATACATAGTAATTGGTGGTGGAACAACCGGCATAACGGCGGCTACGCAGTTGGCCGAGGCCGGTAGGAAAGTTGCGCTAGTTGAGCAGGAAAAATGGGGTGGATATGGGCTAGCTTATGATTTGCCACAGAAAATTATGAGCGAAGTAGCACACAAATACGCAAATACGATTGCGGCAAGTCGGACAGGGATTTCTTCGGCGAATCTTAGATATAATTATCCAACTATACAGCATTATAAGGATAAAATCGTTGCGAAGAAAATAACCACAAGAAAAGATTTGGAAGCAAAGGGCATAACTTGTATTCGGGGTAAAGCTCATTTTGTGGGGGCTTATGATGTAGCAATTGAGGGTCAGGGGCAAGTCTCAGGAAGTAAATTTTTAATAGCGACAGGATCTGTACCCGCTGATGATGGTATTACGGGATTAGACACTGTAGAACATTTAACTCCACGGAGTATATTAGAGCTTGAAAAACCACCAAAAGCAGTGCTCGTAGTAGGGGGCGGAGCGAGCGGATGTGAGGTAGCAGAATGTTTCGCTGAACTTGGAGCAAAAGTCGTAATTGTAGAAGCTAAAAATCAACTTCTCCCAGAAATGGATGAAGAAGTCGGACAAGTAATGGAACAATACTTGTCGAGAAGACTCGGAATAAAAGTATTCACACAGACGAAGGTAGTAGCGTTAGAAAAAGACAAAGTGTCTAAGCGCGTGGTATTTTTACGCGGCGGACAAGAAAAAACGCTCCGCGTAGAAACAATCGTAATTGCAACTGGCTCTAAGCCGAATACTGATTTGGGGCTAAAAAATGCTGGGGTGAAATTCTCGGAAAATGGAATAAGTACCGACAAGACTCTTCTGACGAGCGCTAGAAATATTTGGGCAGCAGGAGACGTGTTGGGTGGACCAAGCTCCATGGAACGGGCTGTCTATACAGCTGAGGTAGCCGTGCTTAATATGCTGGGGCGCGGAAAAACTTTCGTAGATTATAGTGGTTTTATGGAAGTATTTGGGACAAATCCACAGATTGCGAGTATAGGTGAAACGGAAAAAGAATTACGCAAAAAAACTAGGAGATTCCGCAAGGCTGTGATTCCACTTTCGGCAGCTAGCGCAGCAGATTTGGCTGATTTTAAAATTGGTTTTATAAAAATCATGGCAGACAGCCAAGGAAAAATACTCGGGGCGTCAGTAGTGGGGCCGCATGCTGCTATGACTTTGCAAGAAATTGCACTAGCGATGCGACATAATTTGTCAGTGTTGCAATTAGCAAGCACGCCACACGTAAATAGTGAGTGGAACAATCTGGTAAAAATTGCGACGAAAAAATTACTAGCCGTAAGACAAGCTTAATTTCTTGACAAAAAAGCAAAACTTTGATAGAATACGGGGTAGAACTTTTAATCGTCGCGGGGTAGAGCAGCCTGGTAGCTCGTTTGGCTCATAACCAAAAGGTCGTTGGTTCAAATCCAACCCCCGCCACCAAGTTTTTAATCGCTCCGATTGAAGACAAAAACGGCGCTACTATTTCCCCCAATAGTAGCGCCATTTTTGTTGTTTTAGTTTTTTGCCGTTAGTAGCTTCCGTGCCGCGACTTTTACTAGATTGTTCCATTCACCTTCTACGTGTGGCGTACTCGCCACCTGTACCAATGGTAGATTATGTCGTATCGCCAGTGCTATTTCCTGCATCGCGTCCGAGGCGTGTGGCCCTACCATCGACGCTCCTAATACCTTTCCTTGTCCATCGGCTAGGATTTTCAAGAAGCCGATTTTATAATCTTCTGTCATTGACGCGCTGGTAGCCGAGAGCGGTACTAGTGCCTTGCGATATTTGCGAGAGCGCTTAGACAAGTCGTCTTCTGTCTTCCCAACCGTAGCGACTTGTGGGTCTGTATCTACTACGTCCATAAAACCATCATAGTTTACAAATGTTTTATTTCTACCCAGCATATTGATTACGGCAATTTCCGCCGTGTATGTCGCACGCTCCGTCGAACTATTATTCGTTCCTAGTACGTCGCCCGACGCCCAAATATTTCTAGCGCTAGTCTGGAGCGTCTTATCTACAATAATTCCATTTTTATCAAAACTCACCCCTGCGTTTTTTAGCCCAATATCCGTATGTGCTTTACTTCCGGTCGCCAACACAATCGTTTCTACGCGCACCGTGCGCTCCTGTCCATTTCGCATAAACACTACGCGCTTAGACACCTTATCTTTTTCTAGCGCTACCACTTTTGTATGTGTAAACACCTTAATTCCTAGACGTTTTGCAAAATATTGCTCCATCACCTGGCCCACTTCCTCGTCTTGCTTCGGGAGTAGTCTGCTAGAAAGTTCTACTATTACAACTTTTGCGCCCAACTCCGCATAATATTGCGCAATTTCGCATCCGCTTGGTCCTCCGCCTACGACTAGCACTGCTTTTGGCGGTTTTTCTATATTTATTGCGGTCTCTGGCGTGAGATATTCTACTGTGTCGAGTCCGGAAATCCCATCATGGTTGGCTACCGCCCCCGTCGCAATTAGGAATTTGCTTGCCGAAACTTGGCCTTTCCCCTCAATCGCCACGTCATAGTTTCCAATAAAATGTGCACTGCCCTTGATGCAGGTCACGCCGGCATCTTCTAGTTCCTTTTTCGTGGCTAGGTCTTTGCCAGTTACTTTCTCCTTAAAGTGCAATACAGCAGGATAATTATAACGCAGGTTTGCCGAGGTAATCCCAAACCTACTTCCGGCTACCGCCTCTGCGTACAAATGAGAAAAATGGAAAAGCGCTCTTCTAGGAAGCTCTTTAGCATAGCCAGAATTAGCCCAGCTGTCCTGTTCAACTAGTGCGACTTTTCTTCCTGCACTAGCGAGCTGCTTAGCGGCTACTATACCAGACGTCCCGCCCCCGATGATCATATATTCATAATCAAATCGTTTTCCCATATAACCTCTTTAGATTATTTTACCACGATTTTTATAAACGAACGCAAGGTCCTTACTATACCTACTCACTTCTTTTGCGATTTGTGCATCGATATCAGCCTGAGTTACTTCTTCGCGTCGTTCCGCCCACTTTGCAATTTTGTCCGCCACTTTTTCTGCATATTTTTCTCCCGCACCAGCAGAAATGCCAAGCACTTTTGCCTCTAGCATTATATCTTTTACCACTTGCTTTTTAGAAAATTTCACTAAGCCCCCAATATTTTAAACACTAACAAAAATCCCGCCAGCACCATGAATCCAATACCAGAAATCACACGAATAAAGTTCTTATTTTTTATTCTCCACCTCTGTATATCTACCACGGTTTGACCTTTTCTTACGACAATTCTCATGATTGCTAATGGTAAAACTGATAACAACGCATAAATTGCTATTGCTAAAATTTGTAACGCTTGTGGTAGAGCTAAAATGCTATTTGCCGTAACCAGTATCAGAATTAGCGTAAACGGAAATTCTGCAAAGCATGCTAGCATCCCTAATGAAAACGCCTCCGTATTGCTATCAGACAATTTTGCGCGTTTATTAATAAAGTTCGCAATCGATTTTGGTAGCCATAGTTCTGTACTTTTTCCCATCCTGTAGTAAAACGCCCAAACAGAAACAGCTAGCCCCACCAGGACTCCCACCACAATCGTCAACATTGCCGGATTCATCGGTCCTTGACATACGATATAGATGATGAATCCTGCCCCCGCTACCGCTAGTGCCGTCAAAAACCCATTTCCCAGGATATAATTTGTTACGAGTTCTCGTGTTTTGCGCCGTACGTGCTTACCGAGTGACGCGTGGTACAAGAGTAGCAGCGTCCCTACGCCCAGTTGCAAAGTCGCATGCACGAGCCCAGCAAGAATCACGGTATACAGGTCTGGTTTCATAGATATATTATATCATGCTTATGCTTGCATTCAAAATCGACGCGTGCTAAATTGGGGCCATGCGTTCTTTACAGTTAGCGAAAAAAGCAATACTGCTCCTACTTCAAGTATTGGTTTTCGTCACGTCGAGTCCCACTTCCGCTCTTGGCGTGGCTAGTGGTCTAGCGTCTGGTATGACCACTATAGAACCCTTAAAGCTAGGAGAAGTTCCCGCTGTTTTATCTTCTAGTCCAGACCCTGAAACAGCCACCACAGTATTGCCTATTGCGATTCGTGCGGTTAGCCCCGGTTATACTTTGCCAGCCGGCAAAAATTCCGGTGAGCTAATTGAACTGGTTAATCTTTCTAGTGACGAGCTGGATTTATCTGGCGTTGCTATTATCTATATTTCCAAGCCTTCCGCCACATATCCCGAAGGTAAATCCACCACGCTCTATGTTTTTCCTGATGAGGCGCGTTTTGTTGGCGAGTCTATCTTATTGCGTTATGCGTCTTCGCCCGAAGCTATGGACGGCGCCCAAGATTTGACTTATGATGCCACGTCTCTTGCTATGGAGGGCTCACTTAAGCTTATACAGGGAGAGACTATAATTAGTTCCGTTTGTTGGCTAGGCGGAGAAGATTGTCTTCCGATTTTTTCTACCACGGTCAAATCTCGCGCCTATACTACCATTGTCCGCAACGATGATACTGGCGAGTATCTTCATACTAATAATTATGTTTCGCTCTATGACCCAGAATCTCCGGGCCTTTATCTTCCATCGCGCGCGGATGATTTGCTTGTCGCGGACGATTCTTCCGAAGTGCCTTCCGACCCCACCCCAGCCGAGTCTACTACGCCCGTTTGTTCTGGTCTAGAATTTTCCGAAATCTTTACTTATTACGAAGACGATCCATCCGAGCAATTTATAGAATTTTATAATTCTTCTAGCACGGATATTTTGCTAGACAGATGTCGCTTGCGCTACAAAAATAAGACATATATACTTAGCGCTACTCCTTTTGCGCTAAAAACCAATTCATACTACGTTTTTCATCCGCCCATTGCATTAACCAAAAATCCCACCACGTCTAATCGTTACGAGATTTTAGATATAACCGACGACGTTGTCGACGTACTAGACCTTCCGCATGGCCAGAAAAAATCCGCCAGCTTTGCCCTAATTGGCAAAAGCTCTGACGGATCTCCTGATTGGCAGGTCACTTATTTGTCTACGCCCGGTACGGCTAATATCTACCAAGAATTTCGAACCTGCCCCGCCGGCAAAGTTATCAACACTACTACCGGGAACTGCGTTAATGCTACCACGTTAAGCCCTATCAACAAAGATTGCCCGGCAGGGAAATACAGGAATCCCGCGACTGGTCGTTGCAAATCTTATGATAGCGATGACGGCACGGAAGCCGCGCCCTGCAAAGAAGGCTATGAGCGCAACCCCGAAACTAATCGTTGCCGTAAGATTAAACAAAA
Source organism: Candidatus Nanosyncoccus sp. (assembly GCA_045651545.1). Taxonomy (GTDB): domain Bacteria; phylum Patescibacteriota; class Saccharimonadia; order Saccharimonadales; family Saccharimonadaceae; genus Nanosyncoccus. The sequence goes on from JAZRSM010000036.1 coordinate 24,344, forward strand.
CAATGGCGCCGATTATCCGCTCGTTCCGATGGTTGGCACAGAAGATAGTTCTAGCTTTGTTGCTCTCTGGGCGCTTCTCGGCGTCTTCGGTCTAGGTCTGCTTTATGTCCTATTCCAATTCCGCCGAGACATCTACTACACCCTCCGCCGGTTTATCGGCAAGTTTCGCGGATAATTATTTATCTACCACTTCGCCTTCTACAGCGTCGTCATCAGAAGCTTTGTCGTCAGATTTTCCGGCTTTATCTTCACCCTTCTTAGCGTCATCGCTAGCCTGCTGATACATCTTTGCGCCGATTGGCATGATTTTTTCGGACAAATCTTTAGAAGCCTTTTCCAATGCGTCTTTATCGGCATCTTTGTCTTCTAGAACTTTCTTTGCGTCCGCCACGGCTTCCTTAATAGTTTTGGCGTCATCATCAGAAATCTTGTCTTTATATTCGCTCGGCATTTTTTCTGCCTGATAAATCGCATTTTCTAGTTGATTTCTAGCGTCAATTCCTTCACGCTTTTTCTTATCTTCTTCGGCGTGCTCTTCAGCTTCACGGGCAGCCTGCTCAATATGTTTGTTCGTCATCTTACTAGACTTCTGAATAGTAATAGATTGCTCTTTGCCGGTACCTTTATCCTTTGCAGTTACATTTAGAATACCATTAGCGTCTAGGTTGAATGTTACCTCAATCTGTGGAATCCCACGAGGTGCTGGAGCAATACCGTCTAGGATAAATCGACCGAGCGACTTGTTATCTGACGCCATTTCACGTTCGCCCTGGAGTACATGAATCTCTACTTGTGGCTGGTTATCAGAAGCGGTAGAGAATACCTCGGACTTAGACGTAGGAATAGTAGTATTGCGTTCGATTAGTGGAGTGCGTACGCCACCCATCGTTTCGATACCAAGCGTTAGCGGAGTAACATCTAGAAGGAGCACGTCCTTCACGTCGCCCTGGAGCACACCGCCTTGAATCGCGGCGCCTACGGCCACAACTTCATCCGGATTTACGCCCTGCATTGGATCCTTGCCAAAGATTTCTTTCACTTTTTCGACGACGGCTGGCATACGGGTCATACCACCGACCATCACAATCTCGTCAATGTCAGATGCCTTGAGTTTAGCATCTTTTAATGCTTTCTCAACTGGTCCAGCTAGCCTATCAAGCAATGGAGCAACTAGCTCTTCTAGTTTTGCGCGAGTTAGAGTATGCTCAAAATGCTTTGGACCATCCGCATCTGCAGTAAGGAATGGTAGGTTAATATCTGTAGACGTTGCAGAAGAAAGTTCCTTCTTAGCCTTTTCGGCCTCGTCCTTAATGCGTTGCATTGCAGCTGCATCGTCACGAATATCTACGCCACTCTCTTTCTTGAACTCGTCAATAAGATAATTCACGATGATGTTATCAAAATCTTCACCGCCTAGGTGCGTATCACCGTTAGTGGACTTTACCTCAAACACGCCATCACCAAGCTCTAGGATGGATACATCAAACGTACCACCACCAAGGTCAAACACCGCAATCTGTTCGTCTTTCTTGGACTCAAGTCCATAAGCTAACGCTGCGGCAGTCGGCTCGTTAATAATGCGCTTTACTTCTAGTCCGGCGATTTTGCCGGCGTCCTTAGTTGCTTGACGTTGAGAATCATCAAAATAAGCTGGCACCGTAATAATAGCTTCGGTTACTTTCTCGCCCAGGAACGCCTCGGCATCAGCCTTAATTTTAGAAAGCACCATCGCAGAAATTTCTTCAGGAGTATAAGTTTTGCCATCCATCTCTACGGCAGCCTGGCTACCCTTCTTCACAATCTTATATGGCATAATATCCATATCACGCTTGACTTCTTTATCATCAATCTTGCGCCCGATTAAACGCTTGATACCATAGATTGTATTTTTTGGGTTAGTTACACGCTGACGTTGCGCAACTTTACCAACTAATCTCTCGCCCTTCTTAGTTACGGCGACTACGGATGGGGTAGTTCTATCACCCTCTGCGTTCGTGATTACCTCTGGCTTTCCGGCCACCATATAGGCAAATGCCGAGTTGGTTGTACCAAGGTCAATACCGATTATTTTGCTCATATATTACTCCTTTCATTTAGCACTCACACTAGATGACTGCTAATCCTTACCTCCATTCTAGCAAATTAGCACTCCCATGTCAAGAGTGCTAATACAGGGGTAAAATCAACAAAATTAAGCCTTTTTTCGTACCACCGGAAATGCTAGCACCGTTCCAATTGCCCCACCAACCAGCGCCACAATCATATCATACATCGTATCTTGTATCCCCGGCGCAATTAGCTCCTGCATATTCGTCCCCGTTACTTGGTCCATTAAGAATTCAAAGCATTCCCAAATCGCCGCCACAAACGCCACAAACGCCATAGAAAACAGCGCCTTAAACCACATTTGGTCCGGTTTCCCCGACGCTTGGTCGATAATTTCTCTTGCCCCAAACGCCGTCAACGTCCCAGATAGAGTGTGTACAATTTTGTCAAACGGATAAATAATCTTGTATATATCAAAATCAATTCCCAGCACCATTGCCGGAATAATAAATAATAAATACGCCAGTTCAAATCGTTTAGATACTTTGATTCCGATTAATCTCGCAAAATCCATCGCGAATGGCAACGCTAGCGTCGCTAGATAGCTCCAAATTTTTGTAAATCCAGTTCCTGGAATAAAATACAATATCGCAAGCACCGACCCGGTTATTACAATTGCAATTTTAAGAAGTAAAATTATCACTTTCATATCTAATATGTTATCATATAATTAAATAATATTTAAGGAGTTTGGCATGGATCGTGCTAGTATGAAAGCTCACGCCAAGGAGCAAATCAAAGGTAAGATTCTTATCCTCTTGGCAATTACACTTATTATTAGCGTAGCGTCGGGCGCTATTAGCTTTATTTTAGGCCCAGTTGGCGGTATCGCTACTCTTCTTATTTCTGGCCCAATCGCCTTCGCACAGGTATTTATTTACGTTGGCATCACTAACAAATCTCGCCTTCCAAAAGTAGAAGATTTACTCGTCGGTTTTAAGGACGACAATTTCTTGCGCACTTTTGTTGCCTATATCCGCCTAGTGGTCTTTACTTTCCTCTGGAGTTTACTCTTCTGGATCCCAGGTATCATTAAAAGCATCTCTTATTCCCAGATGTTCTACCTTCTCGCCGAAGACGACAAGCTAGACCCAGGCGAAGCTCAGAAGCAATCCATGGAAATGATGGAAGGCCACAAATGGGAGTATTTCGTCCTCGGTCTTTCCTTTATTCCGTGGTATCTTCTTTGTGGTATTACTCTTGGTATCGCCACCATTTGGGTCGTCCCATATGTCCAGACTACGCTTGCAGAATACCACGTTCGCCTAGTTAACGGTGGTAAGCCAGTCGCAAAAGAAGCTAAGGTCGTCAAAGATTCCGCCAAAAAATCCGAGACAAAAAAATCCACTAAGACCACCAAAAAATCTACCAAGAAATAATTGCTAGAGTTTCACGGCGCTGTAATTTCGGCGCCGTTTTTTGTTGCGCCGACCAAGCGCGCCATCCGCCAGCCATCCACTCATCAACCGCTCGTGCTACCCCCGGCAGTTGCGGATTGTTATAGTCGTGTACTAATATTACGCCATTCTTGTTCATTCTTGGCGCCACTAATTCCAGACTCGTCTTAATTGATTGATACAAATCTCCGTCCAGAAAAGCAAAAGCAATTTCTTCTGGCAAATCACTATTGCTTAAATTCTCAAAAAATCCTTTGCGTATTCTTGGTACGTATAGTCCTGCTTTTTTGAATCTCTCTACTACTTCGCGCTTTGTCACGAGTAATTCGCCAGCACGGAAATTATCTCCCGCCACCGATGCGTCCTCGCGTGTTCGTGCCGGCAGTCCCTCAAAAGAATCATAGATCCAAAGTCGGGACTGGCTTTCAGGAAATTCCCGTTCCAGGACGCGCTCCATTAGGAGAGAAGTATCGCCCCGATAACATCCAAATTCTACAATATCGCCACTCACATCTCGTGACAATGCATTGCGTAGTTCCGACAAAATTACAGCGGTCTCATTGTCCGAGACCTGCTGTAAATACTCTTGCCTAGAAGAATTATTTTTTCTTTGTGACACGATTTTTCTCTGCGGCTGTGTCTAGCTCGTTCTGAGAGACTTCGCCGTCTTTGTTAGTATCAAGAATCGCGCCAGCACGCCTAATCATTTCTTCGCTTTCATCTGTGCGAATTACCCAGACCGGCTTACTGCCTTCTGCCCCAATATTAGTATGGCGCTCTGGCATATCTGCCACGTTCTTTTTCTCATCAATTGCAAATCCGAGGTAATTTAATTTCTGAGAGACCGTGCGACGTATTTCGTCGGAACGCTCGCCAATCGTCGCAGTAAATACAATAGCGTCTACCCCACCAAGGCTTGCTGCCATTTGGCCGATTAAACTTTGAACCTTATAGACATACATTGCGTGCGCAAATGTTCCGCGCTTGTCGCCCTCGTCGCGAAGTCTTAAAATCTCACGCATATCATCGGTCTGTCCAGATACACCCTTTAGTCCAGCTTCTTTGTTGAGATACTTTTCAATTCCTTCGTCGCTCTCAAACTTTAGATAGTGCTTAATTGCGAGTGCGGCCGCTGGGTCAATATTTCCGCATCTTGTTGCCATCATTAGCCCTTCAAGCGGGGAATAGCCCATCGTCGTATCTAGTGATTTACCTTCAAACACCGCCGTAATAGAGGAACCGGATCCTAAGTGGCATACGATCAGCTTCTGCGGCAAGATATCTTGTTTTTTCATATATTGTACAATCGCGCCTACGGACAAGCCGTGATAGCCAAAGCGTTTTACGTCGGCCTTATCAGCTAGCTCTGTATCGAATGCATAATATTTCATTAAATCTGGCCTATCAGCATGGAAAGAAGAATCAGAAATTGCAATAACTGGAGTTCCCTTAAAGCTCTTTACCAAGTGCTCGATTTCTGCCGCTACTACTGGCACATGCAGCGGTGCGCGTTTTTTGGCTTTGTCTAGCACCTTTAGATACGCCTCGTCTACTACGTGATCCTGGGTAAAGAATTCGCCAGGGCAAGCTACACGAGCTAGGATGGCATCAATCTTAGCCATTCCGCCCAAAATCCCCTCTTCGGTCAAGATACGATTAATGTTAGCTACGGTAGAAGTTAGCTCCTTAAAATCTTGCTTTAGGACTTTTTTGCTTCCATCGGCTTTTTTAAGTGTACAAATTACATCCTTGCCTTCATACTCAAAGTGCAACGAACAGATTTCATCATTACCCTTATAGAGTGCGTATTTACGGCTAGAACTTCCTGGGTTTGTAATCAGAATTAATTTATTTTCCATCAAAAACTCCTTATTTATCTATAATTATAACATAAAAAAGGCCAGATTATCTAATCTGGCCTAACATAGTAGAAGTATAAATTATAGATTTAGAATTAAAAGATTTAAGCGTTTTTCGAAACCTTTTCCGGTTTCCTAGAGAATTCTACGCTGTTTCCAGCGATAATAGCATGTCCATGACGGACGCCCTCGGCTCCGCCATAATAGATATCAACCTTCCCATCGGCTCTGCGTTCCATCGTGCAATTCGTCCAATATTCTTTTGGAATCTTTGCAAGTGCTAGCAGGCTCGTATCAAGCTCCATCCTCTGAGGACGGGAGCTAAAAGCATTTACATTCTGACTAGAATCAGGGTTTCTTAGAGCGTCATACTTCGCTTTTGCGCGGTCAAAACTAGCCTTTCTTAGTCCAAAATCACTTTTTGCTTCGTGGTATTGTTCTAATAGC
>JAZRSM010000037.1:0-39085 GCA_045651545.1 Candidatus Nanosyncoccus sp.
TAGAAACCGCTATTAATATGTCTGGTCGCTATATTAATGACCGCTTTATGCCCGACAAAGTTATTGATGTGATTGACGAAGCTTCTGCTATCGCCAAAGTTGCCGAGGACAAAAAAGGCGGTGGCCGTTACAAGAAATTAAAAATTGAAGAAAAAGATTTGACCGAAAAAGTTGAATCCGCCGCCGAGTCCGAAGATTTTGAAAAAGCCGCATTATATAAAACTCGCCTGGCCCAGCTAAAAGAAGAAATTAAAAAACTCGAACGCGCTGGCGCTGGCAAAGAAAAAACTCCAAAACTCACCGAGGAGCACCTTGCTAAGGCTATTTCGCTTAAAACTGGCATTCCTGTTTCCAAGGTTCACGGTTCCGAGCTAGAACTTTTGATGAAGCTAGAAGACCATATCGACAAAGCTATCATTGGTCAAGACGAAGCCGTCCATGCCGTCGCCAAAGCTATTCGTCGTGGTCGTTCTGGCATCGCTAATTCTAAACGTCCTATTGGCTCCTTCCTCTTTATGGGACCAACTGGTGTCGGTAAGACTGAGCTTGCCCGCGTAATCGCTCGCGAAGTTTTTGGCGGCGAGAATGCTCTAATTAAAATCGACATGTCCGAATTTGGCGAAAAGCACAATGTCTCTCGCCTTGTTGGCGCGCCAGCTGGCTACATTGGCTATGACGATGGTGGCAAACTCACCGAAGCCATTCGCCGTCGTCCATATTCCGTTGTGCTCTTTGATGAAATCGAAAAAGCTCACCCAGATGTTTTCAATTTACTTCTCCAGATTCTAGAAGATGGTGTTTTGACTGACGGGCAGGGAAACAAAATCAAATTCAACAACACTGTGATTATTTTGACTTCCAACCTTGGCTCCGAGAGTATGTATCAAGACGACGATTTTGGTTTTTCTGCTCATACCGCTTCTGATAAAAAATCTCGCGAAGCTGAATATGAAGCTCAAAAAACCGCCGCTAACCGCGCCCTTAAAAAGGCTATGCGCCCTGAGCTCATTAACCGTCTTGACGCCGTTCTTGTCTTCCACCCACTCACTAAAAAGCAAGTCGAACAAATTTTCGACAACCTCATTGAAGATTTAAGAAAGCGCCTTGCGACAAAGCACCTCGGCATCAAAATTACTGACAAAGCCAAAGCTTGGCTTATCGATATTGGTTACGATCCAAAGAATGGCGCTCGCCCACTTCGCCGCGCCATCGAGGATAATGTTGAATCGCTTGTTTCCGATGCGATTATTATGGAAAAGGTTAAACCAGGTGATATTATAAATATAGATTTAAAAAACCAAAAACTAACACTAAACACTGTCAAGGAGTAGTATGAAAAACGCTCATCAAAACGCTCATCAGCACCAGCTAAAAACCATTATTATAGGGGGCGCTATTATCCTCGTTGGTGTTGCTGGATTTTTCATCTACCAGAATCGTGTTTTTATTTCCGATTGGTTTTCCAGTTTATCCTTTGCCGCCACAACCGAATATACCGCACTAGAAAATGCTATCGACTTAACCGATTCCGCCAAAATCACTCTCCGCGCTACGCACCCTTCATTAGAATCACGCGACGACTTCAATCGTAATTGTGATTCGCATGATGAAGATGTTTCTATCCTTGGCTGCTTCACTAATAATCGTATTTATATTTACAACGTTACGGCTGATGCTTTGAAGGGCGTTCGCGAATCGACCATGTCACACGAATTGCTTCACGCTCTTTGGGAACGCCTGCCAGACGCAGAAAAGTCTACCGTTTCAAAGCAACTTACCGATGTTTATAACGACGAAAAATACCACGCTCTTCTCGCCGCGGACTTAGAACTATATCCCGAGTCTGAGCGTATTGATGAACTTCACTCACGCGTTGGCACCGAAATCGCCGATTTGCCATCCGACCTAGAAACTTATTATGCCAAGTATTTCAAAGACCAAGATAAAATTGTAAGCTACTATAATAGCTACATCGCGCCATTCAACGAACTAGAAAATCGTGCCGAAGCTCTGCTCGCAAAATATGAAACCATGAGTGCTGAAATCGACGAAAAAACCAAGGCCTATTATGCCGACGCAGAAAAGCTGTCTGCTGACATTGACGAATTTAATAATTGCGCCAATACCGCCGGTTGTTTCGCTACCGATTATGCTTTCCGCGTTGCCAGAAACGCGCTCATTGCTCGCCAAGATGCTCTGTCAGAAACTTACGAATCGCTCAACAATCTCATTATCGAATGCAACAAAATCGCCGACGAATATAACGACATTGCCGTCCGTGGCAAAGCCCTGGAAAGTTTAATTAATAGTAACAGCATTGTAGAAGAAATTAAGTAAAGGAGAAAATATGAAAGAAACTACTATTACATCCACTAAATCATCCATCAAAAGCGACTACCTAGTCCCAACCGTCGTAGAGGAAACCGCCAAAGGCGAACGCGCCTACGACATTTACAGTCGACTATTAACCGACCGCATTGTCTTCCTCGGCGAAGACGTCAATCCTCACACTGCCAATCTCGTGATTGCGCAGCTACTCTTCCTCGCTCACGAAGACCCCAAGAAAGATATTAAGCTTTACATCAACTCCCCAGGCGGTTCCGTTTACGACGGTCTTGCCATTATCGATACCATGAATTATATTGAACCAGATGTCCAAACTATCGGTATTGGCCTTCAAGCCAGCATGGGCGCCATGCTTTTGTCTAGTGGCGCTAAAGGTAAGCGCTTTGTCCTGCCAAATTCTCGTATTATGATTCATCAACCAAGCTACGGGGCTCCGCAGAGCAAAGTTACCGACCAAGAAATTGAGCTCCGCGAAGGCCTCTATTTGAAGAAACTCCTCATCGATATGATGGCGAAAAACACTGGCCAAGATCCAAAGAAAATCGAAAAAGACATGGATCGTGACAACTGGATGTCTGCCGAAGAAGCCAAAAAATACGGCATCGTCGACGAAATCATCAAATAATAATCACCAAATAATAAAGAGCGCTTATGCTCGCAAGTCCGCTTGGCCTAGTGCTATAATTAGGCTATGGTAAAGCACAAAACTAATTTCGTCTGTCAAAGTTGCGGGGCTAGTTTTTCTAAGTGGAGTGGCAAGTGTGAAAATTGTGGCGAGTGGAATACGCTCGTTGAGACGGTTGTTACTAGTGAAGACGCTGGCAAAAATGCCGTCTCGCAAGGTCGCCTTTCTGGTAAAGTTCTAGATGGTATTTCCATCACTGATATTGTGCCGCCCGATGCGGATACTAGATTCGAGACCGGATTCAAAGACCTGGACAATGTACTAGGTGGCGGGTTTTTGCGTGGCTCGGTCTCGCTTTTAACTGGGCAGCCTGGCATTGGTAAATCTACCTTGCTTATGCAAATTTGCACTAAGATTTCTAAAGATGTGCCCGTGCTTTATATTTCTGGCGAGGAATCTGCCGAGCAAGTTAAGTTGCGTGCCAAGCGTCTAGGCGCTAATTCTCCAACGCTTAGTTTTGCGAATTCTACTTCTGGAAATGATATCGCTAAGACTATTGAGTCTGGGAAATTTAAATTCGTGATTGTAGATTCTATTCAGACTTTGTCGATTGCGGAGCTTACTTCTGCGCCTGGTGGAGTTTCGCAAGTGACAAACTGTGGTAACCTAATTATTCGTGCCGCAAAATCGTCAAATACCGCCGTCGTGATTGTCGGTCATGTGACAAAAGACGGCACGCTCGCTGGACCAAAAGTCTTAGAGCATTTAGTCGACGTCGTAATTAATTTTGAAGGCGACCGCTACGGCGGATTCAAGACCGTTCGCGCTGTTAAAAATCGTTTTGGCTCGACGATGGAAGTGGCGATTTTTGAAATGGGCCAACTCGGTCTTTCTGAAGTTAAGGACCCGTCCTCTACGCTCCTGGCCGAGCGGCAGAATACGGACGGCTCGATTATTTTAGCAACGCTAGAAGGCAATCGTCCGCTACTGGTAGAAATTCAGGCGCTGGCGACCACTTCGACTTTCGGTTATCCTAAGCGCGCTTGCTCTGGTTTTGACATTAATCGCCTTAACCTGCTGATTGCTGTTTTAGAGCGTCGCACTAAGCTTAGACTTTCCGACAAAGACATTTATATTAATGTCGTTGGCGGTATGAAAGTTCAAGATTCTGCAGCTGACTTGGCGGTTTGTCTTGCGATTGCTTCTGCTGCCGCAAAGCGGAAATTGTCAGAAAAATATGTCGTGTTTGGCGAAGTGGGGCTGGGCGGAGAAATTCGTTCCGTGTTTCGTCCTGACCAGCGCATTTCCGAAGCTAAGAAACTTGGTTTTACACATGCTATTGCTCCTGCCACAATTAAAGATTCTTTCGTCTTGCCAGTTAAAGACCTGCGTGATACGCTGATTAAATACATGAATCACTAGAATTTGTGATGTAGCGAATGACAAATCGCCGCGGCGAGTGCGTCTGCTGCGTCGTCTGGTTTTGGGACTTGTTCTAGCTCTAAATGCTTTCTCACGACTTCCTGCATTTGCTTTTTGTCGGCATGGCCATAGCCCGTCATGGTGCTTTTGATTTCGTTTGGACTGTATTCAAAAATCGGTAACTTGTGCTGCTTAGCAACGAGAATGCAGACACCACGCGCTTCTGCTACGGAAATACCAGTGGTGATATTTTGCATAAAAAACAATTTTTCTATGCTGACGACTTCGGGCTTGTTTAAGTCGATAATTTCGTTTAGCGAGTCGTAGATATCTTCGAGGCGCTCTGGCAAGGGTGTATGCGGCGGAGTAGCAATTACGCCCGCGTCTACGAGCTTAGTTTTTCTACCGCGCACAAAATCAATTACGCCAAATCCGCAAATTCCCGTCCCTGGATCTATCCCTAGAATTCTCATATTCCCATTGTATCACATGTTATAATTGCCTTATGATTGCACACATTTATGGAACAATTGCCGAAAAATTTAATACCTCCGTCATCGTGGATGTTCATGGCGTGGGATATGAAGTGGCTTTGACCGCGTTAGATTTTGACGAGGCAAAATTAGACGACGAGAAAAAGTTTTATACTTATCACAAAATTTCCGAAAACGCCGAGGAACTATACGGATTCTCCACGCTCGCTGCCAAAAAATTTTTGAACTTTTAATTTCCGTTAATGGCGTTGGCCCGAAAGCTGCTATAGCGATTTTGTCGCTTGCTAGCCCCGAGGAGGTTAGGAATGCTATTGCTAATGCTGACACTGCCTTTATTTCCAAAGCTTCGGGTGTCGGCAAAAAATCTGCCGAGCGCGTAGTGGTGGACTTGCGTGACAAAGTTGGTTTGCCATCCAAATATGGCGCTACGGACATTGTCGGTGCTATTAAAGTTGATGAATCGGATGAGGCACTAGATGCACTGATGGCGCTTGGCTTCCCACTAAAAGAAGCTACGGACGCACTTTCTAAAGTCGATAAAACTCTCCCGACTGAAGAACGCATTAAGCAGGCGCTGAAAAACCGCTAAAAGCTGGATTTAGTATTTCGCTTTTGCTTGCGGACCGCAAAACTAAAATCGAGGAGTTTCTTTGTGCAAAATGGATTATAGAAAACTACGGAGGGAATATCATCATCTTGTCCGAATCAAAAAGACAAGGAGTATCAACGCCAGATTTATTACGAAACGGGAAAGAATATATTGAAGTAAAATGTCCCAGCAGCCTTACTGCATTAAGTAGTAGAATTAAAGATGGTATTATCCAGCTACGCTTTGATAAATGTGGTATCAGTGGCAAGAAAATCCTTTTGTTAAACGCAAAGAATTCATTCTTGAAATATTCAATCAGAACAGTGCAGAACGTCATTAGAGAAAGACTTTCCAAAATGTCCAGAATAGAGCTATTCGGAATTATTGTAATCCTAGATAAAAGAAAAATCGAAATGATTCTTTAAGACATAAAGAAAGCCCCCACATCTCGCCATATATACATCGAAATGTAGGGGGGCCACAACTACATTATACTACGCTATCTTCTACTACGCAAGTTCTAGTAGTTCATTGCGCGGATTTCAAAGAAGCTCTGTGGGTGCGCACAGACTGGACAGACTTCTGGTGCCTTGTCGCCAGTAAATAGATAACCACAGTTGCGACACTTCCATACTGTCACTTTGTCCGACTTAAATACTACATCATCGTCAATATTCTTGAGTAATTTCTTGTAGCGCTCTTCGTGGTCTTTTTCGATCGCACCTACACCCTCAAATTTCTGAGCGATTTCCTCAAATCCTTCTTCGCGTGCGACTTTGGCGAATTCTTTATACATTTTGTTGGTTTCGTAATCCTCGCCCGCAATCGCGTCTTCTAAGTTGTCGGTCGTATCAGGCACGGCGCCGTCGTGCAACATTTTAAACCAAATTTTCGCATGCTCTTTTTCGTTGCTGGCCGTTTCTTCAAATATTGCGCCCATTTGCTCATAGCCGTCTTTTTTCGCTTTGCTCGCGTAAAACATATATTTTGTGTAGGCCTGCGCCTCGCCAGCAAACGCATTTTGCAAGTTTTTGTAAGTTTTAGAATCTTTAAAATCAGCCATAATTTCTCCTTTTCCATATTATAACATCTTTTGGCTAAATAAAATTTCAACTTTGTCAAGTCGACTCATATTACCTCCACACCCCAGTAATTTTGCGGCACAGGCTGTGGAAAACTCACGAAAATTAAAAAAGCATAAAAATTATGCTTGACAAAAGTGTCTGGGGGGGGGTAATATGGGAAGTACAAAAGGTCATAAATATAAAAATACGACATAAAGAAAGGAATAAACACTATGTCAAAAACTACTAAAATTATCGCAGCTTTAGGCGTTGTAGCCGGCCTCGGCGTCGCCGCTTTGCCAGCATTTACGTATGCCCAGACAGTCGAAGGTGACGTAAATGTCCAAGCGGAAGTTTTATCTGCTATTGCTATTACTATTGAAGGTAATCAAGATAGTGGTACTCCAGCTGTTGACACATATATGCCTTCAGGTACTGCTGCGATTGGTAGCTATGATACTACTGGCAAAACTGCATATAGCAGCCTTGCTCAAAACCAGGTTTCTAGTACCAAGACAACCATTCTTCCAAATGCACTAGTTGAAGGCGCTTCAATGTCTGACTTTGGCTCCTTGATTACTGTTTACACGAATGACGCCGGTGGTTATACTCTCACTGTTGCGGACGCAAACACTGACACAAGCTTAAAGAATGCGGCTAATGATGAAATCCCTGTTCTTGACACTACTACCAATCCTCTTCAAGCAGGTAATGCCGCATGGGGCTTCAAAGGTGGTTTGATTACTTCTTGGACAGCTATGCCTGCAAGTGATGAGACTGCTGCAACCATTAAGAACGGTTCTGCTGTTACCGCTGGTGAACAAACGACTGTCCTATACGCAGTTTCTACATCTGCAACCCAGCCTACCGGTACCTACTCAGATGTCATCACCTATACCGCAACGACCGCTAACTAATCTAGCTCACGCGCATGAGCGGGTGCGGAAATTTAAAACTTTCTATAATGTTTATTATATGACCTAAACTAATAGATATTATATGAGGACACCGCATCCGGAAAAGCCCCCAGCAATGGGGGCTTTTCAACGCTTTAAAGTTTTCCACAGGCTATGATATAATAAAAGCATGTACGAGGTGATACCCAACAATTTGCTATTCAAAATTCGCGAAGGCGAGGGCACAATGGTAGAGTTTAAAACTGCAGAAAATGCCATGCCGAGCAATATTTTTGAGACAGTCTGCGGCATGCTGAATCGTAATGGTGGTCATATCTTCTTTGGCATTACTGATGACGGCGCGGTTAGTGGTATTACTCCCGATGCGGCTATGCAGATTAGAAAAGACTTTATTAACTGCTGCAACAATCCGAATAAAATTTTCCCGACTATTCATGCGGAGGTTAAAACCTATTCTATCGACGATAAAATTATTCTCTATGCTTTTATCCCAGAGAGCTCTAGCGTTCACAATACCGCCAACAAAATCTTTGACCGTAACGAAGACGGTGATTTTGATATTACTAAAAACACGCATCTCGTTTCTCAGGCTTACATTAGAAAAAGTGATACATATGTCGAAAATAAGATTTTTCCATACGCTAAACTTAGAGATCTGCGAGAAGATTTGATCGCGCGCGTTAGGAAGACCGTCGCCATTAGAACTCCAAATCATCCTTGGAAAGACATGAGTGACATGGAGCTTCTAAAAAGTGCTGGACTTTATGGCTTCGATTTGCAATCTGGTACGGAAGGAATCAACTTGGCTGGAATTCTACTTCTTGGAAAAGATGAAACGATTATGAACACCGTACCATATTATCGTACTGATGCACTTTTGCGAGTTCACGATACGGAACGCTATGACGACCGAGACGACGTTAGGACAAATCTTATTGAATCCTGTGACAGGTTGACGCAATTTATTGTTAAGCATACAAATGATAAATTCTATCTCAACGAAGAGGGGATTAGGCTCGATATCCGTAGCATTATTGCCCGCGAACTTTGTGCTAATATGCTGATTCATCGTGAATATTCTAACCCATCCGTAGCTAGGCTTATAATCACAAAAGATACGATTCATACTACAAACGCTAATAAGCCTCGACAGATTGGTTTTATCGACGTCGCGAACTATATTCCTTTTCCTAAAAATCCTAAAATTGCTAAGTTTTTCAAGGAAATCGGTTATGCCGACGAGCTTGGTTCCGGTTTCAAGAAAATCGATAAATACACTAAAATTTATAGTGGTGCTAAGCCAATCATTAAAGAGGGTGATGATTTTGAGGTGACTATTCCTCTAGATAAAACAGTCACAAGCGGGCGTCCAAGGGTATCGCAGCTTCGTGTTGCCTTACTAGAATATATCGGTCAGAACGATGGGTTATCCAGGGAGCAGATTAACAAATTTGCATATCCACTACTGGAAGGCTTCACTGAAAAACAACAAAATAGCAAAATACACAACCTAATTGCCGACCTTAGCCGTAAAAAAATCATCTTAAATAAGGGCACTAGAATGGCTGGGTTGTGGGTATTAAACAATGTACACAACCAAATACACAACCAATACACAACTGATGCACGGCTAATGGATGGTAAACAATCAAGTAGACGGTCAAAGAGCACTCAGACAGTGCATAAAGAAAAAGGAGTATAATATATCCATGGGAATTGAACGCATCGTCAGTACTACTGTTTCAGAAAACGATACCGAAGAGGAAGTAATCGAGAAGTCTCTCCGTCCACTTACTTTTGATGAGTACATCGGCCAAGACCGCATGAAAAACAATCTCAAAATTGCCATCGACGCCGTCAAGAAGCGCAAGGCCGAAGGCGGAAAAGACGCTGCCAGTATGCCAGGCTCCACACTCGACCATATATTATTATATGGTCCTCCAGGATTAGGGAAGACCACCATGGCCAATGTCATCGCCCACGAAATGAATGCTAATCTTAAAATTACTTCCGGCCCTGCCATTGAGCGTGCTGGCGACCTTGCTAGTATTCTGACTAATCTCCAGGACGGCGATGTTCTCTTCATCGACGAAATTCACCGCCTCCGCCGTACTGTTGAAGAAGTCCTCTACTCTGCCATGGAAGATTTTAAACTTGATATCACTATCGGTAAAGGCCCTGCCGCACGTTCTGTTCGTCTCGACCTCCCAGGATTCACCGTGATTGGTGCTACTACTCGCACCGGCTCACTCGCAGGTCCGCTCCGCGACCGTTTTGGCATGCTTCACCGCCTTGAATACTACAACGAAAACGAAATCGAACAGATTATTTCTCGTACCGCTAATATCTTGAATACTAAAATCGAGCCAGATGCGGTAAGTCTCCTCGCCACCCGTTCTCGCCGCACTCCGCGTATTGCTAACCGTCTTGTCCGCCGCGTTCGTGACTATGCCGATGTTAATGGTGACGGCATTATTGATACGAATATCGCTAAGAAAGCTCTCGACCTTATGGAGATTGACGAGCTCGGCCTTGACCCTGCCGACAGAAATTTACTAAGACTTATGGAAGAAAACTACGGTGACCGCCCCGTCGGTCTTAACACTATCGCTGCCTTAACCGGTGACGAAGCTACCACCATTGAGGACTATAACGAGCCCTATCTTCTTCAAATCGGCTTTATCGAGCGCACTCCTCGCGGTCGCCGTGTCACCGCAAAGGCTAGGGAACACCTCAAGAAATCCCGCTAATACTAGATTTTTAAGCTCTTTTATGCTATAATTAAGGAAAACAAGGAAAAGCCTATGAAAAAGGAACTAATTAAGCTTCACCACGCGCGTAGCGCCAAGGACTTTCCTGAGCTTAGACTAGAAGAAAATGAATTCGTCGAGCTTGCCATTTCTCGCTCCAGATTAGGAATCGTTTTGATGTGGGGCGCAGCCGCTTTTGGTTATCTTGCGCTTTTTATCGCGCTGCTTTTTCTAGAATTCAATGTTGAAGAGAACGCAGTCGCACTTAACGGCTTCGCCAAGTCATACCTATATATTATTATTTTAATTCTATTCTGTGTTATTACTGTCACCGCACTTGTCGGCAGCAAAGTTTACAATTCTAACCGTCTCTACGTTACGAACAAGCGCCTAATTCATCACCAAGCTAACTCACTTTTTTCCAAGTCTGTCAATGTGATTGAGCTACTTTCTATTGAAGACGTCTCGTTTAAGCAGGAAAATATTGCCGACCACTTCTTCAAACTCGGCACTATCCGTATGTCTACTATTGGTGACGAAACCACTTATATCTTCAAATATGTCAACACTCCAAAAGATGAGCTAGACACTATTACCCACCTCGTCCACATGGAGAAGGAAAAAACCAAGCGTCGCCATCGCCGCCCAGAAGAAGACCGCGAATATGACGATGAGGATGAGAGCTCGTCTAACGAAGAGGCTAATAACTAGTTTCGGTTTTTCTTGATAAAATCGTCTTCTTTTTCTAGCGTTGCGCGAAGCGTATATTCTTTACATTCTCCGTCTTCACAATTTGCCGCAGTATAGAAATACGAACATCCAGCTTCACCTAGTACAATTCCAGAAGGATCAGTGAAGAGCTGTGGGTCAATCACGGTTAAGTTCTGTTCGGAAATCGTTTCTGGATAATAGCCATTCTTCTGATAAAATCCTTCTTCTAGCGCATAATACATTGCATTAATCGCAGTTTTCCTATCTTTATCTCGGTTCATCGCATCAACATTAGCCTTCTGCAAGAAGAACAGGACTAGTGCCAAACTAGCAAATGCAATTACAATAATAAGTTCTAAGATGGTAAAACCAGATTTGTTTTTCATAAGACAATTATAGCATAAAGAGGGAATTATGTGTTATAATATAACAAGTGGCAACGTAGCTCAGTTGGTTAGAGCGTGGGACTCATAAGCCCAAGGTCACTGGTTCGATCCCAGTCGTTGCTACCAAAAAAAGAAAGCCATTTATGGCTTTATTTTTTTGGTACTGATTAGGAGCGAACCAGGAACTTTATTCTTTCCATCCAAACACATGCAAGAATCTTTGCCAGAGCGTTGGTTTATCAGGAAAATCTGCCACCGTTACTGCCGTGGCATATTTTGTTTCTGCAGTTTTTATCTCTAATTCACTTATGCTATCATTCAGCTCTGCCTCTGCACTAGAAATCACTATTCCAGAAATACTATCATCCGCCGTTATTGGCGCTTTCCCACTCCACCAAGTTTCATAATATCCAACCTCGTCACCTGCTTTTATGAGCTCACGTGTTTTAATCTCCGCCTGCGTCTTTTTAACCAGCTCCGCTGTCGCGTCAAAAGAAACTTGCCTCGTCGGCGCACCGAGTATAGCCAGTGTAACAATTTCCTCACCTTCCTTATATCCAGAAACTAAACAATATCCTGACGCATCGCCAATATATCCAGTTTTCACGCCAATAATCCCATCCGCGCCGAGCAATTTATTCGTATTTTCAATCAATCCAGCTACGGGCACTTCCGCTGTAGTCTTCCCAACAATTTCTACTAACACTGGCTGCCGCAATACTGCGTCTCCAATCACCGCCAAATCTGCAGCTGTCGAAACCGTCTCCGCGTTAAATCCGCTCGCATCTGGTCCGACTATCGTTTGCGTTGCGCCAAGTCTCGCTACCATTTCGTTCGCATGCTTACTGTATTCTTCGAGCGAGCCAAATGCCCATATTGCCAACGTGTCCGCCATATTATTAGACGACGCAATTAATGCCGATTCTAACGCTTCGTATTCAGAGATCTCTTCGCCTACCTTCACAGCGGTCACAGAACCACCTGCCGCTACATATTCCGCATATATATTATATATATCGTCAGTAATCGTAATCTTCTCGCCAGTCTCGTCCGCACCGCCAATCCCAAACGGCTTTTTCTCCATTACGGCCAGTGCCATAATCATTTTTGCTGTGCTTGCTGTCGGCTGAGCCACTAGTTCTTCTGTACTTTTTGCGACAGTCTTCCCGTTTAGTGCTACTGCCCATTGACCAAATCCAGTATTGTAGTCAATCCCATTAAAATCGGCACTCGGCGCAGTGTAAGTAAAATAGAATGCGACCTCCGTATCCATCGTTATCATTCTAAGTCCCACAAAAGTCAAAAATCCTGCCATAAAAAGGCAGGGAAGTATCCAAATTTTTCGATGTCGTCTTTGAGTCATAATTTCTTGGCGGAAGGGACAGGAAGGTCACTTCGTGACAATCCTTCTTCCTGGCGGAAGGGACAGGATTCGAACCTGCGGAGCTTTCACTCTCTGGTTTTCAAGACCAGTGCCATCAACCACTCGGCCACCCTTCCAAAAATGCCAATCGCCGAGATGGGCGATTGTGGTACCCCGGGTTGGAATCGAACCAGCATTGTATCCTTAGAGGGGATATGTCCTATCCGTTGAACGACCGGGGCACTCCCTATATTATAACCAAAAATCCCTTAAATTACAAGGTTACACCCGAATACATACTATTAAAACCGTTTTTGCTTGCCACTAGTTAAAAACGGTGATAGAATATCCGCTAGTGGGCGCTTGAGGATGTCGCCCTTTTATTGTTGCAAAACTCGTAGAGTTAAACTTGAAGCTAAAAGCCAAGAGTCAAAAAACTCAACGAGCAAGACAAGTACTTTAACAAAGGAGGAATATGTATGAACGAAAACTTAACTGTTTACGTAATGGCGCTCGTTGTTATTGCGGGTGCATTGTTGTTGGCGCTAAGGAATTACTTCAACATCAAGAAGTCAAAGTCTCATTCTTCGTCAGAAGAAGACGCTATGTTTGAACTCTCTAAGACAATTAGAGAGGGTGCAAAAGTCTTCATGAAGACTGAGTATAAGACTATTTCGATCGTTGTTGTTCTAATTGCTTTCGGTTTCTCACTTTTCATCGAAGCGACCAGTGGTCTTACTTTTCTACTTGGCGCGTGTATGAGCAGTGCCGCCGTTTTCCTCGGCATGTATGGCGCTGTCTATGCAAACTACCGTGTTGCTCGCCGTGCTTTTAAGAGCAGGCTAGCTAGCGGTAAATCCGAGGAGGAAGAATCCGCAGAGGAAGCTGAAGCCGCCAAGAACAAAGCTATCGGCAGAACTGTTTGGACCGCTCTAAAAGGTGGCAGTATTGCTGGTTTGTCTGTTCAGGCTTTTGGCGTACTGGGAATTGTCATAGTATATATGGTGCAATTCTTAGTTTTTAAGGACCAGACTACTGGACATGGACTTATCGCTACGCTCGAGTGCGACGCTAATATGATGCGTCTTACGACTTATGCGCTTGGTTGTTCTACTGTGGCCATGTTTAATAGGGTGGCCGGCGGAAACTTTACCAAATCCGCCGACATCTCGTCTGACATCTTAAACAAGATTCGTCACGATTTACCAGAAGATGACCCGAGAATTCCAAACGTCATGGCAGATTTTATTGGTGACAATGTCAATGATATTGCTGGTAATTGCTCTGACCTTGAGGAAAGTCACAACGCTACAGCGGTTGCCTCGGCAGCTGTTGCAAACATTATTTATGTAGCCAATGGCACCGCCTATGACAATCTCTATAACTTGACTTGTCTATTTCCTATCGTTATCACAACTATCGGTTTACTTGGTTGCGTAGTAGGAATCGGCATTGCTATGCTTAGAAAAGAGAGCATGGGCAACAACCCAGCAGGCGAGCTTAATCGCGTTACCTACATTTCTGCAGGTATTACCATCATTGGTAGCTTAATTGCGTCCTACATCATGTTCGGCAACATTGCTCTCTATCCAGAGTTTAAAGCTGGTTGGCTTTCTCCATGGGTTTCTGTTCTGCTTGGCATTCTTTCTGGCGTAGCTATTGGTAAAATTACCGAAATCTATACCAGCACAGACTACGGCTTCGTTAAAAAACTAGCAGAAACTGCTAAGGAAGGCCCTGCTTTTCTAGTTACACTTGGGGATTCACTCGGCTTCCGTTCTTGTCTGGCTCCTATCATTGGCATTTCCGCCTCAATGCTTGTTTCATACAAGACTTGCGGATATTACGGAATCGCTATCGCCGCACTCGGTATGTTAAGTTTTGTTGGTGCAACTGTATCTATTGATGCCTTTGGTCCTATTTCTGACAATGCTGGCGGTATTGCCGAAGGTTGCCATTTGGACGAAAGAGTTAGAGAAGTTACTGACGAGCTCGATGCTACTGGTAATACCACAGCCGCTATCGGCAAAGGTTTTGCTATTGGCTCCGCTGCATATGCTACGGTTTCCTTGATTTTGGCATACGCTGGTAATTTTGCGGTTGATGGTAAAATCTCGCTCAACCTTGCCAATCCAGAAACTATTACAGGTCTCGTCTTTGGCGCTGGTCTTGTTGCATACTTCATGTACTTGCTTGGTGAGAACACTATTGACGCAGCTTGTAAAATGGCTGACGCTGGTGACAAGCAGCTCACCGAGAATCCAGGTATCTTGGACGGCACAGTTAAGCCAGACTACAACGTTATTATCGAGATGGCTACTAAGTTGTCGCTCAAGAAAATGCTCGTTCCGTCTGTTCTGGCAATTTTGATTCCTGTACCTTGTCTGCTTTTAGGCTATGAATTTGTTGGCGGTATGCTTGTTGGTGCTACTGCCGTAGCTATCCCAATGGCCATCTTCATGGGTAATTCTGGCGGTGCCTTTGACAACGCTAAGAAATACATCGAAGAAGGTATGCTTGAAGGATGCAGTAAAGGTTCTGATGCGCACAAAACTGCCGTTATTGGTGACACCGTTGGTGACACTAGAAAAGACGTTATAGGTGTTGCGCTCGACATCTTTATTAAGATGATGAGTACGGTGGCAAATACACTTGCCCCGATTTCCTCCGCGCTTCGCCTATTCTAATACATCCTCAGAAAGCCCCGATTTCTTCGGGGCTTTTTCAAGTATAAAAATAGCTTAGCAACAAAAAAAGAGCCAAACGGGCTCAATATTCTTATTATATCACACTTCACAAAAAATGTCAAGATTTGGTGATCTCGGCGAGAGTCGAACTCGCGTTGTTGGGATGAAAACCCAATGTACTAACCGTTATACTACGAGACCGTGAAACTATTTTATCAGATTTTGCATAAAAGCGCAATAGTAAGTCGTTAAAATTTCGTCAGACAACAAGCCGCCAATCGCTAGCTTGTTATTTCCACTCGCAATCGTAGCTGTATCTTACTTCGTAATCCGTCCGTCCAAATGGCGCATATGGGATAATCGTAACGCTCGTCCTATTTGTATTGCAAAGATATTGTCCTTCAAAATATGGTCGAGATTCTGCATGCTTTCCATCGTCAAACAACAACAATTCACGCAAATACACCTTCGGGAATCCATATTCCGAATACGTTGTAAACGCTACTAAATAATCCTCATCAGGCAAGCTATTCGTGAACACGTCATAATAATAATTCTCGTAATAATCTTTGGCTAGCATCTCTAGTTCGCCTTCCGCCAACTTTTGCGGATCTAACACTGCGTGTGCTGCCAAATTAAAAAACACCAATCCGATACAGACAAAAATCGCTACCGCCGTGAATTTTCGCGCAATTGGCTCGACAGGAAAATGCAACGGCTCAGCCTTATATGGGTATGAATAATACCTCCGCATGAGTCTATTTTAGCATAAAAATTATAGAATTTCCAACCTTTTTCTTTTCGGTCGCAATGTTATAATAGAAACATGAGTAAATTGTTTAAACGTACCAAAATTCTTGCCACTATTGGCCCCGCAACTTTTTCCGAACAAAAAATCGAAGACCTTATTATGGCTGGCGTTAATGGCTGTCGCCTTAATTTTTCACACGGTGACTATGTCGAACGTGATCAGCAAATCGCTTGGATTCGTGCTGCTGCCGCCAAGAAAGGTCGCTCCGTTGCTATTTTACAGGATTTACAAGGTCCTAAAATCCGCCTTGGCGAGATTAAGGATAACCACTATGATGTCCATATTGGCGACGAACTTATCTTAGATCACGCTATTACCGAGCATGACGGTAGTAATGTTATCCCGATTCAGTACAATCTTGCCGACAAGGTAAAAGTTGGTGAGCCTCTTTCTATGTTCGATGGCAAAGTCAAATCTACCGTCATAGAAATTGTCAGCAAGACCGCTATTAAGGTTCGCATCGAGAACGATGGCTTTATTATGACCTACAAAGGTCTTAATCTCCCAGATACCGATTTTGGTGGCGACATCATTACCGAAAAAGATATGGCCGATATTGAATTTGGTGCCTCCCGCGACTTTGACTATGTTGCGCTTTCCTTTGTCCAAAGTGCCGATGATATCGATAAACTACGTCAGATTTTACTTTCCCATGGTTCCACTGCCCAGATTATTGCCAAAATTGAAACCAAGAAGGCTATTGAGACTGACGAAGCTATGGAAGCTATTGTTGAGGCTGCCGATGGTATTATGGTTGCCCGTGGCGATATGGCTGTCGAAGCTGGCGCCGAAGTCGTTCCAATTGTTCAGCGTAAACTCATTGCTATGTGTCGCGAACATAGCAAACTCTGTATCGTTGCTACTCAGATGATGAGCTCTATGGTTGATAACCCAGAGCCTACCCGCGCCGAAGTTTCCGATGTGGCAAATGCCGTTATTCAAGGTGCTGATGCTGTTATGCTTTCCGACGAGACTGCCAACGGCAAATATCCTGTCGAGACCGTTAAGGCAATGAAAAAAGTCATTCTCTATACGCAAAATCACTCTCATGTTTCACCAATCTCCCATGAGGTTACTGGCATATTCAAGAACTATGACGCTATCGCTGGTGGTGTCGTCCAGCTTGCCGAGAAGATTGGTGCTAGTGTTATTGTTTGCCAAACTGCCTCTGGTGCTACCGCTGCCGCTATTGCTGCTCAACGTCCAAAGCTTCCGATTATCACCGTTACTAGCAATGCCCGTGTCGCAGGTCAGCTCGCCTTAACTTATGCCAACTCTGCCTTCGTCCGTCCATATTCCGATAATTATGGCTATGACCTCGCTCTAGAGCTTAAGAACTCTGGTTATTTACAGCCAGAAGAAGGCGAGAAAGAAATGCTTGCCGTTATTATTTCCGGTCACAAAGACGCTGTCGGTGGGTCCGATACTATTAAAATCGTCAGAATTTAACAGAATATAAAGAATTTGGAGGTAAAATGTTTAACAAAGTTTCAGTTAGTGATGTCAAATTGCGTGGGCAGACTGTCCTCGTTCGCGTCGATTACAATGTGCCACTTAAAGACGGCAAAGTCACAGATGACTTACGTATCCGTGCCAGTTTCCCAACTCTCGACTTACTCGCCAAAAAAGGCGCCCGTCGCATTATTTTGATTTCTCATCTTGGTCGTCCAGAAGGGCAGAAAGTCAAGGAATTATCCTTGAAACCTGTCGCCGACAGATTAAAAGAGCTCCTTCCCGAGAAAAAAGTCTTCTTTGTTGATGATGTTTCTGGTCCAGATGTCGAAGAAGCCGTTGAAAGTCTCCCTGTTGGCGGTATTTTACTTCTAGAAAATTTGCGTTTCTTCCCAGGTGAAGAAAAGGATTCTCCAGAATTTGCCAAAGAAATCGTTGACGCTACTCATGCTGACCTCTTTGTCCAAGACGGTTTTGCCGTAGTTCACCGTGCTCACGCTTCTACGGATGCTATCACTAAAGAGCTTCCATCCGTTGCTGGTTTGCTCCTGGAAAAAGAAGTTACCTCCTTAACTAAGATTACCGAATCCCCGGCCCACCCTTTCATTGTCGTAATTGGTGGCGCCAAGGTAGAAGATAAGCAACCACTTATCGATAAATTTGCTCCTTTAGCCGACCAAATTATCGTAGGAGGCAAGATTGCTGCGGATGGCTATACTTCAGCTCTTAAAAACGTCTATACCGTAGAGGACTTCCTAGATGATACCAAGAAGGACGCTGGCCCTATTTCTACGGCCAAAATCGTTGATTTTGTCAAAGATGCCAAAACTGTCCTCTGGAATGGGCTTCTTGGCGTTGCAGAAGAACCTGAGTATGCCGGTTCTAGCACTACCCTTGCTACCACTCTAGGTGAAAGGGAAAAGCTCACAAGCGTCATTTGTGGCGGCGACACGAGTGGTTTTGTGGAAAATTTACAGGCTAAAAACCCAAATTTGCACTATACGCTAGTTTCTACCGGTGGTGGCGCTGCTCTTGACCTTCTCTGTGGTGAGCCAATGCCAGGCATCGATGCTCTTGACGACAAATAATCAGTTTGATATAATAAAGTTACCAATTATTACTTGTATTAACAAAACGTATTACAAAAAGGAACTTTTTATATGAATCAAAAAGAACAAGAGCGCCGCGCTCGGTTACTAGAGACGGCCAAAAAACGCCTGCCAGGACTCAAAGAACAGTTCGAACAGGCCCAAAATCGCAATTTTAACAGCAATTTCAAAGCGGGTGGTAAGGATGCCCACTTAGTGGCAAAATCGCATCAGGGCGCCTCTAAGAGGACCACAGGGGCAAAACCAGTTTCAAAAACTGCCAAAAACAGCCCAAAATCGACCAAAAACGCCCCAAAAACTGCTAAAAATACTGCCAAAACTGACAAGACCAAGGTTAATTTGTCTGTTTCCGTCAAAAAAGGCGAAATGGTCCACCACCAGAGAATGCTCTCTCAGGACGTTAATGCTCAGGCTACCCAGCACATCATCGGTATCCCTGTTAATAAATCTCGCTATAACGGTTATAATGGCGCTCAGGTTACCCACGCCCAGCTTAAAAACGCCCGTCCATCTAATGATTCTGTTCATATTATCCCTATTGGCGGTGTCGGCGAGTTTGGTATCGGCAAGAACATGACTATTATCGAATACAAGAGCGAAATGATTGTGATTGACATGGGTGTCCTCTTCGCAGGGAACGACTATCCAGGGGTCAATTACATGGTCCCAGATATTAAATATCTTGAAGACAATAAAGACAAGGTTAAGGCCCTGCTCTTTACGCACGCCCACCTTGACCATATTGGCGCTTGCCGTCATTTGCTGCCTAAGTTTAATCCGCTCACCCCTATTTATGGTACCGATTTTACTATCGGCATGATTAAAAAACAGATGAGCGAGCTAGAAGATGAGCCAGACCTAAATTACAACGTTGTTGACCCGTTCAAGCACGAAAAAATCCAAGTTTCCGAGCACATGAGCGTCGAATTTATCCATGTTCTCCACTCTATCCCAGGCTCTACTGCTATTGCTGTCCGCACGCCTAATGGCCTAATTTATGTCTCTGGCGACTGGCGTCATGAAGAACGCCCATACGGCAAGCAGACCGACTACGAGCGCATCGATGAGATTGTTAAAAACGAAGGTATCGACCTTATGCTTAATGAGTCTACTAATATCGACTCCCCAGGTCATCACCCACATTCCGAATACGACGTCGGCGACAACCTTGGTAAAGTAATGGATCACTATGCTAACGGCCGCGTGATTATTTCTTGTTTCTCATCCCAGGTTTCTCGTATCGAATCTACATTAAGGGAAGCTGCTGCTCGCGGTCGCAAAGTCGCCTTTGCTGGCTTTTCTATGATTAACAACGTCGAGGTCGCTCTCCGCACCAAGCAAATCAAAGTCCCCAAAGATGTCATCATGAAAATGGAAGACATCATCAAGCTTCCTGACGACAAAATCACCATCGTCTGTACCGGTTCTCAGGGTGAGCTTAACGCCGTCCTAAATCGCATGGTTACTGGCGCGCACAAATACATCAAGATTAAAGCTACCGATACTATCGTCTTTTCTTCTAACCCTATTCCAGGCAACGAGCCACATGTTGTTAACACCGTTGATGGTCTCCTTCGTGAGGGCGCTCAAGTTATCCAGAACGGTAAAACTCACCTTACTAACATCGGCCCACTTCACCTTTCTGGCCACGCTTATTACGAAGATCATGTCGATTTTGTCACTCGTCTCCACCCAACTAATTACATGCCATACCACGGCGAATTCTATATGCTCCAACACAATGCCGAGATGGCCGAAAACGTCATTGGTATTCCAAAAGATAATATTATCGTGTCTGACGACGGTGATATTATCGAATTCACTACCGATAAAAAAATCAAGAAAACTGGCCGCATCCCGGCCGGTAACAAACTTTATGACGATGCCGACCAGCCTGTCCACGAAGCTGTCGTAAAAGACCGCATCCATATCTCTCGTGAAGGTATCTTCGTAATTGTTTTGACTCTAAATAAGAAAACTGGCCGCCTAGTCAAGACTCCAGACATCGTCTCGCGTGCCTTTATCTATCTTGATAACTCCGAGGAGTTGATTGGTAAAATTCGTCACTATCTCCGTATGAAGACTGAACGTTCTATTTCTACTGACGCTGCCTTAAAAGACTTAAAAGAAGAAATCAAAGAAGAAGTTACCCACATTCTTTACGACGCTACTGGTCACACCCCAATCGTTATTCCAGTCATCAATAAAGTCTAGTGCTATAAGCTCTTCTGACTATTAGCAAAGTCCAGTATTATCTCTTGATTTTTAACGTAAAAAGTTCTAAGATAAGAACAAAATAAGTATAATCAAGGTAATACAATGCAAGATCAAAATCAGTTTAATCCAAACCAGAATTCTAACTATAACCAACCTAATTACAGCGGACAGCCAGCTATGCAAGGTTATAAATCTGCTACCGTTGCTGGTCTTCTAGGTATCTTTCTTGGTGGTATCGGCGTTCACAACTTCTATTTAGGCGAGAAGAAGAAAGGTCTCATCCATGTTGGCCTTGCCGCAGGTGCCTTTATCGTAGATGTCCTCGCTCTCGCTATTTTGCCAAATGCGCTTTCATGGTATGCGCTTTTCCAAATGGCTTGGCTTCTTAGCCTCTTAAATGCCGTTGGTAATATCGCCCTTGCCGCCAGCAGTATTTGGGGTCTTGTTGAAGGTATCCAGATTCTCACTCAGGGCGACGCTGGTCTTGCAGCTAAGGGCTACAAAGTTGCTCCACAGCCACAAATGGGTGCGCCAATGGCTAATCCATACGCTCAGCCAGCTCAGCCAGCCGCTCCTGCTCAGCCAGCCACTCCAGCTCCAGAAGCCCCAGCTGAGCCAGCTAATGAAGCTCCAGCCGAAGAAGTCTCATCCGAAGAAGCCCCAGAAAACAATTAGTTTTTCTTGCGGTTTTTCCGCGAATTTCGCTTATTGCCAAGAAGTGTTTTAATGACCTTCTTGGCATTTTTCTTGATTTCTGCTGTTTGATCACCAATTACTTTGCTTAGCTCTTCCATATTTTTTACTTTTAGATTTGCATAAGACGATACTATAAAATCAAGCAAATAAATTACCGTCATAATAACAGTAATAGTAATTTGAAGTTCGCGAGGTATTGCGTTAATCAGACTATTAAGCCCTGGCATCAAAAGATACACAAAAAGTAGTCCGCCAAAGCCAAATTTCAGAGCATTACGAAGGCATATGCGCCCACGCAGATTTAGCTTATCCGTCTGTGAATAGTCCCACCATCTAAGGCGAAATATCTTTTCTAGCACATAACTTGTCGCGTATTCTAGTACTACCCCTGTCGCCATTGCAACCAAAAACACCAATGCGAAATTGTCTTGCGGAATTAAATGTGACAAAGCAATCATAATTACTCCGCCAAATCCATAGATTGGCAGATATGGTCCAAACAAAAAACCACGATTAGATAACTTTCTCTTTTTTGGATGTGTCATGATGGAAACTACTGAGCCTACTGCCTCAATTAAATAACCCATCACGGCAAAAATCGTAAAATACAGTACAAATCGAATATATAAGTCAGACGGACTCATGAGAGTATTATATCATATAACCCCATATAAAAATCATTCGAAACCGCTTATATTTTCATTGACAAAATCACTCCCAAAAATTACAATAAACATAAGTAAGGAGTTCATAATGAAAAAACTAACACATTTATTTGCCGCGCTTATACTCAGCTTTGCGGCGTTCTTTTTAGCATTTGCCCCAAGTGCTTCTGCTGCACCAGGTGACCATATTACCGCCAAGATTACTATAGGCTCCGGCCTAAGCTATACAGCGCCAGGCACTATTCAGTTTGATGATCTTGCTACGATCTCGAGTGGCGGCACTACGGAATACATTAGTACAGGTGGCAACCATATTATTAACTTTGCTATGGATTTCCTCTATGAGACTCAGGGCTACACCTTCACTGCCGCTACGGTTAATGGTTCCACCGCTACATTAGTTGCTCCTACTCACGTCGCTGGTGATGATAATTACAAAATTACCGTTCCAGAATCCGATAACTATACAATTAATCTTACTGCTACTAAAACTGGCGAAGCAAAATACACTATCATTTGGGCTAATCCTGACGTCAAAGACGATATCCAGGACGAAGATATGTTAATTAAAAATGGCTTTGCCAATATTGTCGCAGTTTATGACCAGGGCAATCATCTTGTTGACCCATCCGAATATATTATCAATCCAGAAGGCGGCCTCGTTGACGGCTATGGCCATGTTAAAATCGCCCCAGGCTTTAAAGTAGTTTTTGAATTTACTCCTAATTACGGTTATCAGCTAGTTGGCGTTAGTGCTAACGGCGTTGCCTTGGAACCACAGGAAGCTACTAACCAATACACCTTCACCATGCCAGAAACTCAAGTCCACTTTGCCGCTAACTTTGCCAAGACCAGCGATGCAGTTATCACTGGTAGCGAAAAGGTTTCTAGTGGCACCATCGCTCTAGGTGCAAATGTGCTTGGCATGGGCACCGCCCAACTCTCCATCAATGATGTTGACCTAGACACTGCCAAAATTGCTGATTTTGATAAGGCTGCTAGTGGCATGACTATTTCAAACGTCTTAGATATTGACTTCTTCAACGTCTTCTATAAAGGCAAGAACGACAGCTCCGACGTCTGGTCTAATCAAATTCACGAGCTAAGCGAAGAAGCTACTATTACGCTTAAACTCGGCGACGACGTTGACGTCTCTCGCGTTGTGATTGTTCACAATATTGATGATGGCGACGAATACGAAATCATCAAAATCGACAGCTACGACAAAGAGGCGCATACTATTACCTTCAAGACTAAGAGCTTCTCTAACTTTGCTATCGCTACCACCACAGGTGCACCAAACACTGGTGTAGGCACCAAAGTTTCTAATGCCTCGGCTATGCTATCTGTTTACGGCTCTATGCTTGCTGGCGCCGTTATCGCCCTTAGTATCTATCTTTTGAATCGCCATCGCGCCTAAAAGACGCTATCGCCTAAAAGGCACGATTAAAAGCTCCCTTAGGGGAGCTTTTTGTGGTATAATCTCTCTATCCCCGAGTGGCGGAATTGGTAGACGCGCTAGCTTCAGGTGCTAGTGTCCGCAAGGATGTGCTGGTTCGAGTCCAGTCCCGGGGACCAGAATTAAAATAGCCCAACAGGGCATTTTTTGTGTCTACAAATCGTGTTTATGTTATAATAAATGAGTATGAGACTCCCCCAAAATCATGTAAAAATGTCTCTAATTATTTCTGGCGTTGTTATTTCCGCCCTAGTTTTTGCTACCGTTTTTAAGGCTATCACTCGCAATACTTTCGCTGATAACGGGGCAGGTCTTGCTCCTACTGGTGACGACCATTACGTCACGATTTATGACCAAGGTAAGAAGCTTACTATTAAGACCAACGCTGTCACTGTTGGCGAAGCTCTAACTCGTGCCAAAATTGAAGTTAGCAAAACCGACATTATCGAACCAGCTGCCACTACACTGATTAATGATGGTAGTTTTCACATTAATATTTACCGCTCTCGCCCAGTTATTATCTCTGACGGCATGACCAAAAAACGTGTCGAAACCGCCAGCTACGACCCGATTACTATTGCTCGTGATGCTGGCTTTTCCGTTTATGATGGCGATGAAGTCGAGATGGTTGCTAACACTAATTTTCTAGAGGCTGGCATTTCTACTGCTTACGAGATTAAGCGTAATGGCGGCCACACTGTTACCGAAGAAATCGCTTTGCCATTCGAAGAGGAAATCGTCAAAGATTACACTCTTCCTGTTGGCGAAAATGTTACTGAACAAATCGGTGAGGAAGGACTTCGCGTTGTTAAATACAAAGTCGATTTTGTAGATGGCACCGAGGCTAACCGCGAACAAATCTCCGATGACATTGTTAAGCAGCCTATTAAACGCATTGTCAGAGAGGGCGCCCGTGGCACTAGGTCTAGCTCCACTTCTGCTGGAGAGAACGAAGCTATCACCTGGGACTTTCTCAAATCACAAGGCTTTTCCGATATCCAAACCGCCGGTATTATGGGCAACCTAATGCAGGAACATCGCTTCCAGACCTCCGATACTCCAGGTGGATTGGGCATTGCTCAATGGACTGGCGGTCGCCGCAATAATCTACTTAGCCTAGAAAATCCATACGATATTTATACTCAACTGCAATACCTAATGACCGAGCTAAACGGCGGCTATATCAGAGCCAAAGAATCCATCATGAATTCCACTTCTATTGAGGCTGCTACTCGTGCTTTTCAGAATCAGTTTGAGCGCTGTGGTATTTGTCGCGAAGAAACTCGCATTAATTACGCTTACGACATCTTTGACAGGTATACCAAGAAATGATTAAGAACAACAAATCTCTCGGCCAACACTGGCTTAAAGACCGTGCAATTTTAGACGAAATCGCCGAATTAACCCTTGGAAATGCCTCTGAGAGCTCTCTAGACGAGTCAGAGAGTCGCTTATGCTTAGAGATTGGTCCAGGCCTAGGTACGCTTACGTCTAGCCTTCTACGCCTATTTCCGCGTGTTTTAGCTATAGAATTTGATGAACGCTTAGCTACTAATCTGCCTAAATCCTTCCCAGGCAAGGATTTGTCCGTTATAAATGAAGATTTTCTCAAATTTGACCTAGATAGTATCAAAGAGCCTTATGTCGTGGCTGGAAATATCCCATATTACATTACCTCACCTATCATTATGAAGCTCCTGCAGGCCAAAAATCCACCAGAAAACATCGTGCTTTTGATTCAAAAAGAGGTTGCCGAGCGCATTGTAGCAGAACCAGGGAAGCATACGGTTTTGTCTCTCTCTGTCCAGAATCTCGCCGATGTCGAACTTGGCCCAGTTGTAAAAAAAGACCTCTTCACTCCACCACCAAAGGTTGATAGTCAGGTGATTATTATGCATCCAAAGTCTGCCCCTGTCATTTCTGATGAGGCATTAGAACTCGCAAAAAGGGCATTTTCTGCACCGCGCAAAAAACTTGTAAAAAATCTCAGTAGTTTTTACTCTGTTAATTCGCTTAAGTCCGCTCTAGGGAAGCTCGGTTTATCCACGGATATACGCCCATCTGATCCCGCGCTCACTACGTGGCAAAAATTATATGAAATCTTGCAAAAATAATTCATAACCATTATAATTAACTTAATATCAATAAAAGGGAGGTTTTTCATGAATCCGGACGAAAACAATACTAACCAGGAAGGCGCTGTACCACCAGTTGCTCCAGCCGCCCCAGAAACACCCCCTATGCCTCCAGAAGCATCTCCTGAGATTGCCCCAGAGGTAGTCCCAGCTCCAGAGGCTCCTATCGCCCCAGAGCCAATCGCTCCAGAGCCTGTTCCAGAAGTCCCGGCTCCAGAAGCTCCAGCCGAACCAGAAGCCCCCAATCTTGACCAAGTAGCCGCGGATCTCGCGAATGCTGCTCCAGCTGATGTAGCCCCGGATACTACGCCAGCCGAGCCAGAAGCTGCTCCAGAAACTTCAGTTATCGAACAGCCTGCCCCAGAAGTTACCCCAGAAGCCCCAATTGCTCCAGAAATTCCACCAATGGACACCCCAGCTGTCCCACCTGTTCCTGAGGCCCCAATCGCCCCAGCCGCCCCAGAAGTTACCCCAGAAGCTCCAGAGGCACCGGCCACGCCAGAAAACCCAGCCGAAGCTGCCCCGCAAGAAGATTCTTATCCTAGCTCCTCAGCTAATTTCGTCGACGACGCGCAAAATCCCGAAGAAAAGCCTGCCGAAACTAGCCCAGAAAACGAAGAACCTCTCGTTCCAGCCGAGCCAGTTCCAGGTTCCATCGGCAGCGCGCTCGCCTATTCCGACACTGCACCAAACCACGCCGTCCCAGTTGGTAAGACCTCTAAATTTAAACTAAGCTTCGGCAAAAAATCCGCCGAGGCTCCAGTCACTCCAGACGCATCAGCCGAACTAGCTAGCACCACCAAGTCAGGACGCAAACCTCTCACCAAAGAAAATCTCAAGCTCTTAATCGCCATCGTTGGCGGTGTTACCTTAGTTGCGGTTGTTGCCGTCGTCATCTTCTTCATTCTAAATAGTGGCAGCAAAACTTCTACCACTAGGCCAGCCGAAAATAACGATACGCAGACTAACGTTGTTACCAGTCTTACCTGTACACTCTCTGGTGATGCTGAGGTCTTTGGCGCATACGGCAACGTTCTTTCTGGTAATAGCCAGATTATCGCTATGTATTCTGACGACGTTCTCTCTAGCTTTGGCACTACACTCAAGCTCACCTTCGATGATGAAGAATCAGCTAAGAATGCCCAGCTTACCGAGCGAAACCTCTACAGTTCTAAGATTAAAAATGCTGGCCTCACCGAAGATCCGTTCGCTAGCTCATATGATACTAGCGGCAAAACTATGACCGCCACTCATCAGGCCGAAGGCGACGACATCGACTCTCAGAGCGCCAAAGTTCTAGGATTCTATGTCATCAAGGGCGAGCCGCAAACCGACATCGATACCTTGCTCGACTCTTACGAGACTGACGGCTACACTTGTGTTCAAAAATAGCACAAGCTAAAGTTAATTAGCACTAGAAGGCGCAAAGAAACTTTTGCGCTTTCTTGCTATAATGTCTAAACTATTGTAAAATATAGATATGTCAAAAATCTATATTACCACTGCTATTCCTTACGTTAATGGCGCTCCACACATCGGACATGCCATGGACTATCTTTTGGCGGATACTTATGCCCGTTATGAAAGAGACAAAGGAAACGAAGTCCGCTTCCAAGCTGGCACCGACGAGCATGGTAATAAGATTGCCAAAAAAGCTGCCGAGCTAAACACCGACGTCAAGGCTTACGTTGACGGTAATTCTGCCAAATTCCAAGATTTTATCAAAAAACTTGGCGCTACAAATACTGACTTTATCCGCACTACAGACGAAGATCACATCCGTCGTTGCCAAGTTATCTGGAAAAAACTAGAAAGCCATATTTATAAAGCTAGCTATGAAGGCTGGTATTGCGAAGGTTGTGAGCGTTACATTACCGAAAAAGAATGTGAAGAAAACCACGGCACCTGCCCTGACCACAACAAGCCTTACGAAAAGCTCAGCGAAGAGAACTACTATTTTCGCATTTCTGATTTTAAAGACCAAATCAGACAAGCCATTACAGATAAGTCTATGGAAATTTTGCCAGATTTTCGCGCCAAAGAAATCCTGAATTTGCTGGACGACAGCCCTGACGTTTCCATTTCTCGCCCTACTTCGCAGCTCAAATGGGGCATACCAGTTCCAGGTGACGATGCTCAGGTCATGTATGTCTGGCTCGATGCACTCTCTAACTACATTACAGTTCTAGGCTATCCAGATAATTATATTTCCGATTTTTGGCCAGCCACCGCGCAGTTTGTTGGCAAAGACATCTTGCGTTTCCACGCGATTATTTGGCCGGCCATGTTGCTTGGTCTCGGTTTGCCTCTTCCACAGCATATTGTTTCCCATGGTTTTGTTTTGAGCGACGGTCAAAAGATGAGTAAATCCATCGGCAACGTTGTTGATCCAGTTGAAGTCTTAGAATCAAAGGGACTTCCGGCTTTCCGCTATTATTTCCTACGCCATGCCGATACTTTTTCTGATGCCGATTTTACTTGGGAAAAATATGAAGAAGCTTACAATAATGAGCTCGCTAACGACCTCGGCAATCTTGTTCAGCGTCTTGCTAACTTATGTAAAAAACAAGATTTGCCAGGCTTAGACTTTCAGCCAATTCGCGACGCTAGCTATGACAAAATCATGGATTCGTTCTATTTTAGCAAAGCCTTTGACTATGCCTGGCAGAAAATCCAAGATTTAAACAAAGAAATTGACGAGAAAAAGCCTTGGGAATACGGCAAAAAAATCAAAGTCGCAGATAGTGACGAAGCAGAAAAACTTATCGCCGAGCTTCATGATATTCTAAGCAACTTAGCCGAGAAGTTGCTCCAAGTTACCTATCTTTTAGCGCCATTCTTGCCAGATACCGCCGCCGCTATTAACAAAATCTTCACGAGAGAGAAAATTCTCCCTCCGGCCACTCCACTTTTCCCAAAAAACTAAGCCTCAAAAAACTAGAACTCCAACCCCCCAAAAAAACTAAATCTCAAAACTAAATCAACGCAATCACTACAAGCGAAATAACCGCAAGTATGATTAGGACTACCCAAATCCAAGAATATTTGCCAGTTTTCTTCAAATCTTTGGCATAGTCAGAATCTTCAACTAGGTCAGGGTCTTCGCCGAGCGTTGTTTTGCTAGCGCGCTCACGTAAATCTGCATTAATGCGCTCGTTCAGCTTGGTGTGCTCATCCTCATTTTTTGATACAATAATTCCCATTAGTTCATTATACCATATCCACTTTCGATGGCGAAAATTCGATGACGAAAAATTAATATTTTTTTCCAGATGTTGACAAGTGTGCTATAATCAAGCCATATACCAATTAAGGAGGAATGATGGCTACAACAAAATCCAAGAAGACCACCAAGAAGTCTTCAAAGCCTGCTTCAAAAGCTTCCGCGACTAAGACCACGAAGGTTGAAAAGGTCGAGAAGAAAGTAGAAGCTCCAGTAGTTGAGACTCAGACTAGCAAGAATCCTTTCAAAGGCTTTTTCTCTTGCAAGTATGATTCCAACGAAACAATATTAACAATCTTTAAAAATCCAAAAATCTACGGTGCGATTTTAGGTGAAGTCGTCGGCACTATGCTTTTGACGCTCATCTTGCTCACGCTCGGCATTTTTCAACCGCTATACATTATGTTTGGCGTGATTGCTATTTCTGCAGCCGTGTTAGCATTTTCTGGTGCAAACCTCAACCCACTTGTCACCGTCGGTATGATGGTTACTCGCAGAATGTCTATTATCCGTGGTGTAGTTTATATGCTATCTCAGGTGCTTGGCGCTTGGTTTGCATACCTCATCTCTAGTGCATTCGTCAATGCCGCTGGCGATACTGCTACCACCGAGCTCCCAAAGATGGCCGCACTTGATCCAGAAAAATTCTGGGTTATCACTATGGTTGAGTTTGTTGCTGCAATCATGATTGCGTTCTTCTTTGCTAGAGCTTACGCTTATAAGAGAAGCACCCTTACCTTTGCCGCTATTTACGGCACTGGTGTTTGCGTATCTCTCTTGTTCGCAATCGTTGTTTCTACAAGCTTCCTTGGCTTCCAGAACAACACCTTTATCGTTAACCCAGCTGCAGCATTTATGTATCAAGTTTTGCCAACTGGCGGAGAAAACTTTGGTGCAGTTCTTGGCGACATCTGCCTCGCACTCGCTACCTATGTAGTCTTCCCAATGATTGGTGGCGTTATTGGTTTTGCAATTTCCGATGTTGCTTCCAAACTTTCTGGCGTAGCTACAGCTTGTGCTTGTGGCGCAAACTGCGCTTGCAAAGAAAAGAAATAAGTCGTTACGATTTATCCAAAGCGTCTGTCATCCAGGCGCTTTTTTGGTGTCGCTTTTTATGGTATAATAATAGGCATGTTGAGTGTAGAAGAAATCAAGGGCAAACTGAAGGCGCTAAATGCCGAATATGCCAAAATCAAAGAAATCCCTGCCGAGGAGCGTAAGGCCTTTGGACAGGAACTAAACAAAAAACGCGAAGCGCTCCAAGCTGAGCTCCAGCAAGCCTTAGATGCTGCGGAGTCTGCCAATGTCGAGCCAATCGACATTACTGCGCCATCCGCACCAAACCAAGAAATCAAAAACATCCCACGCGGCAGCCGCCATCCTTTAACGACCGAGCTCGACCGTGTTGCGGAAATTTATTCTCGCATGGGCTTTGATATTATCGAAGCGCAGCAGCTAGATGACGAATTTCACATGTTTGAATCACTCAACTTTCCAGAAGGTCATCCTGCTCGCGACGGTTACGATACTTTTAGAACCAAAGAAGGCTTCATTCCTCCTGCCCATACTTCTACTATGCAACATCGCGCTCTTAAAAAATACAAGAAAAATCTAGAAGAGGGCGGTCAAATCGCCGTCGTCATTCCAGGTCGTGTTTTTAGAAACGAAGATGTTGACGCTACACACGAACATACTTTTTATCAATGCGAAGGTATTTTTGTCTCCAAAAATGCTACCATGGGACAGCTCCTCGGCACTTGGAAAAAATTCTTTGAATTATATTACGGTCAGAAATTAAACATCAAAACCCAACCAGGCTACTTCCCATTCACCGAACCATCCGTAGAATTCTTAATCGAAAAACCAAAGTCACTAGGTGGCAAAGGCGACGGTTGGCTCGAAATGGGCGGATGCGGTATGATTCATCCAAACGTCTTAAAAATGGCCGGCATCGATCCAGAAGTTTACAAAGGCTTTGCTTGGGGTGGCGGTATTGACCGTCTTGTAATGTTGAAATACGGTCTCACCGATGTCCGCAATTTTGAATCCGGCAAACTTGAATTCTTAAAGGAGTTTTAACATGCTAATCAGCCTAAACGAAATCAAAAAATTAGTTAAAGAAGCAGCCAAAATCGAGACTTCTGAACTTGTCAAATTAATTGGTACTCGTCTTGTTGAAGTTGAAGGAACAGTTGACCTCGCTCCAAAATACGCTGGCATTAAAATCGTCAAAGTCATGAGCGCTGAGGCTATTCCAGAAACTCACCTTCATGTTTGTAAAATTGATGCTGGCGAGAAGGACTTAATCCAAGTTGTCTGTGGTGCGCCTAATGTTCATGCAGACATGCTTGCAGTCTGGATTGCTCCGGGTTGCATTGTGCCACAAACTTATGGCGAAGGCAAAGAAAATTTCAAGCTCAACGTTCGTCCGCTTCGTGGTTTTGAAAGCCATGGTATGCTTGCCGCACTTGACGAGCTAGATCTCGGCGAAGACCACGACGGTATTGTCGAAATCGACCCAAATTTCGCCAAGCCAGGTGATGATTTTGCTGACAAATTCGAGCTAAACGATATTATTTTGGACATAGAAAACAAGTCCTTAACACATCGTCCTGACACCTTTGGTATCATTGGTTTTGCCCGCGAAGTTGCTGGCATCCTCGATGTCCAGTTCGCCGAGCCCGCGCTCAAATTTGGCGACCTTACTATTACACAGAATCTCACCGCTTCTACTTTTTCTGACTATGTTACCGACTCTGAGCGTGTTTCCATTGAAGTTGCCGACGAAAAACTTTGTCCAAAATATTCCGCCGCGGTTTTTGCTGTTTCTGCCACTGGCCAAAATGACGCATTGGAAAAAGCAAGCTATTTAACGAGTGACGCTATTTTCCTAGCCAAAGCTGGTATGCGCACAATTAATAAAATCGTTGACGCAACCAACGTTACTATGCTTATGACTGGTCAGCCACTTCACGCTTTTGACTATGATAAATTTAGAGCCGTTGGTGGTGGCGGCGAGCCAAAAATCACCGTTCGCGCCGCTAAGGATGGCGAGAAATTAAAACTGCTAGACGGCAGCGAAATCAACCTAAATGACTCCGACATTGTGATTTGTTCTGGCGACACTCCTGTTGCTTTAGCTGGTGCTATGGGTGGGGAATCAACCGAAATCGACGCCGATACTAAGAAAATTATCCTCGAATCTGCCACTTTTTCACTCTATAATTTGCGTAAAACTCAAATGGCTCACGGCATTTTCTCCGAAGCCATTACCCGCTTCACTAAAGGTCAGCCAGTTTCTGGCGTTGTTCCAGCTCTTGCTCGCTGCTCCGCCATGCTCCTCGACTCCCCAGCAAAAATCACCGACTTCGAAATCTCCGAAACAGACAATGATGAAGATATTTTTGTTGAGGTTTATCTAGAAGATATTAACGATTTACTTGGCACCAAATATACTCTTGACACTGTCATTACGACATTAAACAATGTTGGTATTAAACTTGTAGATAAGGACAATGGTCTACGTTTCAAAATTCCTTCCTGGCGTACCGACATCCACATTAAGGAAGATATTATTGAAGAAGTCGGCCGTTTGCTTGGTTACGACAATATCGCACTTGACTACCCTTCTCGCCCATTCATCGGCGCCGAGAAAAATGCTTTATTAGATCTTAAAACTAAACTTCGCGATTTATTGTCTGGTCGCTTCGCCGCGCACGAACTTTTGACTTATTCTTTTGTGAGCAAGCGCCTCCAAGAAACCGTTGGCGAAAATCCTGAAGATTCTTACGAAATCGTCAATAGTATTTCTCCAGAACTCCAGCGCTTCCGCCAAAGCCTCGTTCCGTCTTTACTTGACAAAATCAGCGTCAACTTAAAAGCTGGTTTCCGCGACCTTTCCGTTTACGAAATTAACCAAGTTAGCAAAATCTCCTTTGGCAAGGATAGTGATGGTGTTCCAGTTTTGAAAAACCATCTCGCCTTTGCAACTACGGGTGATTATTATGTAGCAAAAACTGTGCTTCTTGATTTACTTTCCGACCTTGGCATCAAAAATCCCGAAATCAAAGCATTTGCACAGAAAAATAATGCTCCATATTTCGAGCCACTTCACTCTGCCATCATTTCTGCGGATAATCTCAATATTCCTCTTGGCGAGATTAAAGCTCCAGTTTTGAAGCGCCTTAAAATCGGCACCACCGTTTCTGTTTTTGAGTTAGACCTAGATGATTTGCTTGCTACAATTCCACCAATTTCTGCTACGGCTGCTAAACTTAGCAAATTCCCATTCGTCGAGCGTGATTTAACTATCAAAGTTGTAAATGATACAAAATATGCTGACTGTGTTAAGGAAATTTTAAGCATATTTCAAGCTAAGAATCTTATTATAAATTTGGAGCCGACTTCAATCTACCAAGCCGACAAGTCTGCCGACGCATCCACCAAAAATATTTCATTCCATCTACGTTTCGCAAGTAACGACAAGACTCTTGAGAACGCCGAAATATCTGATATAATGAATGAAATATCAAGCGTGGTGGGAAAGAGCTTGAAAGCTGAAGTTGTATAAAGCTTAAAGGCCCAAGTTGTATAATTCTAAGTCCGAGGAGGTAAAATGGACCCAAAATCACTAAAAACTAGTTGGAAACAACGCATTATCATTTCTGCTATCGCTATTCTTTTGCTAGGCTCAACAATTGCGACTTACGCTGCTATTGTCCTGTCGAATGGCAACAGTGGCAAATCTTCTACATCCGAGCTAGAGAATAAATACACCGACAAGCAAGCTGAGATTAACACTTATGCCTCTACTCTCTCTGGAAAATACTTCTCCACTTTTGCTAACTTCCGCTCCGAGGTTAAAGCTTACAATGCCGAGGCTGCTAACAGCACTGGCGTCCACACTCGCGATTTGCTCGAAGGGACTGGTCGCGAACTCGCTACTGGCGATCTTGAATATTATGCCTACTATATTGGCTTCTGCCCAGATGAATCTATCTTTGACTCTTCGTTTAATGATAAGGATAACCCTACCGAGCTCCTTGCCCCAATCTATGCTGGTCGTGGCCTAATTGAAGGCTGGAATATGGGCGTTGTCGGTATGAAAATCGGTGGTGTTCGCGAAATTCAAATGCCAGGCGAACAAGCTTATGGCGAGTCTCGTGAAATTTGTGGCATGACCAACTCTCCACTTAAGTTCATCGTCATGGCTATAGAAGACGAAAAGCTAAACGAGCTAAACTCCGAACTTGATCAAATTTATGCTGAGCTTGTCGGCAAATATTACAACAACTAATCTATGGAGACATTTTTCTTCTACGACCTAGAAACTTCTGGTCTCTCCCCGCGTGAAGACCGCATCATGCAATTCGCAGGTATTCGCACTGACACAGACCTAAATCCTATCGGGGAACCCGTTAATTTGCTAGTTAAAATGACTAACGACACTCTGCCAAGTCCGGGCGCTATCATGGTGACCAAAATCACTCCGCAACAGACTTTGGCAGATGGTCTATCCGAAGCTGAATTTTGCGATTATGTCGAGAACGAAATTTTTACCGAAAAAACTTGCGCCATCGGCTATAATTCCGTCCGTTTTGACGACGAATTTATGCGCCACACTTTTTGGCGCAACTTTCGTGACCCATACGCTTGGAGCTGGAAAGATGGTCGCAGTCGTTGGGATTTATTAGACGTAGTCCGTCTTACGCGTGCTCTTCGTCCCGACGGCATTATCTGGCCATTCCAAGAAAAAACTTATAAAGATAAAGAAACTGATGAGCAAAAGACTGTCGATGTCGAGACTAACCGCCTAGAACTAATCACTAAGCTAAATGGTATTATCCATACTCATGCCCACGATGCACTTTCCGATGTCGAGGCTTTGATTGACGTTACGCGTCTTATCAAAGAAAAACAGCCTAAGCTTTACGAATTTTTATTTAATATGCGCGACAAGCGCAAGGTTGCGAGACTTGTTAATCTTGACGACAAACGTCCTTTTGTCTACGCGTCGGGTCGCTATTCTAGCGCCTATCACAAAACTACCGTCGCCTTCCCCCTCGCCCCTAGTCGCAATGGTAATATCTTAGTGTTCGATTTGAGATATAACTTGGACTCGTTGCAAAGTTCTGCGAGAGAGCCTCTAGCGACAACGGGAGCGTCTTTGCGAAGCGAGTCCCGTAACGACGGGCACGAGCGAGCAAGCGAACGAGCAGAAGCTTTGAACGAGTCCAGGCGGTCTTTTTTTTCAATTGTTAAGGAATTATGTCTCAACAAATGTCCAGCCGTCGCTCCAATTAGTGTCCTTGATGCCGAGACTACCGAAACCTTTTCCGACGGTCGCGAGCCCCTCACCCAAACCGGCTGGGAACGCATCGGCCTAACAAAAGACCAAATCGAGCAAAATCTTGATGCATTATTAAAACACCCCGAATTTGCCGAGCGCATGCGCACTGAGTTCGAGAGCCGTCCCGATTTTCCAGAAGCTTTTGATCCGGAGTCCGACTTATATGGCGGTTTTCTCTCACCACAAGATTCTAATCTTTGTAATGCCATTAGAAATGCTGACGAACATCGCCTTTCCGACTTCCACCCCGAATTTACCGACGAGCGTTTGCCAGAATTATTGCTACATTATAAAGCTAAAAATTTCCCTAAATCTCTCGCTGCAGACGAAACTAAAAAATGGGAAGAGTATCGCCTCGCCCGTCTTAATCGCCAACTCCCAGACTTCGCTAAGCAAATGGAAAAATTTCAAAAACGCCTTGCGAGTGGTATTACTACTACTCCTCATGGCCAGACTATCGACCCATTTATTCTAGAAGAACTATCTCTCTGGTATCAGAGCCTCCAGCCCGAAGATATCTAGCTACTAGTATCTGGACTTTTTAAGCATTTTGATGTATAATATATCCGTTTATGGATAACGCAATAAAGATTCGCGGAGCCCGTCAACACAACCTCAAAAACATCGATGTTGACATTCCGCGCGACAAACTAGTGGTTCTAACGGGGCTTTCTGGCTCTGGTAAATCAAGCTTGGCCTTTGATACGATTTATGCTGAAGGTCAGCGTCGCTATGTCGAATCACTCAGCTCTTATGCGCGTATGTTTCTTGGCGTCATGGATAAGCCAGATGTCGACACGATTACAGGTCTAAGCCCTGCCATTTCTATTGATCAAAAATCTACCAGTCGCAATCCTCGCTCTACCGTTGCTACCGTTACAGAAGTCTTTGATTATTTGCGTCTGCTTTTTGCGCGTGTCGGCGTGCCACATTGTCCAATTTGTCACAGCACTGTTTCTCGTCGCACCAACGAAGATATTGTCAATGAAGTTATGAAACTCCCTCTCGGCAGCAAATTAATGTTGCTTGCTCCTATTGTTCAGCAAAAGAAAGGCGAGTTTCAGCATATTCCTGAACAATACCAAGCCAAGGGCTTTTCCCGTGTCCGTGTAGATGGCGTTGTTTATGCTCTGGATGAATTTCCAGAACTAGAAAAACAAGAGCGCCACGATATCGAAATCGTCGTAGACCGTTTTATTTTGAGTCCAGATTTGGAAAGTAGAATTTCTGGCTCTATTGAGCAAGCTCTAGAGCTCGGACAGGGAATTA
Organism: Candidatus Nanosyncoccus sp.; assembly: GCA_045651545.1. Lineage (GTDB taxonomy): Bacteria > Patescibacteriota > Saccharimonadia > Saccharimonadales > Saccharimonadaceae > Nanosyncoccus. The sequence goes on from JAZRSM010000037.1 coordinate 36,740, forward strand.
TCAAGCTTCTCAAAATTACCGACAACTCTACTGCTGTTGATAACAAAAAAATCACTGGCGACAATTCCAATATTTATACTTTTTCTCAGCGCTATGCTTGTCCGAATCATCCTGACGAGCTCATCCCAGAGCTTACTCCGCGCCTCTTTTCTTTTAATGCTCCTGAAGGTGCCTGTCCGACTTGTACCGGTCTTGGTACACGCATGGAAATCGACCCTGACCTCGTATTCAACGAGAATCTCACTATCGCCGAAGGTGGCATTCGCCCGTTCAACCGCGTCAATCAAGATTCTTGGTGGCTCAAGCGCCTCGATGCTGTCGGCAAACTTAACGGTTTTTCTATTCATGTTCCAATTCGCGAATTGTCAGAAGAAGCTAAACAAAAAATTTTATATGGCACCGGCTCGCAGAAGTTCAAAGTCCGCATCGCCGGCTCTGGCAAATTCTCCGAGGGCGCCGTTTATGAATCCACTTACGAAGGTGTCATCCCTACGCTCGAGCGTCGCCATCGCGAGACTGATTCGGATTTTATTAGAAAAGATATCGAGCGCTTTATGCGCGTGCGTGAGTGTCAGACTTGTCACGGTGCTAGGTTAAAGCCTGTCGTCCTCGCCGTCACGGTCCACGATTTGAATATCGTTGACATGTGCAATATGGATGTCGACACCACGCTAGAAGTTTTAAGCAAAGACCTAGAATTTACTCCTGAAGAAGACCAAATCGCCGCTCCTATTTTGAAGGAGATTCGCGAGCGTGTTAAGTTTATGAAAGACGTCGGTCTTGGCTACCTAGAACTCGGTCGTGCCGCCAATACTCTTTCTGGTGGTGAAGCTCAGCGTATCCGTCTTGCCACCCAAATTGGCTCTGGCCTTCAAGGCGTCCTTTATGTTTTAGACGAGCCAAGCATCGGTCTTCATCAACGTGACAATGATAAACTTATCGCCACACTTAAGCACCTGCGTGATTTAAAAAATACCGTTCTTGTCGTCGAACATGACGAAGATACTATGCTCAGTTCCGACTATATCGTTGACATCGGTCCAGGTGCTGGTGTTAATGGTGGCAAAGTCGTAGCCGTTGGCACTCCAGAAGAAATCATGAACAACCCCGATTCCATCACTGGCCAATATTTGTCAGGAAAGAAGAAAATTGAAGTCCCTAAAAAACGCCGCAAAGTTAAAACTACTCTCATTGATAACGTTAAACGGCCACAATATCTCACTGTTCGCGGTGCTCGCGAGAACAATCTTAAAAACATTGATGTTAGCTTCCCACTTGGTGTCATGACCGTCGTTTCTGGTGTTTCTGGCTCTGGCAAATCCACTTTAGTTAATGGCATTATCGCCAACGAGCTCTTAGCTCGCCTTCACCATGCCCAGACCGTTTCTGGCGCGCATGATAATATTGAGGGGATTGAATATCTCGACAAATGTATCGTCATTGATCAGAGCCCTATCGGCCGCACTCCGCGCTCTAATCCTGCTACTTATACCGGCGTCTTTAATCAAATTCGTGAACTCTTTGCTAAACAACCAGAAGCTGAAGTACGTGGCTACAAAGCTGGTCGCTTCTCATTCAACATTAAAGGCGGTCGTTGTGAAACCTGCCAAGGCGACGGCGTCAACAAAATTGAGATGCACTTCCTGCCTGATGTCTATGTCACCTGTCCAGCTTGCCACGGTAAGCGCTATAATCGTGAGGCTCTAGAAATTAAATACAAAGGCAAAAGTATTTCTGACGTTCTGGAAATGACCATTGACGAAGCCGTAGAATTCTTTGCTAATATCCCATCAATTGCACCAAAACTCAAGACTATCCAAGAGGTTGGTCTCGGCTATATTCGCCTCGGTCAGCCTGCCACTACTTTTTCTGGTGGTGAAGCCCAGCGTATCAAGCTCGCTACCGAACTTTCTCGTCGCAGTACTGGCAAGACGCTCTATATTTTGGACGAGCCAACCACTGGTCTACACACTGCCGACGTTAAGAAACTCCTGAGCATTTTGAACAAACTTGTTGACGGCGGCAACTCCATGATTATCATTGAGCATAATCTCCACGTCATCAAATCTGCTGACTGGCTCATCGACATGGGTCCCGAAGGCGGTCAGCACGGCGGCACCGTCGTAGCCGAAGGCACCCCAGAAGATTTGGCGCGCTCCGCCACTACTCCTACCGGTCAGTATCTCAAACAAATGCTCTAATTTTTCACAAATTTCCACGATTTTTCACCACAAAACCCTTGCATCCCGCTTTTGCTTGGTATAAAATAAACATAAGTATGAACGTATTAGGGTTGTCAAATAAGATGAACAAAACAAATTCTCGCTTTTTGCTATCCAAAAACAT
>JAZRSM010000038.1:0-1331 GCA_045651545.1 Candidatus Nanosyncoccus sp.
GAGCATCAGATCACGACATTTCTTCGGGGTGAGCGCCGCCAGCTGGATTTCCCCATCCGTATGGTGGGCACCGCCTTTCAGCAACTCGTGTGGCAGGCATTGCAGCAGATACCCTATGGCGCTACACGCACCTACGGAGCCATAGCCACCGCCATAGGCAATCCCCGAGCAAGCCGCGCTGTGGGCATGGCCTGCAACAAGAATCCCCTGCTGCTCATCGTTCCCTGCCACCGCGTCGTCGGAGCTAATGGAAAGCTCACTGGGTTTGCCTATGGTGTAGATGCTAAACAGTGGTTGCTGGAGTTGGAAGTTGAATAATAAATTTCTAGAGTTTTGCAATTCTCAACTTTTCCTTTTATCTTTGCCCAATAAATCCCATATTCTATGAAAAACTTCCTTGTGATACTACTCTTGATTGTCGTTATCGCCCTTCTAAATACACTTATCGGTGGTGCTGCGGGTCAGGCTTTGGCGAGCCTGTTTGTGGCGATTGTCCTTTTTATAGGTAAAGGAGACTTCTTGATTGCTGGCTACAACACCGCCAGCAAAGAGGCGAAGGAGAAATGCAACATCAAGCGCTTGCGCCTAATCATGGGGTCTTGCTTTATCTTATTGGGTGCTCTCTTGCTCTTCATGGATGCCATCGGCCTCGGCCTATTTATGGCCGCCACGCTATTGCTGGTTATTATGACCATAATCTTGGCCAACACTTGGGCTAAGAAGAAATAGACTCAAACGTTTCTGTTTGCAATCACCTTCCATTTCTTCATTGAGTCTATGATAGAAACAGATAGATAAGAACCACTATAGTATCCGTTAAGTGACTTTTTGCGAGTTAACGACTACTATTGTATCTGTTATGTGAAGTGGAAAATTTCCGTTCAAAAGCTATTTTTTGACCACTTTCTACCTATTTTCTCTGGTCATTAAAGCGATTTGGCGGCGAGGAGCCTGTGAATACTAACAGCGGAACCTTCTTTTCTGCTTTGTCAAGCCTATGATAATTTTTTATCACAGGCTTGACAAATTTTTATCGCTTCGTTGACAAAAAATTATCACTATAGTGACAAAATTTTGTCAAAGGCTCAAAAAATATTCACAAAAAGTGCTAATCGATTGAATTAGAGATTCTACATAAGTTCTTGCCCACAGGTTTTAACTCACGTAGGAATTATATTAAGTCTCACGCAGAGCCGCAGAGAGCGCAAAGCATACATCGCTATCGCTTGTATGTGCCATCCTTTAGATTTGCAGAGTAAAAAACAAAGGCAGAGAAATAATCCCTACCTTTGTAAGAGTTAACCAAAGGAGAGAGGTGAACTATGTGCCAT
>JAZRSM010000039.1:0-2539 GCA_045651545.1 Candidatus Nanosyncoccus sp.
GCGAATGAAGAGACTCTAACTCTCGACCTCTTCCTTGGCAAGGAAGCGCTCTAAACAACTGAGCTACATTCGCACGTTAATAACCTTATTATACATAATTTCCCTTGGGAAATCAATAGTTTTATGATAGAATAAATTTACGGCGCTGTGGCCGAGTGGTTACGCAGAGGTCTGCAAAACCTTGTACACCGGTTCAATTCCGGTCGGCGCCTCCAAGTAAATTGAAAACGAGTTTTCATAAAAAGCCTGCCCGAGTGGCGGAATTGGTATACGCGTTCGACTTAAAATCGAATGGAGAAATCCATATGGGTTCAAGTCCCATCTCGGGCACCAAATCAGAAATAAGAAAAATCGCCTTTACGGGCGATTTTTATTTACTAACTTCACCACCGACACCTCGGCGGCTTTTACAAAGTTCATGTTCTGGAAAAACCTTGGCGTGCAGAATTGTGCGCCCGTCATGCCAGGATTTATTAGTATAAGCGTAGAACCGTTTATGATTTTTGCGCCACGCACAAAACGCGGAAATGGCTTAAAATTCGTCCCAACTAGTCCAGAATGTATCCCGAGTCTAGCATAGATTTCATCCAGCCCGCGCGGCACAATTCCGCCGTGTGTATGCCCAAAAGACGCAATGTCAAATTCGGACAATATATCGATTGCCTCTTCGGAAAAAAGCGGCGCATGTGTTACAAACCAATTTATTTTCTTAGGGTCCAATTTAAATTTCTGTTCGCACAAAATTTCCAAAAAACCTTCTGGACGAGCACCATGCCGTAAGTTACCGTTTTTATCAAGTGTGAGTATGCATCTCTCATCCTGAAATAGCCCAAAAAATTCCACCCCAGGAATTGGTTCATACGACTCATTCAAAAGCAACTTAACGTTACATTTTTTACAAATCTTTTTCCAAGTGTCAAGCGCAAAATTTTTCATCATTTTTGGCGGCCTAGTCGGCGTAATAAAATCATGCGAGCCCAGCACCATCATGGTCGGTGCCGCGTCGCTACAAATTTTAAGTTCGCGTATCAATTTTTCAACAGAAGTTTCCCGCTTTAATTCCATCGGGCTATCTATAATGTCACCCTGTAAAACTATCGCATCCGGCTGAATTACTTCTACTGCTTCGCGCAGATATTCAGCTTGTCTTTCAGAAATAATTGGACTAATATGCCAGTCGCCAGTTACCATCACTTTTATCTCTGGTGCTGCCGAAGATTCCTCCGTAGAAGTTGACCTCCCAGAGCCCTTTTTCTTCAAGACCTTTTTCTCTAAAACTAAGGTATGCTCGCGTATTTTTAGTACTGTCGGCTCGTCCAATTTCATTGTCTAATTATAGCATTTTTGGTATAATAAATAAGTATAAAATAAGGAGAAAAAATGGTTGCAGGAATCATTATTGGTTGTATCGCCCTAGTGATAGTTCTAATTATCATCTTCATTTGGGCTTCATACAACGGTTTAGTAAAACTAGATGAACGCGTGAACGAGGCTTGGTCCGATATTACCGTTCAGCTTAAACGTCGTGCGGATCTTATTCCAAACTTAGTAGAAACCGTCAAAGGTTATACTAAGCATGAGTCCGAAGCTATCAAACAAGTCTCCGAAGCTCGTGCCAAGATGATGGGTGCACGTTCTGTTGCTTCTACTGCTGAAGCTGATAAATCTATGCTTGGCGCACTTTCTCGCATCATGGCTGTGTCCGAATCTTACCCAGAGCTAAAAGCCGACAAGAACTTTCAGAAATTACAGGAAGAATTGTCTGACACTGAGGACAAAGTTCAGGCTGCTCGCCGCTTCTACAACGCTGGCGTTAAAGAAATTAATACCAAGATTAAACTATTCCCAATTAACCTATTCAAAGGTTTTGGTTTCAAAAAGCGTGAGTACTACGAAGTAGAGGAGTCTGAAAGAGCCAAAATTAACAACGCTCCAGAGGTCAAGTTCTAACAATGTATAAGCAAATTGCCGCCAACAAGAGAAATACCATTTTAATCATGATATTTTTCATCGTGCTAATCAGTGCGATTGGCGGCATTTTTGCCTTCATTTTTAAGAACTGGGTGGTAGAGTTATGGATTGTAATCGTCGCTATTTTGTATGCGGTTTTACAATATTTCTTGTCTAGTAGTATCGCCGTCGCCATGACCGGCGCTAAGAAAATCGAGAAAAAAGACAATCCAAAACTTTACAACGCAGTAGAAAATCTATCCCAGACCGCAGGTTTGCCTATGCCGGGAGTATATATTATAGACGATCCTGCGCCTAATGCTTTTGCGACCGGTCGTGACCCTAAGCATGCCATCGTGGCAGCCACTACGGGCCTGCTCGATATTATGGATAAGAACGAGCTAGAAGCGGTTATCGGCCACGAGATTTCTCACATTAAAAATTACGACATTCGCGTTTCTATGATTACTTTTGGGCTAGTTTGTGTGGTTGGTTTTATTTCCGACCTAGGTCTTCGTATGCTATATCTTAGTGACGACGATGACAGAAGCCCAGTCGGTGTAGTAGTCATGGTCCTCGTTAGTATCTT
>JAZRSM010000040.1:0-3349 GCA_045651545.1 Candidatus Nanosyncoccus sp.
ATTAGTCCAAGCGGCGCAGTGAATAACTGCATCAGGATGATATTCCTTAATGAGTTTATCGACGTCTGGTTGTTTAGTAATGTCTAAAATGGCAGTTTTAAATTCAGAATTGCCACCCTTACGGTCGGTTCCTAGACCTTCGATACCGCGCTTTTTTAATTCGAGCATAATGTCGTGACCGAGTTGGCCACTTGTTCCTGTGACTAATACTTTCATGTTAAACCTCCGCTTTTTGGTATTCGCCAGAAAGAATGTTTTCCCACCATTCTTTATTATCTAGGTACCATTTGATAGTTTTCTTGATACCATCTTCAAATTTGGTTTCTGGAAGCCAGCCTAATTCATCATGGATAAAGGTTGGGTCAATAGCGTAGCGACGATCATGACCCTTGCGATCCTCCACAAAAGTGATGAGTGATTCTGGCTTGTCGAGCTCTTTGCAAATGAGTTTGACAATATCGATGTTTGCCATTTCGTTGTGACCGCCGACATTGTAGACTTGACCGATTTTGCCGTCGTGAATGATTAAATCAATAGCACGACAATGGTCTTCGACATAAAGCCAATCACGAACGTTTTTGCCATCACCATAAACTGGAAGTGGCTCGTCGTGTAAAGCTTTGATGATCGTGAGTGGAATTAATTTTTCTGGAAAATGATATGGGCCATAGTTGTTGGAGCAGCGAGAGATAGTGGCGGGAAAATTAAACGTGCGGCAATAGGCCATGACCAACATATCTGCGCCTGCTTTTGAAGCGCTGTATGGGCTGCTGGCGTGAAGTGGAGTTTTTTCTGTGAAGAAAAGATCTGGTTTGTCTAGAGGCAAATCACCATAAACTTCATCCGTAGAAACTTGGTGATAGCGTGAAATGTTTAATTCGCGACATACTTCCATTAAGGTTTGCGTACCCTCGACATTGGTCTTGATAAAGATTTCTGGACCAGTAATAGAACGGTCGACATGGCTTTCGGCGGCAAAGTTCACGACAATATCAGGATGTTCTTCTTCGAATAATTTTTTAATCGCTTCTTTGTCGCAGATGTTAATCTTGGCGAAACGGAAATTAGGATTCTTTAGAGCTTTTTTGAGCGTGTTTAGATTTCCCGCATAAGTAAGACAGTCAACACAAATAATACGGTAGTCTGGGTATTTGTTAAGCATATAATAGACAAAGTTAGAGCCGATGAAGCCGGCGCCGCCCGTTACAACGATGGTTTTTTTAGTCATTTTCTACTCCTTTGAATTTAATGTTAGCCGCTTTCAAACTAGGGTGTTTTTGATCTTTGTCGCTCAGGGTGTATTCTGCATCGATTTCTGGCCATTCGATATTAATATCTGCGTCATTATACATGATGCCGCCTTCGTCTTCTGGATGGTAAAAGTCGTCACATTTATAAGCAAATTCGGCATGTTCGGAAAGAACCAGAAAGCCATGTGCGAAGCCGCGTGGAATCATGAGCTGTTTTTTATTCTCTTCGGAAAGTCTGGCTCCTACCCATTTGCCATATGTCTCGCTTCCCTCACGCAAATCGACAGCAACGTCAAAAACTTCGCCTTTTAGAACACGAACTAATTTGGCCTGTGGATGAGTCTTCTGAAAATGTAATCCACGAAGGACACCCTTAAAGGAACTGGACTGGTTGTCTTGGACGAAATTATAATCTAAACCCGCTTCTTTAAAATCTTTGGAGCTATAAGTCTCCATGAAATAACCACGTTCATCTCCGAAAACCTTTGGAGTAATAATATAGACGTCTTTAATGCTGGTTGGTTCAAAAGTGAAATTGCTCATTAGTCTTTGATTCTCCTTTCTGCGGCGAGCTTAAGGTTCTGCCCGTAGCTTGATTTGCCATATTTATTAGCGGATTCTAGGAGTTCTGCTTTGGTAATCCAACCATTCTTGAAGGCGATTTCTTCCGGAGCGGAGATTTCTACGCCTTGACGTTTTTGAATAACGCGAACAAAGTCGGCGGCGTCAGCGAGTGAATCCATTGTGCCAGTATCAAGCCTAGCAAATCCGCGACCGAGAACTTGTACATCGAGAATATTTTCTTTGAGATATAATTCATTGAGAGAAGTAATCTCGAGTTCTCCGCGAGCGGAAGGTTTGATAGTTTTGGCCTTTTCGGAAACACCTGCCGGATAGAAGTAAAGTCCGGTAACGGCATAATTGCTTTTTGGATGCTCTGGTTTCTCTTCGATAGAGAGAGCATGCCAATCGTCATCAAATTCAACAACGCCAAAGCGCTCTGGGTCATTTACGTAGTAACCAAAGACTGTGGCGCGACCTTGTTTGGCTTTCTCCACCGAATCGCGAAGGGAGCTGACGAAACCGTGACCATAGAAAATGTTGTCGCCGAGAATCATCGCGCAAGGTTCACCGTTTATAAATTCTTCTCCAAGCGTGAAAGCTTGGGCGAGACCGTCTGGCGAAGGTTGGACCTTATAGGAGAGTTTAATGCCCATATTGGAACCATCGCCAAGTAGGCGTTCGAAGTTTGGAAGGTCTGCCGGGGTGGAAATGATTAAGATGTCACGAATGCCCGCAAGCATAAGTGTGGCTAGAGGATAGTAAATCATTGGCTTGTCATAGACCGGTAACATTTGTTTGGAAGGAGCAAGCGTGAGCGGATATAATCTCGTTCCAGAACCGCCAGCTAAAATTATTCCTTTCATGTAAAAACTCCTATAATTATTACATATATTTTAGCATATTTACAACTAAAAAGCGATAGCCATTAGAGAGGGAGATGGTGAACGAAAATGGTAGAAAGCGCGATAAAATTAACGGCGATAATAAATTCATAAAATGCAAAACTTGTTCCATTGTCTATTTTTTGCAATTCAGCTAGAGATTGTTTTTGTATGCTGTTATTCTTCGATGTCTTCATGAAGAATAGCGGAACCATGAAAAGCATTGGCAAGAAATAACGTCCTTGTATGCCATCAACGTAACCTGCCCCAACTGGAGTCCAAGTGAGGTATTCAATGCCAATGAACATGATGGTGACAGTGGTAAAAATGAAGATAGCCATATATTTTAAAGTCCGAGGTATTACAATGTCTTTGTGGCGATAGACAAAGACACAGAATACGGCTACGAGAATTAAGATCGCAATGCTGCTCACACTAATATCAAGCCACTCGAGAGTGCTTCCGAAGGTGGTCTCGAGAGTCCATCTGCCTTTATTAATGATAAGGTCAGAAATTGCGACTACAAAGCCAAGCGGATGTCCGAGAACATATTTGAGCTGCATAGCAGAATCAATGCCTTCACGCTGATGGAAGAAGTTGCGCGTAAGGAAGAACCAGACAATATTCAGAATAATAATTCCTCCGGCGAGAAGG
>JAZRSM010000041.1:0-1621 GCA_045651545.1 Candidatus Nanosyncoccus sp.
TGAAAATCAAGCCCCAAAAAATCATTCTAGGTCTTGCTATCGTTGCTGCCGGTGTCCTGGGCGTTTTAGCCTACAACAACCGTGGCAAACTTTCCGATTGGATTTCCGGGCTGTCTTTTACGCCTACTCCGGAGTTTTCTACGCTAGAGAATAATATTGATCTCACCGATTCCGCCAAACTAATTTTGCACGCCACTCATCCATCACTCGAGTCGCGTGATGACTTTAACATTAATTGCGACTCTCACGATGAGCAAGTCTCTATACTAGGCTGCTATACCAACGGCAAGATTTACATCTATGACATTAGCGATTCCGAGCTGACCGGTGTCAAAGAATCAACTATGGCTCACGAGCTACTTCATGCTATTTGGGCTCGCCTAAGCCCCTCAGAGCAAAACACTATTTCCACTCTACTAATTAACGTCTACAATGACGAGCAGTACCACGATCAACTTTCCGAAGATTTGGAAATCTATGACAATGCCGAACGCATTGACGAGCTCCACTCTCGCATCGGCACAGAAATTTCCGACCTGCCAGCAGAATTAGAGGCTCACTATGCCAAGTATTTCAGAAACCAAGACCAAGTCGTTGATTTTTATGAAAGCTATATTACTCCATTCCGCGAGTTATCCGAAGAAATTGACAATTTAACTGACAAACTCACTAATCTGAATTCCGAAATCGATCGCCTATCTGAGCTTTACTATGCTAATGCAGAGAAGTTGTCTAGTGACATTGACGAGTTTAATAAATGCGCTAATACGGTTGGTTGCTTTGCCACCGATACGGCTTTTTATGCTAAGCGCAATCAGCTACTCTCCAGAAAAGACAGCCTCGAAGACGACTATAATTCTTTGAATCAGCTCATCAATGAATATAATACTCTGGTCAAAGAATATAACGAAAACGTTGTTCGTGGCCAGACCTTAGAAAGCATTATCAATAGTAACGCCAAAGTCGAAGATATTAAATAAGAAAGGAAATTATGAATAAGAAATCATATCTCGTACCAACCGTCGTAGAAGAAACCGCCAAAGGCGAGCGCGCCTACGACATTTATTCTCGCCTCTTAAACGACCGCATCGTTTTCTTGGGTGAAGACGTTAATCCACACACGGCTAATCTTGTGATTGCGCAGCTACTCTTCCTTGCTCACGAAGATCCTAAAAAAGATATTAAGCTCTATATTAACTCACCCGGTGGCTCTGTTTATGATGGTCTAGCTATTATTGACACGATGAACTATATTCAGCCAGACGTTCAAACTATCGGTATTGGTCTTCAAGCCAGTATGGGCGCCATGCTTTTGTCTTCTGGCGCTAAGGGCAAACGCTATGTTCTGCCAAATTCTCGCATTATGATTCATCAGCCTTCTTATGGCTCACCACAAAGCAAAGTGACCGACCAAGAAATCGAGCTAAAAGAAGGCCTGCTCCTAAAAAAGCTCCTGATTGAAATGCTTGCTAAAAACACCGGCAAGCCAGTCAAGCAAGTCGAGAAAGATATGGATCGCGACAATTGGATGTCCGCCGAAGAAGCCAAAGCCTACGGCATTATTGACGAAATCATTAAATAGCTTATGCTCGCATCACCACGCACCCTAGTGCTATAATAG
>JAZRSM010000042.1:0-32970 GCA_045651545.1 Candidatus Nanosyncoccus sp.
ACCAAATTGTAAAAACCGCCAGACTAAACTAACTCTAGCAGATACTAAATTATTCTACCACATTTCCTACAAAAAATCTAGACCTAATTCAAAAACTCCACTGCAAAAACTAGTACAAAATTAAAAAGCGGAGCTCATAAAGCTCCGCAAACATAAAGCTATTTGCAAAAACAAAAAACATAAAAACGTAGCACTAAGACAAAAATCATTTTCCGAGCGACGCCTTGTATTCCTCCAATGTCAGCCCATTGTCCATAATAACATGTGCCACTTCGGCTGAGCCAACAAATCTCATATTGGACGGACGATAGGACAGCCCAGTCACAGATTCTTTCTCTTCGGGATAACGAACGATAAATCCATAATCCGCTGCACGCGCATGCATTTTTTCAAAATTCGCACGTACTTTTGCGTCGTCAAGTGTCTCCGCCCAAGCACCTTTACTATCATCCCAAACTACAATAGAAAGCAGCAAGCCAGTGTGACATTCGGTATATCCGACATCGGCAACAGGATTAGTCGGAGTTCTAAGAAGCCCAATCAAATATTCCTGATCAGCCGCGGTGCGGTATCCATCATAAATGCCAATCTTAATACCCTCGGCCGCCATATCACGCTTCAACATTGTGTAGGCTAGATACGCTACCTTCTCGGCAGCCATCGTGTCACCATCCACATCATTCACGCAATAGGCGAGGTCTTTTTGGATGTTAATGTCATAGTATCCGCCGAATTCGTATTTGTTCTGGTTATTCACCATAATCAAATAATCTCGGTTTGGATTTTTTACCTGCGCAATATTATCGAACTTTATTGCGTAGACCGCCTTTACTCCAGTTGTACCTTCGGCCGCATTTGCTCTTTTTGCGTCCATAATAAGCCCCATGATCAAAAACAGTGCACATATCAACGCATAAGCAATCGCAACCGACAGGGAAATTCGCTTCATTGAGCTCTGCATGTAATCTCTTTGTGTAAATTTCTTCATCTTCCCACCTCCTAAAAGCACACAAATTTTTAAGTTACAAAAATAACAAATAGCTATCTTTTTATTATATCACACTTAGTAAAATAGTCAATAGCGGTATGACACGCAGTAACAGCTAACCAGCTAATTTACCTCTTGCAATTTTTCCAGAATTTAGTATAATGATAAGAAGTGTTAATATAAAGGTTAAAATATGAGTTTTTCTATTCTAAAGAAAATCGGTGACGAACAGAAAAAGAAAGCTGTTGTTGATGTCCGTTCTGGTGATACCGTTAAAGTCACACAGAGAATCAAAGAAGGTGATAAGTCTCGTCTCCAGGTTTTTGAAGGCGTAGTTATCCGTGCTGATCGCAAAGAGTCCCACACGGCTCGTATCACCGTTAGAAAAATCGCTTCTGGCGTTGGCGTTGAGAAATCTTTCTTGCTCCACAGCCCACTAGTCGAGAAAATTGAAATCACCAAGCGTTCCAAGGTTCGCAGAAACAATCTTAGCTACCTTCGTGCCCGCTCTGGTAAATCCGCTCGTTTGTCTAGCAAAGATTTCGATCGTGCAGCTGTAAACACTATTGAAATCCCAGGCGAAGACGAAGTCGCAGAAACTGCCGAGAATACAGAACCTGCAGCAGCAGAAGCTACAGAGACTGCCGAATCTGCAGCAGCTCCAGCCGAAGAAAAAGCAGAAAAATCTGACAAATAAGCTAAATGGCAATTCTTGGAATTGACGAAGTTGGTAGAGGCCCTTGGGCGGGGCCTCTTGTTATTGGCGCGGTAATTTTACCCGAACGCTTTGATGAAAATGGCACGCCACTAGAAGCGCAGTCCTGGCAAAACGACCTTGCCGATTCTAAGAAATTAACTAGCAAAAAACGGGAAAAACTTGCACCAATTATCAAAGAAAAAGCCGTAGCACATGGCCTTGGCTGGGTTCCCGCAAACGAGCTAGACGAAATCGGTTTATCCGAAGCTTTAAAACTTGCCACTCGTCGCGCCGTCTGCGAGCTTCTAAATATCGACCAAAAATCAAACGAAAATTCTCTCGCAAATTTACCAGACCAACTTTCTTTTTCCGAAATTATTATCGACGGCACATCCAATTTCCTAAAAGGCACTAGCCTTGAAAATCTTGTTTCTGTCTTGCCAAAAGCGGATGCTAAAATTAAAGAAGTTTCCGCCGCCTCAATTATCGCCAAAGTCGCTCGTGATAATTATATGGTCAACCTTGCTCAGAAATATCCAGGCTATGGTTTCGAAAAACACGTCGGCTACGGCACCGCCGCCCACAAAGCTGCACTAAAAGAACTCGGCCCCTGTCCGGAACACCGCCACTCATTCAGACCAGTTCAGAATCCAAAGTCAATTAACCTAGTTAATGGCGCTAAAGCTGAAACAATTGTCGCGAACTATCTAAGGCGTCGCGGCCACACCATTTTGGCTCGCAACCATAAAACCAAATTCTATGAAATCGACATCGTCTCCGCAACGAGCGACCATATTTATTTCACGGAAGTAAAATATCGCAAGACTAACACTCATGGCGACCCGCTCGACTTTATCGATCAGAAAAAACAAAAACAAATCACTTTTGCCGCTAACTCCTTCATGCAATTTCTCAGTAAAAAATTAAACCGCGATATAGGCGACCTGCCATCGCCAATTCTCGCTGTCGCCTCTGTGTCTGGCGAAGATTTTCAGTTGGACAAATGGCTGGAATTAGATGTATAATAATAAGACATGTTTAAGCTTCTAAAAAATCTCACTAGACTCGATATTTTTCTATTTTTTGTTGTCGTCGCAGGCATTTGTTTTCAAGTCTGGCTCGACCTAAAACTACCTGATTACATGTCAGAAATTACCCGCCTTGTCCAGACCGAAGGCAGTGATTTTATGGAAATTATCAAAAATGGCGCGTTAATGATGGGCTGCGCACTCGGTAGTCTCGCAGGCGCATTTTTAGTCGGATACTTGACCGCCAACATTTCTGCCAGCTTTTCAAAAAATATCAGAAAGTCTTTATTTACTAAAGTAGAAAACCTCAGCATGGCCGAAATTAAAAAACTATCCGTCGCCTCGCTTATCACTCGTACCACCAACGACATCACGCAGGTCCAAATGTTTGTTGCTATGGGCATGCAGATGTTAATAAAAGCTCCTATTACTGCCGTCTGGGCTATCACCAAGATTCTTGATAAATCTTGGGAGTGGAGCACTGCCACCGCCGTTACAGTCGTTCTATTATTATCTATTGTTGTCTTCATTATGACACTCGTTATCCCACGTTTTAAGTTGATTCAGAAACTAACCGACCGCTTGAATGATGTTACTCGCGAAAACCTTACTGGCATCCGCGTAGTTCGCGCTTTTAATGCCGAAAAATATGAAGAGAAAAAGTTCAAAAAAGCCAACGATGATTTGACCGATACGCAAATTTTTACCCAACGCGCTCTTTCTAGTCTCGGACCGGTTATCTTTTTCTTCATGCACTCCATTACGGTCGTTATTTATGTTATCGGCACATACTTAATTAGTGATGCCGATCAAATGGGCAAATTAACTATCTTTTCCAACATGGTCGTCTTTTCGTCCTATGCTATGCAAGTCATTATGTCTTTCTTGATGCTCGCATTCACTTTCATGATGCTTCCGCGCGCCCAAGTTTCCGCTACTCGTATCAACGAAGTTCTAGACACTAAGCTATCCATCAAAGAGGGGACGAAGGATATTAAAGAAACCGCAGAGTCCGGCACGGTCGAGTTCAAAAATGTTAGCTTCAAATATCCTGACGCCGAAGAATACCTTCTAGAAAATATTTCCTTTAAAGCCGAAAAAGGTCAGACAGTTGCTTTTATCGGTTCTACTGGCTCTGGTAAATCCACTTTAATTAATCTCATCCCGCGTTTCTACGATGCGACAGACGGCGATGTTTTAGTTGACGGCATTAATGTCAAAGACTATACTTTCGAATCACTTTATAACAAACTTGGTTATATCCCCCAAAAAACCGTGATGTTTTCTGGCACCGTTTCATCTAACGTGGCTTTTGGCGACAATGGTAAAGGCAAAATTACTGCCAAAACTATCGCCGACGCTATCAAGGTTGCCCAAGGTGAAGAATTCGTCAAAAAACTCGACAAAACTTATCTCGCACATATCGCTCAGGGCGGCACCAATATTTCTGGTGGCCAAAAACAGCGCCTAGCCATTGCTCGTGCTATTGCACGTGATCCAGAAATCTACATTTTTGATGATTCATTTTCTGCACTTGACTACAAGACCGATGCTACACTTAGAAAAGCCCTAAAACAGCATACCAAGAACGCTACTTCGCTTATCGTCGCACAGCGCATCGGCACTATTATGAATGCCGACCAGATTCTCGTCCTAGACCAAGGCAAATGTGTTGGTCAGGGTACTCACACAGAGCTATTGAAGAATTGCTCAGTCTATCGCCAAACCGCCGAGTCACAGTTGTCACCAGAAGAATTAAAAAAGGGAGGTAAATAATGCCAGGTCCAGTCAAAGGTGTTCCAGAAAAAGCCAAAGATTTCAAAGCCGCCATTACACGCATGATAAGAGAGCTCAAACCGTTTTACGTTCCAACTATTGTCGCTACACTTTTTGCTGCTATTGGCTCGATTATTGCTATTATTACACCAAACAAATTATCTGATTTGACCGACGAAATTACCAAAGGTTTAACTGCCCCGATGAACTTTGAAGCTGTCTGGGGCATCGTGATTGTCGTTGGCATTCTCTTTATTGTCAGCCTTATTTTTGAAATCATTGAAGCCTTCCTCATGACGGACGTTTCCAATAATTTTGCGCGCATGCTCAGGACTCGCATTTCCGAAAAAATCAATCGCTTGCCACTTAGATTTTTCGATAATCATCAAACCGGCGATACACTTTCTCGTGTCACCAACGACGTCGATTCTGTCGCGCAGAGCCTTAACGAATCTCTTTCCACTTTAGTCTCTGCTGTTACGTTGCTTGTTGGTGTTATTATCATGATGTTCGTTACGAACGGCATCATGGCTATCACTTCGATTGTTTCCGGGTTAATCGGTTTTGCTTTTGTCTTTCTCGTGTTGAAGCGTTCTCAAAAATATTTTTCAATGCGACAAAAAGAGCTTGGCAATCTCAACTCTCATATCGAAGAAATTTATTCTGGACTCAATGTTGTTAAAGCTTATAACGGCAGAAAAGAATCCGACCAAAAATTCGATCGCCTCAACAAAAAAGTTTACGAAGCCAACCGTAAATCACAATTCCTGTCCGGCTTGATGCCACCAATGATGGGTTTTATTGGTAACCTTGGCTATGTCGCAGTTTGTGTGGTCGGTGCCATTCTCGTCATGAATCACGCCATTACTTTTGGTTCTATTATCGCCTTCATTATTTACGTCCGTATGTTTACCTCGCCACTTTCCCAAATTGCCCAAGCGCTTAATTATCTGCAACTTTCTGCCGCCGCGTCCGAGCGCGTCTTCGAATTCCTCGATTCCGAAGAAATGCCAAAACAAACCGAAGCGACTATGTATCTCGACAAAACAAAAGTCAAAGGCAAAATCGAATTTAAGAATGTTAAATTTGGCTACAATAAAGACAAACTAATTATTAAAGATTTTTCCGCCAGCGTCTTGCCAGGTCAGAAAATCGCCATCGTCGGTCCAACCGGTGCTGGCAAAACCACCATGGTAAATCTCTTAATGAAATTCTACGATATTAATTCTGGTAGCATTTCAATTGACGACGTCCCGATTAATAAGCTTACACGTGAAAATGTTCACGAGCTATTCACAATGGTTCTTCAAGACACTTGGCTCTTTTCTGGCACAGTCAAAGAAAATATTGTTTATAATCGCGCGCACATTACGGACGTTCGTGTTAAGGAAGTTTGCGACCAAATTGGCCTAACGCACTTTATTAAAACTTTGCCACACGGCTTCAATTCCGAGATTTCCGAAAACGATTCCGTCTCTGCCGGTCAGCGCCAGCTTCTTACTATTGCTCGTGGTATGGTTGAAGATGCACCGTTCCTTATTCTCGATGAAGCTACTTCCAATGTTGATACTCGTACTGAGGAGCTTGTTCAAAAAGCCATGGATAAACTTATGCAGGGAAGAACCTCATTCATCATTGCGCATCGCCTTTCTACTATCAAAAACGCCGACCTTATTCTTGTTATGAAAGATGGCAACATTGTTGAATCTGGAAAGCACAACGAGCTAATTAAAAAAGACGGTTTCTACGCCAGCCTCTACAACTCCCAATTCCAAAATGCTTAAAATTATGTTATAATATATAATATGATTTACCTAGATTACGCTGCGGCGACGCCTGTTCATAAAAAAGCGATAGACGCTATGGCTCCGTTTTTTGCTGAGCAGTTTTTTAATCCCTCCGCTCCGTATCTTCCCGCTAAGAAAGTCCGCGAAATCTACGAATCTGCCAAGGACGACATTGCTCATACTATCGGTGCCAAAGGCAACGACATCGTCATAACTGCTGGTGCCACGGAAGCAAATAATCTGGCTTTCTCTGCCGTTCAGGATTCCGAAGTCCTAGTCCTAGAAACTGAACATGCTTCCGTTCTAAATCTTGCCAAAAATTACAAATATCAAACCATTAAAGTAGACAAAAACGGTCGTATAGATCTTCTAGATTTCCAGAAAAAGTTAACTGACAAAGTTGGCTTTGTTTCTATCTCTCTTGCCAATAACGAGCTCGGCACCATCCAGCCAATCGCTGAAATCGCCGAAATAATCAAGACAGCAAGGCTTGAGCGCCTAGAACTTGGCAACTCACTCCCGCTCATCTTCCATACGGACGCTTCCCAGGCGCTAAACCTCATCAATATTAATGTTACACGTCTTGGCGTAGATTTGATGACTATTAACTCCGCCAAAGTCTACGGCCCAAAGGGCGTTGGCGCTCTTTATATTTCACACGGCACAAAGCTAAAACCAGTTTCGTATGGTGGTGGACAAGAAATGGGGCTTCGTTCTGGCACGGAAAATGTTGCTGGCACGGTCGGTTTTGCTACTGCCGCCAAACTTGCCAAAGAGCACCTAAACGGCAATTTCAAAAAATATGAAAAACTAAATAAAATTTTCCGTGAAACGCTGACCAAAAATCTCGAAAATATTATTGAACCAAAATTCTTAGGTAACCCTAAAAAACAACTCGTAAATTTCGTTCCAGTATGCTTCGACGGCATTGATGCAGAACGTTTAATTTATAAATTAGAAGACGCAGAAATTTATGTTTCTACCGGCGCAGCCTGTGCCGCATCAAAAGGCGAAAAATCTCATGTTCTTTCTGCTATCGGTCTTACCGATTCAGAAATTGCTGGCTCACTTCGTATTAGCATGGGCGCCGAAAATAACGAGAAAAACATCAAACTCGCCGCCGAGAAAATTGCCGAAGCAGTGAAGCAAGAATTGGAGCGCCAAAATGCCTAACAATAAGAAAACTGTTTTTGTTGGCATGTCTGGTGGTGTTGATTCTAGCGTTTCTGCCGCACTATTAAAGCAACAAGGCTATCATGTCGTCGGCGTCTATATGAAAAACTGGAGCCGCGATCTCCCAGGCATGAAATGCCCATGGGCAGATGACCTTGCCGACGCCAAACGCATTGCCGTAAAACTTGATATCGATTTTAAGCTTTTTGATTTTGAAAAAGAATATAAACAAAAAGTTGTGGACTATATGCTGGAAGAGTTCAAAAAAGGCCGCACTCCCAATCCTGACATTATGTGCAACCAAGAAATTAAGTTCAAATTATTTTACGATATCGCTCGCGAGCAAGGCGCAGATTACATCGCGACAGGGCACTATGCCAAGACTGATGGCAAAAATTTGCTTCGTGCCAAAGACGAAAACAAGGACCAAACTTATTTTCTATATCGCATTTCTAAGGATGCTATCGCTCACACAATCTTTCCACTTGGCAACATGTTAAAGCCTGACGTTAAAAAGTTGGCTGCAGAATTTGGTTTCCACAATGCTTACAAAAAAGAATCCATGGGCGTCTGCTTTGTTGGCGAAGTTGGCATCAAAGATTTCCTAAAAGAATACATCAAAGAAAAAGCTGGCCCAATCGTTGATGCTGACACTGGCGAAGAACTTGGGACTCATGAAGGCGCAATTTTCTACACTATTGGCCAGCGCCACGGCCTAAATATTGGTGGCGGTTTACCGTATTATGTCACTGGTAAAGATATCGAGAAAAACATTGTCTATGTAAGCAAAAACCTCAACAATAAAGAACTCTGGACTAAGGAACTAAAACTAGAAGACGTCCTTTTGCGTGGCATGCCTAGCAAAAATGTCATGGTGCGTCTCCGCCATCGCGCTCCACTCATCCCAGCCACAATTACTGTAAGTGACATAAAAAATACCGCAAACATTTCCGCCACACTCAAATTTGAGCAGGAAATCAAAGCTCCTGCTGCCGGTCAGTCCGCCGTAATTTATGACGGCAAAAACGCCGAGATTTGTCTCGGCGGTGGAATCATCCACTAATATTCGTCGTGGTCGTAATCACGCCTAAGTAGCTATTTATTGTGTATATCAATTTGCTTGTATGGAATAGTAATTTTTGCCTTCTTAAATTCTTCCATGACTAGCCGCCTAATTACGCGCTGTGGCTTGAAGTGCTTATATGGTTCGCACTCTGCTGTTACACGCCACAGTACTGCAGAATCGTCAAGCTCAATTGGCCCATAATACTCTACTTCACCCACAATCTCTTCTAATCCAACATTCTTTAGACCTTCGCAGACCTTTTCTAAGACCGCAGCAATATGCTCCGCATCCGCATTGTATGGCACCGGAATATCCACCTGCGCCAAAGTATTATTTGTGCTATGATTTATCACCGCACTCATATTACGGTTGGCAATAATTAATTCTTTTCCGCGATAATTTTTAATGCGAGTATTTTTCAAACTCACGGATGTTACGCGCCCTTTAAAATTATTCACTTCAATCAGGTCGCCTACTTCATACATGTTATTGCTAATAATCCCAAATCCTGCGATGATGTCTTTTCCTAAGTCTTGAAAAGCTAAACCTATAATCGCTGTCGCAATTCCAAGCCCCGCGAGTAGTGATGACACATCCACGCCAAAATTTGCTAGCAGTGCTAGAATTAGCGCGATGATAACTACATATTTCGCAACGCTATTCATCATTGTGCGGAGCGTATCCATGCGTTGTTTCTGCCGCGTAGATAATTTGTCGCCAAACCTCTCCCGCGGTTTCTTAAAAATCAAAGTATTAATTCTAGTCAGGATAAAATAAAAAACTACCGCAACAATAATATATACGACGGAATAAATTATTTTATTAACGTCAAAGTTTTCAAACATGTACCTCCTTATGCTTATATTTTACACGTTAAATTTAAATTCCACCACATCCCCGTCTTGCATAATGTAAGTTTTACCTTCCGTTCGCATTAGCCCTGCTTCGCGTACGGCCTTTTCGCTACCAAGACGAGCTAGGTCGTCATATTTACAAATTTGCGCCGCAATAAATCCACGTTCAAAATCCGTATGAATTGTCCCAGCTGCTTCTGGTGCTGTCGCACCCTGCTTAATTGTCCAAGCCCGACATTCTTTCTTGCCAGCCGTGAGGAAACTTTGTAGCCCCAATGTTTTGTAGGCTGCCTTAATTAGCTCGCCTAGCGCATCATCTTTCACGCCGTAGCTTTCCAAAAATTCTTTACGTTCATCACGATTCATTCCAGACATTTCTTCTTCTAGCTTTGCATTCACAAAAATCGCTTCAGCTGGCTTAACTAAATCACGCAACTTATTTTGCAAATCTGCATCGGTTAGCCCGCTCTCATCTACATTGAACATGTAAATCACTGGTTTGTCCGTGAGAAACGGAATATTCTCGTCGGCTGGATCTTTTTTGCGTTTCGCTTCAATTTTTGCACGAGTCTCTTCGTCGGCTAGCTGTAATTCTAGATTGATAATATCGATATCGTCTTTTGCTTGCGCCACAATATCGCTTTCTACTTTTTGGTCTGCGCGTACAATATCATCATTTACGAACGCCCGAACTACATGGCAAATCGCCTGACATTCACGAATGTGTGCTAAGAATTTATTTCCTAGCCCTTCACCTTTGCTTGCTCCTGCTACTAGTCCTGCAATATCTACAAATTCTACAGTCGCTGGTACGATTTTGTCGGTTTCATACATTTTGCCAAGCACATCTAATCTCTCATCTGGCACTGGCACGATCCCAACATTTGGTTCAATCGTCGCAAAAGGATAATTCGCGGCTAGTGCTCCAGCATTTGTCAGCGCATTAAAAAGCGTGCTCTTTCCAACATTCGGCAACCCGACAATTCCAATCTTCAAATTCATATCTGTAATTATACCATATATTATCATATAATAATACTATGTACGAGCTCGTCATCTCTACTAGGAATGGCCAACGATATCACGCCACCGTTCGTGATGCTCGCGAAGCTGACCACGAACTAGCCCGTTTTGAAAACACTTACTTACCTAATCATCCTTCCGATGAAATTTGGGACGCTTCCGTTCTGGACCGCGCAGGGAATCGCATCTCCCGTTATTCCATGGGTGGCTTTGAGAGCTTTTAAGTTTTCTTTAAGCTTCACGGCGTATCATAAACATTAAAGAAAGGAATTTAATGTTTAAAAATATGCTAAAACGGAGCTGGCTTTCTATTAAGCGTAAAACCAGCCGAACTATCATACTCTCGCTCATTTTTTTCATGATGGCAAACTTAGTGCTCGCAGCCTTTATTATTAAATCGGCTGTTGCTGCACAAATGAACTATGCCAAGTCTACGCTTGGCGGCACCGTCACTATCCAGGCCGACATGGACACGATTCGTGAGAATCAAAAGACCGAAATGGAAAAAGGTGGTAACCCTAGCGAAATCTTTAAAGGCCTAAGTCGTCCAAGTATTGATGTGAAAACCGCTAACGAAATTGCCTCATCCTACACGGACTACATCAAAGATTATTCTTATGAAGTTTCTGCTTCTGCTAATTCCAATAACTTAGAAACCGTTGAAACCAAAGGTCCAGGCGGCAGAAACGGCATGCCAAATTTTGGCGGTATGCCAGGCATGAACTTTAATAATAGCAACTCATCCAGTTCCGAAGAAACGAAATTAGACTCCGATATTACAATTTCTGGTATTAATGCCTATGCTTATATTTCTGGCGTCAAAAACGAAACCATCACAATTAAAGACGGCACTTACTTTGATGAAAGTTCTGCCGACTCCGCCATGGTTTCTTACGAATTTGCCGAACTAAATTCGTTAAAAGCAGGCGACAAAATCACGCTCAAGAACGTTTATACTGAGCAGGAAATCCCACTTACGATTATTGGCATTTATGATAGCTCCGAGGAACGCGCCGACGCCAATACAATTTACCTAAATACCGAAACTGCTGCCAAATTCCTAAGTAGCGACGAATACGTGGACGGAAATTACAATGTCCAGAACGCAACTTTCTACATGACAAATTCCGATAACGCCGACGAATTTGTAAATAAAATCAACAGCGAATTTACCGAGCTCGCCGACAACAATTTGAAAGTTGCCGTGGATACTTCCGAATACGACAGTATCGCAGGTTCAATCGAATCAGTCGGTAGTTTTGCAAACACGATTTTGATTATCGTCATTATCGCAACCATTATCATTATCGCACTCATCGTCACGATTAATGTTAAAGATCGTCGTTACGAAATCGGTGTCTTAATGTCGCTTGGCGCTAGTAAGAAAAATATCATTGGTCAAATCGCCGCTGAGCTTCTTATTATCGGCACCTTTGGTTTTACGCTCGCTAGTGTTACTGGCTCACTCTTTGCGAACGCACTTGGTGGCGCAATCCTAGACAGCCAAACTACCTCGTCTTCTCAGATGTCCGAGAAAAACTTTGGCCGTCCAGGCGCCGAAATGGGTAATATGCCTAACATGTCAAGCGGAAATTCCGGTAAAAATTCGCGCAGCTCTGCGCCAGATTTTCCAGGCGGCAGTATGCCAGGCAACATGAAAGATGTCATGGCTGCTAGCCGCACCACTGAGATTAAACTCGATATTAACGCTGAGCCACTTGATTACTTACTACTATTTATTACTGGCTATCTCGTCATTATTCTGGCTCTTATCATCCCATCTACCAGTATTATGCGCTACGAGCCAAAACAAATCTTAGCAGGAAAGGAATAAAATGAAAAAGAATACTTTATCCATCGAAAATCTTTCATACAGTTATCAAAATGGCGGACGCACCCAAAAAGTTTTAAACGATATTAACGTTAAATTTGAAGCTGGCAAAATGTATGCCATCGTTGGCGAATCCGGCTCTGGCAAAACTACCTTCCTAAGTCTCGTTTCCGCACTTGATAAATTACAAGACGGTGATATTAAATACAATAACAAAAGCCTTCGCGATATCACCGGCCAAGAATTCCGCCTAAAATATGTCAATATCGTTTTTCAAAGTTATAATCTCATCAAATATATGACCGCCGCAGAAAATGTCGAAGTCGCTTCCGACTTTGACGGTGGAAAAGTCGACGTTAATAAATATCTAGAAAAAGTCGGCTTATCAAGTGAAGAAGGCGGCAGACTAGTTAACCAACTTTCTGGCGGTCAGCAACAACGCGTCGCTATTGCGCGTGCACTTGCGTCCAATTCGCCAATCATTATGGCGGATGAACCAACTGGTAATCTCGACGAAGATACTGAAGAAAAAATCATTGAAATTTTCCATAATCTCGCACATAAAGATAACAAAATCGTTATCATTGTTACACACTCTAGACGAGTCGCGAACCTAGCCGACAAAATTTTAACTTTGCGCCGTGGAAAACTAAGTTAAGCCTCCGGCGAAACTCCCAAAAAAGGCTCCGTGCTATGACCGCGGAGCTTTTTGATGTGGTTTGGTATAATATATGCATGAATTATCGCATGCGCCGCATTGTTTCTGTTCTTGCGCTCTTGCTAGGTCTTGCCACCTGGATAATTTTAAATCCCAAAAATTACGAGCAGACCTCAAGCGCTCCAGACGTATCAAACGCGACGAATGACACGGACGCGGGCGCCATCGAGCCACTCGGCGCTACGACTGACGACGATGGCGATATTATAGTAGATTATGGACCTGCTGATCCTGATGCTAAGCTTGCTAAAGACATCTTAGAACAGCTAGAAGTCAAAGGCCGTGCCCCTAAAACTGGCTATTCTCGTGAAGAATTTTACAAAACTTGGCCAAATGTCGACGGTTGTAGTCTTCGTCAAATCATTATCAAGCGTGAAGTTGGTGATTCTGCCAAAATGGACGGCTGCGATGTGATCGCTGGGACATTCGTCGAGCCATATACTGGAAAGACTTTCACCGCTACGCAAAAATCCGACTTTTCTAAGTCTATTCAAATCGACCACGTCGTGGCGCTTTCTGACGCCTGGCAAAAAGGCGCCCAGTATAAAACTAAGGAAGAGCGATACGCTATAGCCACCGACCCACTCAATCTTCTCGCCGTTGACTCTAGTGCCAATCAGCAAAAATCTGATGGCGACGCCGCTACTTGGCTCCCATCCAATAAGTCTTTTCGCTGCCAATATGTCGCTCGCCAAGTTTCCGTCAAATACAAATACGCCCTTTGGGTAACTGAAGCCGAACACGATGCTATTAAAAACGTTCTAGCAAATTGCCCAACCGAACCAGCTGTTGGTATATAATATACTTATGATTAGATTTTTAACTGACACCACATTACGCATCGACGATTATTCTCCCGCTCAGCGCGCTCTCGAAACTATTAAAGCTGACACTATGGCAGGTTGGCTCACCGTGCCGACTAACCAAGATGAGCTTGCCCAAATCTATCAGGCCGCTAACAAAATTAGAAACGATTCCAAATATCTAGTTTGTATTGGTATTGGTGGCTCCTACTTAGGTCACAAAGCTATTATCGATATGTTAGGCAACCGCAGCAGCACTAAGATCGTTTACGCCGGTAATAATATCAGTTCCTATGAGCTCGAAAAACTTTTTGCCGAAATCGGCACCGCAGATTTTTCCGTTAATGTCATTTCCAAATCTGGCACTACTACCGAGCCAGCTATTGCCTTCCGGCTATTTAAAGCCGGCCTCATTGCTAAATATGGCGAAAAAGGTGCTACTGAGCGCATCTATGCTACCACCGACAGTGCAAAAGGCGCACTCTACGAAGAAGCTGTCAAAAAGGGTTACACTAGATTCGTTATTCCAGAAAACATCGGCGGACGCTATTCTGTTTTGACCGCAGTCGGGCTTCTTCCGATGGCAGTTGCAGGCATTAATTGTGACGAACTCCTCGCTGGCGCTAAAAACGCTGCTATCGGTCTTAATGCAGATTTTTCCACTAATATTAGCACTGCCACGGTAGACACCTCTGCTTCCACCGTCCGCGAGGCCGCCCACTACGCTCTCACTCGTCAGAAAATGTACAAAGAACAGGATAGAGAAACCGAAATCTTGGCCTCCTTTGAGCCACGCATGGCTACCTTCAATGAATGGTGGAAGCAACTCTTTGGCGAGTCTGAAGGTAAGGAAAACCAAGGTATTTTCCCAGCTTCCTGCATTTATACCACCGATCTTCATTCCATGGGGCAGTACATCCAGCAAGGTCGTCGCAATATCATGGAAACTGTTGTAAAAATTACAACACCTAACCCTCGTTCTATTCTCGTCCCAGAAGAAAAAGACAACCTTGACGGTCTAAACTATCTTGCTGGCAAAAGTCTAGATTATATCAACGAAAGAGCACTAGAAGCCACCGTTCGTGCTCATCGCCTTGGGGGCATCCCTGTCTTTGAGATTGAAATGCCAGACTTCTCAGAGCGCACCGTCGGCGAGCTTATCTATTTCTTTGAATTATCGTGTGCTATTTCTGCCGTCGTTTCTGGCGTTAATCCATTCGACCAGCCAGGTGTAGAAACTTACAAACAGAATATGTTCCATCTGCTTGGCAAACCAGGATTTTAAGCATATAATAATATAAACATAATAATCAAAAAGGAGTGGGCAACACTTATGAAACTAAAATACAACGGTCCTGTAGTCCTCGCGGTCCTAGATGGCGTTGGTCTTCGTCGCGAAGTAGCCGGTAACGCTGTCAAACAGGCCCATACCGAATTTTTAAATTACGCAGTCGCAAACTATAAAACTACTGCCCTTGCTGCTTCCGGTGAAGCTGTTGGCATTTTACCGGGTTCGATGGGAAACAGCGAAGTCGGACACAATGCTATTGGTTCTGGTCAGATTATCAAACAAGGTATTTCCAGTATCAACGAAGCTTTTGCTACTGGTGAGATTTGGAATTCTAAAGTCTGGCAGGACATCATCGCTCGCTTAAAAGACCGCGATTCCACCCTTCATTTTTCTGGTATTTTCTCTGACGGCAACGTTCATTCTAGTATCTACCACCTAGAGCGCCTAATTGAGCAAGCTCACAACGAGGGCATTAAGCATATCCGCATTCATCTCGTCCTAGACGGTCGTGACACTCCTCCTCAATCCGCACTCCAGTATGTTGGCGAACTCGAAGCTTTCTTAAACGCTTTTCCAGACCATCCAGATTATCGCATCGCTTCTGGTGGTGGCCGTATGGTCTTTGTTGCCGACCGTTACGAAAGTGACTGGAATGTCGTTAAAGCTGGCTGGGATGCTATCGTTAACGGTGTTGCCCCACATCAATTCGCTTCTGCTACTGCCGCAATTAATACCTTCCGCGAAAAAGATTCTGGCATCCAAGATCAATATATTCCGCCATTTGTGATTTTTGAAAACGGCCAGCCAATTGGTTTGGTCAAGGACGGCGATTGCTTCATTTATTACGATTTTCGTGCCGACCGTGCCATCGAAATCGCCCAAGCCTTTACCTACGAAGATTTCCCATATTTTGATCGTGTCTATTACGATGATGACGGTAATAAAATCATCGGTAAGCCAGATGTTTATTTTGCCGGCCTCACCGAGTATAATTCCGATACTCACGTCCCAGAACATCGCCTTGTCGAACCAATTCAGATTCATGATACACTCAATAACTTACTTGGCGAGCACGACATTTCTCAGCTTGCCGTTTCCGAAACCGTTAAGTTCGGTCACATTACTTACTATTTCAACGGTAACAGTTATGAAAAAGCGAATGGGGAAGAACATATCGAAATTCCTTCCGACACGATGCCGTTTGATACTCGTCCATGGATGAAATCTGCCGAGACCACAGACGCTGTCATTAAGAATCTCAGTGATTACAAATTTGTCCGTATTAACTATCCGGGTGGCGATATGGTCGGACATTTTGCTGAACTCGAGCCGACTATCACCGCTATCGAATCTATCGACATTCAACTTGCTCGCATCGCCAAAGAAGTTGACCGTCTGGGCGGCGTCCTAGTTATCACTGCCGACCACGGTAATGCCGAGGAACTAATGGATAATGAAGGCAAGAGTAAGACCGCTCATACCACCAATCCTGTCCCGTTCATTATTTACGACAACACCGAAAATCGCGACAAATATGAGCTCCAAAACATTGACGGAGCGGGGCTATCAAATATCGCTCCGACTATTGCTATTTTGCTCGGATTAGAACCAGCCGATCTTCCAAAATCCTGGCGTGCCTCTCTTATCAAGACTCGTGAGTAATGCTATAATAGCCCTATGCTAGAGGTTTTATTAATTATTGGTATTACTGCTGTCGCCGCTATTTTGTCTTTGGCGGGTGGTTTCCTACTTCTGACTGGTTCCAAATTTGCTAAAATTTTCCAAAAATACGGCACCTATTTTGCCGCCGCTGTTTTACTTTACGCGGTCTTTGGCGACATTATTCCGGAAGTCTTAGAAGATTTGCCAGCTATTCAGGTTGTCGGCTTGGTTGCACTCGGCACGGCTATCTGCACTGCTATTAGCTTCACCGCTGGCCATTTTCATAAACATGGCGACGAACACGCCTTCAAGAATAAAAAACAAGCCTATGCTATGCTGGTTGTTGACAGTCTCCATACAGCCATGGACGGTATCGTCATTGGCACATCTTTTGCTTCGGGTATCCCAACTGGTTTGACCGCCGCTTTTGCCACTGCCGCTCATGAAATCCCTCAAGAAATCGGCGATTTTTCTATTATGCTTCGCTCCAAAATGCCTAAAAAGCAAATCGCCAAGCTCCAGATTTTCTCTGCACTCATCCTTGTTCCGTTTGCGGTTCTATCTTATTTTGTCGGTGATTTACTAAAAGATGCTTTGCCAAGTCTACTCGCGCTCATCGCTGGCTTCTTTTTATATATTGCGCTAGGAGAAATTTATAGTATTATAAAAGCAATATGGGGCAAAGTTAAAAAGGCTAGCCCAAAGTTAAAGGAGGTTAAATAATGCCAAAGATCACCAAAGCCATTATTCCAGTCGCCGGTTGGGGTACTCGTCGTCTACCTATTACTAAGATTATCGAAAAAAGTATGCTCCCAGTTGGTAACCGTCCGCTTGTTGATTATTCCGTTCAAGAATTAATCAAGGCTGGCGTCACCGATATCTATATGGTCATCTCCAACGTTGAGCCTTGCCAAGTCCGTGAATTCTATAAGGACAATATCGCTCTTAATCAATATCTAGAAGAACGCGGTAAGACCGACCGCCTTGCTCTTGCTAAGACTTTACCGGAAAATGTCAAAATCCATTACATCTCCCAAGACCCTTCCGCCAAATATGGTACTGCTGTTCCCGTCGCCATGGTCGCCGAGGAATATAACTTGAACGAGCCGGTTTTTGTTTTCTTTGGCGACGATTTTATCTGGAATCCAGGCGGAGAATCTGCTGCTGAAAGCCTTTTAAAATCCATCAAGAGTGAAGAAGAAAGCGCTATTTTGGGTGTAGAAGTTCCAAAAGAAGAAGTCGTCAAATACGGCATGATTGACGTCGCGGATGGCAAACTGACCAAAATCGTCGAAAAACCAGAGCTAGCGCAGGTTACTTCCAATCTCGTCCACGTCTCCAAATATATTATGTCTCCAAAACTCATTGCTGAGATGGTAGAATATGTCAATTCTCACGATTTTGGCCCTAAGGATCAAGAATATATGGCTACCGACCCACTCGCTACTTTTGTCGAGAAGGGTGGTATTGTCCGCGTTGCTCCGACTACGGGTGAATATCTTGACGGCGGCTCTCTTGAAGGCTGGGTCCACGCTAATGATGTTGTCTGTAAAAAAGCCTAATTTTACGCAAGCCCGAGCACGATTTTCCTAAAATCACCTGTTCACAAATTATTCGTCTCATGATATAATTTTTGTATGAAGAAGAATAACAAAATCACCTATCAACAAGAGATTGGTGATGTCGTTTCTCATCTCCGTGCCGAAAAGGGCATAACTCAGGCCGAGCTAGCTAAGGCGCTCGGCACTTCCCAACCGACCATCTATCGTATTGAATCTGGTCGTCAAAATGTCTCTCTAGAAATGGTCAGAAAATTATCCAAGACCTTAGGTAGTCCGATTTTATCCGTTAATACCTCTGTTTCCCAGAGTCTCTATATTGAAGGCGGCAAAGAGCTTCATGGCGAGGTTATCGTTAACACTTCTAAAAACGCCGCTGTCGGCTTACTATGTGCTAGCTTGCTAAATACTGGCAAAACCACTTTAAAACATCTTGCTCGCATCGAGGAGGTTTTCCGCATTATCGAAGTTTTGGAATCCATCGGTGTTAAATGTCGCT
This sequence comes from Candidatus Nanosyncoccus sp., assembly GCA_045651545.1. Taxonomy (GTDB): domain Bacteria; phylum Patescibacteriota; class Saccharimonadia; order Saccharimonadales; family Saccharimonadaceae; genus Nanosyncoccus. Next base: position 18,756 of record JAZRSM010000042.1, read on the forward strand.
GGACCAACCGCCACCGTGATTTGGAAATTATATCACCACGCGAATTAAAATTGCAGAATCTAGATATTACCGCCGCTCGTCGCACCCGCTCAATTATTATGTTCTTAGGCCCACTACTTCATAAATACAAGAAATTTAAGCTTCCTTATGCCGGCGGCTGTTCATTAGGTGTTCGCACTGTGGAGCCACATCTTCGTGCGCTCTCTACTTTTGGACTAGAAGTTGACGGTCGCAGCGAAAGTGGCTTTTACCTTGCCACCGTCAAGAAGCCTGTCTGTAAAAATCCTCGCATCGTCTTGACCGAGCGTGGCGATACTGTGACAGAAAACATCTTAATGGCTGCCGCTCTCCACCCAGGCAAAACTACTATTGTCGGCGCCTCGCCTAACTACATGGTTCAGGACGTCTGTTTCTTCCTGCAATCTCTTGGTATTAAAATTGAGGGAATTGGCACTACTACGCTTACTGTCTATGGTAAAGATTCTATTGATGAAGATATTGAGTATTCTCCGTCCGAAGACCCAATTGAGGCTATGTCCTTTATCGCTGCTGCCCTCACTACTCACTCCGAAATCACTATTCGTCGTGCCCCGATTGAATTTCTAGAAATCGAACTCGAAATCTTAAAGAGCATGGATGCCGACATCAGACGAAGCAAAGAATACGTTGCACACAACGGTCGCACTCGCCTAGTTGATTTATTCATTAAAAAGTCCGACCTAGTCGCCCCAAGCGACAAAATCCACCCTATGCCATTCCCAGGACTTAATATTGACAACTTGCCATTTTTCTCCGTAATTGCCGCCTCTGCGCGTGGCCGCACCTTGATCCACGACTGGGTTTTTGAAAACCGTGCCGTCTACACGACAGATTTGACCAAGCTAAACGCTCGTGTAGAACTTCTGGATGCGCACCGTGTTTATGTCGAAGGCCCAACTAATTGGCGTCCGGCCGAACTCGTCGCGCCCCCTGCTCTCCGCCCTGCTGTTGTGATTTTAATCGCTATGCTTGCTGCTCCAGGTGCTTCAATTTTGCGCAATACCTACCCAATCGACCGCGGTTATCAAGATTTCGCCGCTCGTCTCCGTCAGCTTGGCGCCGACATCGCGCCTCTTGCTGGTATTTAATGCTATAATAGATTTCATGAATTCAGAAGATGCACCAGTTCATATTTTGGCGGGCCTAAATCCGCCCCAAAAAGAGGCAGTTCAGACTCTTTCTGGGCCACTTTTGATTTTAGCTGGCGCTGGTTCTGGCAAGACTAAGACCTTGACTCATCGCATCGCTAACCTCCTCTGCCACGGCATCCCCGAGCGAAACATCCTCGCCGTGACTTTTACGAACAAAGCTGCCGGCGAAATGCGCGAAAGACTGTGGAAGCTAACGCGGAGCAGTTCGAACACTCTTCCGAGGAAGATAAGCGACGCCACGAGGAGCGTCGCAGCGAGCGATACCCCTGTGACGACAGGGGTAGCGCGTGGCGTTTCCGAGGAAGACGTGTTCGCTGCTCCGCTCTCAGTCCCACGCACTTTTATGCCTTTCATGGGCACTTTCCACTCTATCTGCGTCCGCATCCTGCATATGGAGCACCTCGCCGCCGGCCTCGACTCCAACTTTGTGATTTACGACACTGACGACCAAGTCTCCCTCATCCGCCGTATCATGAAGGAGCATCACTACGAGAGTAAATCCTTAAAACCTAAATCTATTCAGAACGCTATTTCTGCCGCCAAGAACAAAGGCATCGACCCCGACGAATATCTTGCTAGTGCCACTTATTCTAATCAAAAACAAATTGCCGAAATTTATGCGCTCTATGAAAAGGAAAAACACAAAGCTTCCGCACTTGATTTTGATGACCTACTCTTAGAAACTGTGAGGCTATTCCGTGAGAACAAAGATCTCCGCAAAAAATGGCAAGACCGCTTCAAACATATTTTAATCGACGAGTATCAAGACACTAACTCCGTTCAGTATCAGTTAATCAAACTACTCGTAAATAGCGACCAAAATATCTGTGTAGTCGGTGACGACTGGCAGAGTATCTATTCTTGGCGCGGCGCCGATTTTACCAATATTTTAAATTTTGAAAAAGATTTCAAAGGCGCCAAGGTTATTAAGCTCGAACAGAACTACCGTAGTACCGGCAATATTCTAGAAGCTTCCCAAAAAATCATCAAAAACAACCAGACCCGCACCGACAAAACTCTTTATACCGAGGAAGACAAAGGTGAACCGATTACTATTCAAGGTCTTTCTGACGAGTCTATGGAAGCTACTTGGGTCGCCACTAATATCATGGCGGAGCGTGGTAAGAAAAACCGTGAATACTCCGACTTCGCGATTCTTTATCGCACTAATGCTCAGTCCTACGCTTTTGAAAAAGCCTTCATAGCGAATCATATTCCATATAAAATCATCGGCGGTGTCCGTTTCTATGACCGAAAAGAGGTAAAAGACGTCCTTGCGATTTTGAAAGTCCTCGTTAATCCCCATGACCGTGTTAGCTTAGAACGCATTACTAAAAATGTTTTGTCTGGCATTGGTGACGCTAGTTTGCGCAAAATCTACGATCGCCTAGACGCTATTTCTGCTACCTATCCTGATGAAAACCCACTTATTAATTCCGACCTCCCTGAAGGCTTGACCGCTCGCGCTAAAACTTCGCTCACTCGCCTACAAAATTTCTTAAGAACCGCTCATGACAATGATCGCACTCCAACTGAAATCGTCCAATACACCATTTCTTATTTTGACTTTAGAACGCTGCTTGACGACGGCACACCTAGTGGTACTGATCGCCTAGAAAACCTCAATGTTCTCGCCGGCAATGCCGACCCGTATCAGACTTTAGATGAATTCTTAGCTGACGCTGCTCTGATGTCCTCTGCCGACGAAGCTTCCGATAAGCATTCTGTTACGCTTATGACTCTTCATGCCGCCAAGGGCCTGGAATTTCCTGTTGTCTTTATGGTTGGCATGGAAGAAGGTCTTTTCCCGAGCGACCGTTCCGATTCTGTCGCCGATATCGAAGAGGAGCGCCGTCTCGCTTATGTCGGCATGACGCGGGCTAGGGAAGAACTCTTCCTCACCTTTGCTAAATCCCGCTTTACTTTTGGCTCCAGAAATCTTTCCTCGCCTTCACGCTTTCTAGTCGAGCTCGGCTTCAATCCCTATTCTTTCGACCCATGGAACGATAACACCGAATTCTTTGACGACAATCCCTTCCCAGACGACGAGCCAATTTACACATAATATATGATATAATAATTATAATTTTAAGGAGTTTTACCGTGACTAATCAAACCGCCAAAAAACCGAGCAAAAACGACAAAAGCAACAACGCTCGTAGGATTCTCTTTGTCTTTATCCTGATTTTAATTTGTTTTGCAGTTGTCCCTATGCTTACCCCAAACACTAAGATGGACGAAGTCGCACTTTCTGATGTGATTTCTCGCGCTAATGATGAAAATGGCAACATCAAGAAAATCACCGTCGCAGGTTCCGAACTTAAAATTACTCTAAAGGATAAAGATCAGCCAACTGAAGTTTCTAGAAAAGACCCATCCGGCACGCTCTATGACCAGGGTCTAATTAATCATTGCGACGGCAAAAGCGGCGACGAACTCAAATCCTGCCAAGAAAAATATCCTACTATCGAGTATGTCGAAGCCTCTAACTTTTGGGCAAATTTCCTAGACATCGCCCTTATCGTCGTCCCGATTATTGTTATTGGCGGTTTCTTTATCTATATGCTCCGCCAAGCTCAATCCATGAATAATCAGTCCATGGGCTTCGGCAAAGCCAAGGCTAAACTATACGGTCCTGACAAGAAAAGAGTCAAATTTGAAGATGTCGCAGGGAACGAAGCTGCCAAGCAAGATTTGACCGAAATCGTTGACTTCCTGAAAAATCCTAAGAAATACGAAAAGCTCGGCGCCAAGATTCCACGTGGTGTTCTCCTCGCCGGTGATCCAGGTACTGGTAAAACTCTCATGGCGCGTGCCGTAGCTGGTGAAGCTAATGTTCCATTCTTCTCTATCTCTGGTTCGGAGTTCGCCGAAATGTTTGTCGGTGTTGGCGCTTCCCGTGTTCGTGATCTCTTTAGTAAAGCTAAGAAAAACGCCCCATCCATTATCTTTATCGATGAAATCGACGCTGTTGCCCACAAGCGTGATGCTCGTGGTGGTGCAGGTCGTGAAGACGAACAGACCTTAAACCAGATTCTAGTTGAGATGGATGGTTTTGATAATGATTCTGGAGTTATCGTTATGGCCGCAACTAACCGCGTCGATATGCTAGACAAGGCCCTCCTTCGTCCAGGTCGCTTTGACCGTCATGTTAATGTTACCTTGCCGGAGAGGAAAGATCGTCTCGAGATTCTGAAAGTCCACTTCAAGAACAAACCGACTGAAAAAGACGTCGACCTGAATGCTCTTGCCAAGAAAACCGCTGGCTCATCTGGCGCCGACCTTGCTAACATTGCCAACGAAGCCGCCATTACCGCCGCTCGCGAAGGTCACAAAGCTATCACTAATGCCGACCTTACCGAAGCTTTTGAGCGTGTCGCCATCGGTCCAGAAAGAAAATCCAAAGTCATGACCGACGAAGAAAAGAAAATCACTGCTTATCATGAAGCGGGCCACGCTGTAGTCGGTCATGTTCTCCCAGATTCTGACCCAGTTCACAAGATTACTATTATCCCACGCGGTGGCACAGGCGGTGTGACTTGGTTTCTTCCTCCAGAAGACCGCAGCTACAAGAGCATTTACGACTTAAAGGACGTTCTTGCTCGAGCTATGGGTGGTCGTGTTGCCGAGAAACTTATCTTCGGTGAAGATGCTATTACTACTGGTGCTTCTTCCGATTTGAAACACGTTGCAGAATTATCTAAGGACATGATTGTTTCAGAAGGTATGGGCTCCGGCACTCGTAATCAAGTCTTCCCAGACGAGACTACCGGCTATTACACTATTTCAACAGGCAAACCATATTCCGAAAAAACCGCCGAATTGATTGATTCCGAAATCAAAAAGCTTACCGACGAAGCCGCAAAGCGCGCCGAAGCCGTCCTTAAGGCTAACGCCAAGGTTCTTGACCGCGTCGCTGAGGCGTTACTCGAGAAAGAAACCTTAGAAGAAGCCGACATCGCTCCGCTCATGGAAGGCGCCACTCTCCCTCCGTCTGCTAAACTTCATTAATCGGTGCTATAATAATATTAATGCGTTCACCAAAGTTCAAATCTATTGTTGCCCTTGCTAACGCGCGCCTCTCTATTAAGGCGTCTGCTATCATCTTGGCGAGTTCTACCTTAGTTTCTGCTCTCCTTGGCATCTTTCGTGACCGCTTGCTTAACTCTTATTATCTTGATACCTATCCTACTGGTATCGATGCCTATACTGCCGCCTTCACTATCCCAGATTTTATGTTTTTCATCTTAACTTCTGGTGCTCTTGCCGTCTCGTTCATTCCAGTCTTTAACCAACGCCTCGTTACAGGGAATAAGAAGTCCGCGTGGGAGCTTTCCTCCTCAGTCCTTAACCTCATGGCTTTCGTTACTCTCATCGCTAGTATTCTCATCATGATTTTTGCGGACCCACTCGTCCGTTACGTCGTCGGTCCAGGTCTAGATGAGCCAGGCACAATTCTCGCTATCAACATGATGCGTGTTATTGCGATTAACCCATTCCTGATGTCTATCTCTACCGTTTTAAGCTCTATTCAACAAGCCGTTGGCCGCTTCGTCTTCTACGCTCTTGCCCCAGCTGTTTATAACATCGGCATCCTAGTGGGCATTGTTTGGTTTACTAACGGTATCAATATCTTTGGTGTCCAAATCTTCGATGGTGGTATTATGGGTGTTGCCCTCGGTGTAGTCTTCGGTGCGATTTTGCAGGTTATTATCTCACTTGTCGGTCTCATCGGTCTCGGCGTCGATTACGAATTTAAGATTTACTGGAAAAATCACGGTTTCCGCTCCGTCTTGAGACTCCTTCCAGCTCGCTCTCTTGACCAGGGTATTGACTACGTCAACACCATTGTTAATACCAACCTCTCCTCCCGCATGGGCGCCGGCGCTATGAGAAGCTACCAGCAGGCTACCAGTCTTCATCAGATGCCAGTTAATCTCATTGGTGTCGCTATTTCTACTGCCTTTTTCCCTAAAATGACCGAAAACGTCGGCGAAGGGAAGAACGAAGAATTCTTGGCTACTTTCCGCACCGCGCTCCGCACTATCATCTGGATTTCTCTCCCTGTCGCCATTGTTTCTTACTTTGCGCGTGGCTATGTCACTTCCTTCATTAAAAATGGTGGCGACGCCTTGATCGCTTCCGTGCTCGGCACTCTCGTTCTAGCTATCTTTGCTCGCTCCGTTTTTCATATCGCCTCGCGCGGTTTTTACGCTCGCCAAGATACGCGCACACCTTTCGTTGTTAGTATTATTGCCGTTGGTTTTTCTACGCTCCTCGCTATTCTCTTTACGCTTTGGGGCTTTGGCCCAGAAGGCCTTGGATATGCTCAGTCTATCGGTGCCGTTTTAGAGATTATTATCTTGCTAACCTTACTTAATCGTAAGAGCCACCACAAGTTGTTTAACGTTTCCTTCTGGAAAGGTATGACGCGTATGGGCATTGCCACAGCTGTTGCTGGCGCCGTTTGCTATTCTATGACCAAATTCTTCCCACTCCGTTCTACCGATGTCTCGCTCCTTGCGATCTTGCCAAAATTCCTCCTCATCTCCAGCACTTCTGTCATCGCCTATATCATTGCGGGTTATTTCCTTGATTTACCAGAGGTTCAACCTATCGTCGATAAACTCAAGAAGATAGTCTTTAGAAACGTCTAGTTTTAAGGTATAATATAGATATGAGTAAAAAAGTTAAAGGGAAATCTATCTCCGATTACAACGGATACGATTACAAGAAAATCTTTTGGGAAGATGCTGATAGAAAATATGAGGATGAAGCTGACCGTATTGCTGTTCGTCGCCTCTTGCCAGAGAAGATGAATAATTTTGTTGATATCGCTGGTGGCTACGGTCGCCTCGCCGACGAGTATATTCCTCGCGCCAAGAAGGCTACGCTGTTTGATTTTAGCCAGACCGAGCTCGACCAAGCTAAGGAAAAATATGGCAAAAAATTAAACACTGCCCAAGGTGATATCTACAACTTACCATTTAAGGATGGCGAACTAACCGAACTTCTAATGGTTCGCGCTACGCATCATTTCAAGGATATCGACAAAGTGCTCGCCGAGCTCTATCGCGTGCTCGCCCCAGGCGGTGTTGCCGTCATAGAAGTTGCTAACAAGCGTACCCTCCCACGCATCGTCCGTTATCTCACTCGTCGCACTAAGATTAATCCATTTAGCCGCGAAGTGGCTAACCTTTCTGAGATTGATAAAGACGGTTTCTTTAATTATCACCCTAAGTATATGGAAGACTTGTTTAAACAAACTGGTTTTAAAATTAAGAAGGTTTTGTCCGTCTCTAACTTCCGCTCTGCTAGACTTAAGAAGATTTTTGGTAGCAAGAATCTCATTCGTATGGAAAAGGGTGCTCAAAGATTACTTGCCCCAATCCGCTTTGCTCCATCTATCTACTATAAATTAGAGAAACCAGAAAACTAGTCATACACAAACCCCCTCGTGAGAGGGGATTTTTTTGTTGAGACTTGCTCTGCCCGTTCACCATAATTACCACCCCCCCATCAAAAATCCCCCTATCAAGGGGGATTAGTTATGCTAAGCGATTATTAGACTTCGCCGCAGTAGTAGCCAGCACCTTCAAGTTTGTAAAGAATTGCAAGCTTACGAGTGGAACCACTAGTAGAAACGTCAACTGTTCCTTCAGTAGCACCACAAATTGCGCCGTGATAGACGTGAATAATGAAGTCCATCTGGTTATTATTCAAAGACAAAGTTTGTTTTGCAGTAATCTTACCATGATCACCTACAGCATAAGCAGTACCGCCTGGATCAGTAAAGGTATCATTTGCTGCCCACATGTAGTTGTCTAAGAAAGCGCCCCATGTGCCAGCCGCATTAGTAGAAGTTACTTTTGTAGCAACGCCACTAATCTTTGCTTCTGTTGCAGTTACCATAGTTGCGGCATCTTTAGCTTTCTGAACGGTAGGAATCCAGACACCCTTAGTAGTTGCAGTATTGTTTGGCACCTGCCCACGGTTATTAGTTTGATAGTTCGCAATTTGCGCTTGGAATCTCGCCATATCATCGCGCCGTTGCGTATCTCTCTGGCTTCTTTGTAGTGCCGGCAAAGCCAAGAACACCATCATAAAGATAAGACCAGCGATTGCAAGCACAAGCACGACCTCAATAATCGTGAAACCTTTTTTGTGTTGTTGTGTTGACATTTATTGTCCTTTCTTTAGCATTATTAAAATAGTAATTATGCTTATTTCTAGTATTATTTTAGAGTAAAAAAAGTTAAAATGCAAGTGGTTTTTTAGACTATTTATTGCTATAATTTTGGCATGGAGCCATATATTAGAATTCTCATTTTAGTCATTTCGTTTTTTATCGGTGCTATCTTCGGTAGCTTCGCCTGTTGTCAGGCTTGGCGTATTAGATTAAAGGAAAAGAATCAAAAATCCCCAGGCAAATGGTCCGTCTGTCTATCCTGCGGTAAGCGTCTCACAAAATCCGAAAACATCCCGCTTTTTTCCTGGCTCGCTCAAAAAGGGAAATGTAAAAAATGTGGCGCCAAAATTGGTCTATCAGAAATTTTGTCCGAATTCTGCATGGGTTTAATCTTTGTCGCTTTTACTAACTACTTCTATGATTCCTTTGCTACTGCCATTACAGATAATCAAATCACCTATCTGATTATGCTAATCGTGAATGCGCTCATACTAATTGTTGCCATAATTACAATGTGGATTTTGGTAGTCTATGATGCTAAATGGCAAAAGTTCCCGACTTTCCTCTTGACAATTTTAAACATAAGTGCTATAATGTCCGTAATCCTACAAGCCGTAGGCTTGATTCTGAGTCTCTCTGAGTTTTCAGAAATCGGCATCTTTCTCTTGAAAGTCCTCGGCTCTGCCGCTTTGCTTGCTGCTCCATATTATCTTCTCTCTACTTTCTCCAAGGAGAAACTCGTCGGCTCTGGCGATTGGCTGATTGCTCTTCCGATTGGGCTTATGCTTGGCCATTGGTGGCTCGCCCTCGTTGCTCTCTTCGTTGCTAATACTGCGGGCGGCATTATTGGTCTCTTCCTTCGTGCCAAAAAAGGTACCAAACAAATTCCGTTTGGTCCATTTCTGGTTTTTGCCTTCGTGGTAGTTTATGTAATGCAATCCTGGCTACTTAGCCTAATCGTTAATATTTAGTTAGCCCAAAGTCCACAAAAAACTCCACACTGCTCTAATTCGTTTCCGAATGATATTTCTTGTGCACGTCTTTTAGGTGCGTGTCTGTGATATGTGTATAAATCTGTGTCGTAGAAATATTACTATGCCCCAGCAGTGATTGTACCGCGCGCAGGTCTGCCCCGTTCATCAAAAGATCCGTCGCAAAACTATGCCTCAGTGTGTGTGGCGTCACATGTTTAGTAATCCCCGCCGCCCGCGTATATTTATTGATAATTCTCTGAATACTCCGTGGCGTCAATCTTCGGTAATCACCCGAAGTATCCACTACTCCAGAGTTTCTACTATTATTTATGAACAGCGCTGGCAGGGAATCGTGCCGGACGCACAAATAATCTCGCACCCGATTTGCCGCACTATCATCAATAAAAATCGGCCTATCTTTACTCCCTTTTCCGCGTACTACGAATTCCTTCCGTTCAAGATTAATATCACTCCGATTCAGCTTGCAAAGCTCCGACACGCGCAGCCCCCCAGAAAATAGCAACTCAATAATCGCTCGATCTCGTAAACCAGTTTCCGTGTCTAAATCAATCTCGTCAAGCAGCGCCTGCACTTCGTCAAAATGTAAAAACGTTACTTGTGGGCGGTGCGTCTTTGGTAAATCCACCAGCGCTGGATCTAGTGAATCTATCCCGCGTCGTGCCAAATATTTCAAAAATCCTCTAAATGCGATTAAATAATAGGCCTGTGTCTGTGCAGTTAGTCTCGTCCCTTTTTCGTCTGCCACAAATCTATTTAGCCGCAAGCGATATTTTCTAAGCATTTCCTCATCGATGTCCTCTGGTCGCATCTCATGATTCAAATCTTTCGCACAAAGTTCATAAAATCTAGTCAGATATAGTTCATAATTTCGCACGGTGTTGATAGACCGACCCATCTCTATCTCTACATGTTCTAGAAAATCCTGAATTAAGTCTATTACATAAACTTCTTGCATAATTACATTATATACCCTGCATGTGTTATAATAATAAAAAGGAGTTATTTTTATGGGAAAAGAGAAAGAACTAATCCAAAGAAGCCTAGTAGTCTGTAAACCAGATGCCGTTCAGCGTGGTATCGTCGGTGAGATTCTTACTCGCTTCGAGCGTGTTGGTCTCAAAATCGTTGGTATGAAGATGGTTATGCCAGATGAAGACCAGTACAAGGAACACTATGAAGGCATCGGTCAGATGATCACTCGTCGTGGCGAGACCGCCTTCCGTTACAACCTTAACTATATGCTATCAGGTCCAGTTATCGCTATTGTCCTAGAGGGTGTCGAAGCTGTCCCACTAGTCAGAAAAATCGTCGGCTCTACTGAGCCAAAGGCTGCAGATATGGGTACTATCCGTGGTGACTACGCGCACATGAGCTTTGGTTATTCTGATGCTAAGCAGGTCGGTGTCCCTAACCTTGTTCACGCTTCTGGCTCCCCAGAAGAAGCCAAAAAAGAAGTCGCTCTCTGGTTCAAGCCTGACGAGCTTTACGACTATTCGGACCTTAACGAAAAATACACTAGGTAGCAGTAATTAGTTAGAGGGGCTAGGAATTACTACTTCTCAAGCCTATAAAAGCGGATAAGGCTGAAACCAAGTAGGATTGAAAGTAGTAATTCTAGCCCCAGAAAATAAAACGTGCCCTCGTAGCTCAATTGGATAGAGCAGTTCCGTCCTAAGGAAAAGGTTGTGAGTTCGACTCTCGCCGAGGGTACCAAAACCAGCAAAGCTACCAAAATTTGTTATAATATTACCATGAGCGAATTATCATTTGACGGCCAGCGCGAAGACGAACGAGTCGTTTTTATTTTTAGGAGGCACATTTCCACGGCTAGACGCGGAATCCTCTTCCTCATCATTATGATAATTCTTGGCATTATCCCCATGCTCCTCTGGAAAGACGACGGCCGCATGTTCTGGGTCTTTCTAGGCTGTGTTATAATCGGGCTACTCGGTGTTGCTTATTGTTATATGCTTTGGTATTTTTCCATTTTCATCGTCACTAATGAACGTATCCGCCAGATCGTCCAAAAAAGCCTCTTCAAAAAGACTACTACCGACCTCTGGCTCGACAAAATTCAAAGCATTTCCTATAGTATTCCAAATATGTTCGCTGGCATCTTTAACTACGGCACTATTTTAATTCAAACCGCCGTGGGTGACTTAATCATTTCTGGAGTTCCAAAACCAAGCAAGATTCATAACAAATTACAAAATATTGCAAAGGATAAATAATGGGAAAAATTAAAGATTCCATCAAAAACAAGTTGCCAAAAAAGGCCGACCATAAGACCGAGAAAGAAAAACTCGATATTCGTCGAGAGGAGGTCTTGGCTAAGGGTCGTAAGTTCAAATACCCTATGCAGTTTGCTAAGCATCGCTTGGTTTTTATCACGATTGCAATTGCTATTGTCGCGGTGATTTCTGCTGGCGCTTTTGGCTGGGTCCTACTTTACAAATCACAGAACACTGGTGATATTCTTTATCGTCTGACTACGGTTATCCCAGTTCCGGTTGCCAAAATTGACGGCGAGTTAGTTCGCTACAGCGACTACTTGATGATCTTTAGAAGTAGCATTACTCCTGTCGAACAGCAAAACGGCACCTCCGATAACCAGACTGATACCGAGAGTGTCCGCGAATATTATAAGCGCACCGCTCTAGACGACGCCGAAGATTATACTTACGCTATGAAGCTTGCCAAGCAGATGGACATCACAGTTACAGACGAAATGGTTGACAAGGCCTTTGACGAACATAGAAAACTTGGTGGCGCTGAGCGTAGCCGCGAAGGTTTTCTAAAAGTTTTGAAGGATAATTTTGACCTTACCGAAAAAGAATATCGCCGCTTACTTTATCTATCGCTAATCAAAGAAGAGGTGTCTAAGAAAATCGACATCGCCGCCGCCAACAAAGCTGAACAAGCCCTCGTCAAATCACGAAGCGTCAACGGAGATTTGGCTAAAGTTGCTTCCGAACTTGGTCTTGAATACGAAGATACTGGCGGTCTAATTGATGTGATGAACGTTGATGGTGGTCGTTCCGATATTGCCTATTCCATGCAGCCAAACACTTTGAGCGATATCTTGACATCTAGTAACGGTGATGGCTACTATATTATTTATCTTCGTGATAAAGCCGAATCCAAAGTGAATTATGCCTCAATCAGGATTCCATTTACCGAATTTGATAAACGTCTTGCCAATGTCCGCGAAGAGAAACGCGTTGTGGAATATATTACAGTTGGCGACAAGGACACCGCCGCCGAGGTTCAAGCCGACGACAATAGATAGATCAAACGACAACAGACAATCTCCCAGATTATCATAAGATGTGTTATACTAGTAGCATCTGCGGGTATCGTATAACGGCTACTATGCATCCTTCCCAAGGATGAGATCGGGGTCCGACTCCCCGTACCCGCACCAAGCTTATCAAATCGCCAACTGAGGCGATTTTTTCTGTAAAAATCCCATCAAAATTCACCCGAGATTCTTACCGCGCTCACTAAAATTAGCACTCTTGACACGAGAGTGCTAATTTGCTATCATTAAGCTATGCAAGATGAATTTAATGAAATTATGAGCCATTTGTCCGAAAATGCTCGTTTTGCTATCCAAAAAGCGGATATGTATAGCAAGCGTTACAACAATGGCTACATGAGTACAGAACACCTTCTCCTTGGCATCGCAGACATGGATAATTCCACTGGTGCCCACATTCTAGCCGACGAGGGAATTGAACTTTCCGACATCGAGAAATCCATTAACGCTACTGCCGTGGAAGTTCCAGGCTCTCAGATGGCGATGATGTCTTTATCTGAAGCTGCCGTCCTCACTCTCCGCATTGCCAATAATTTTGCCCACGAATATGGTCTAGATGTAGTTGGCACGGAGCATATCCTCCACGCACTCGTTACTCAGCCTAATTCTCGCGCCGCACTTATTTTGACTGGGCTAAAAGTCGACATTAATGAAATCGCCGACAATATCGAAAATCTCGTTACCGAGCAAGCTGAGTCTGCCAAGAAGTCTAAAGAAAAAGAAAAATATTCTAGCAAGCCTAAACTAAAATGGCTCAGTCGTTACGGCGAGAACTTAACTGAACTCGCCAAGCAGGGCAAGCTCGATACTGTCATTGGTCGTGACAAAGAAATCGAGCGCGTCGTCACCGTCCTCTGCCGCCGCACTAAGTCTAACCCAGTTTTGATTGGTGAAGCAGGTGTTGGTAAGACCGCTATCGTTGAGGGTCTCGCCTCTCGCATCGCCAAAAACGATGTCCCTGGCAACCTTATTGGCAAGACCATTTATCAAGTCGATCTTTCTTCGATGGTTGCTGGCACTAAGTTTCGTGGTGAATTCGAGGAACGCATCAAAGGCGTCATCGACGAAGCTACTTCTAACCCAGCCATTATTCTGTTCATCGACGAGCTTCATCTTCTCGCTGGTGCTGGTGGTGGTAGCGACAGTGCTATGGACGCCGCCAACATTCTAAAACCTGCGCTTGCTCGCGGTAATATCCACTTAATCGGCGCCACTACTTTGGATGAATATCGGAAAAATATCGAAAAAGATAAAGCTCTTGCTCGTCGTTTCCAGACTGTGCTCGTCGAAGAGCCAAGCGACGCTGTAACGCTAAGAATCCTAAAAGGTATTAAATCTCATTACGAAAAACATCACGGCGTCGAAATTCCTGACAAAATTGTAGAAACCGCTATTAATATGTCTGGTCGCTATATTAATGACCGCTTTATGCCCGACAAAGTTATTGATGTGATTGACGAAGCTTCTGCTATCGCCAAAGTTGCCGAGGACAAAAAAGGCGGTGGCCGTTACAAGAAATTAA
>JAZRSM010000043.1:0-11268 GCA_045651545.1 Candidatus Nanosyncoccus sp.
TGAGGCTACCATGAGTTATCCAGGCGTCATCAAAGTCAATGTTATTAGAGAAACTCGCGCTATTGAATATGCTAAATAACAACGCCAAATGACGATATCAAAATAATACGAACTAAGCAAAAGCAAAATCACTAAAATGGGCAAGATTTTCAAAAACAAAATTGACAAAAAACTCAAAATCGAGATCATTCTCGTTACGGTCATAATTTTAGCTCTTTGTGGTTACCTTGCTTGGGATGTCATTGCTGGCGGACCGCTTACTCAGCTTTTTAATAATCGCGAAGAACTTATCAAAATTGTTCAAGACCTTGGTCCACTCGGCCCTATCGCCTACATGGGGTTGCAGATTCTGCAAACCGTCGTCGCGCCCGTTCCGGGCAATGTTGTCGGTGCTATTGGCGGATTACTATTTGGCTGGTGGGGTGTACTTTGGACCACTATTGGTGCAACTATTGGCGCAACTTTAGTCTTCTGGCTTTCCCGTAAATTCGGCCGCGGTCTTGTCGAAAAACTTGTCAAAAAAGAATCGCTCGACAAATTTGATTTTGTCGTCGGCAAACGTGCTAGTATTATTTTATTTTTAATCTTTCTTATTCCAGGTCTTCCGGACGATATAGTTTGCTACGTCGCAGGCCTTACGGACGTCCCGATCAAAAAGCTCATTGTTATTTTTGCTTTAGGTCGTCTCCCTGCCGTTGTCGGCAACAATGTTATCGGCACTGGTCTTAGCGAAGGTAATATCGGGCTTGTTATTACCTTTATTGTGGTCGGTGTCGTCATCTTTGCTATTTTATATAAGCAACAAGAAAATATTATGAAACTTCTCGGTCGCCAGTCTAAGCTAGAAAAAGAAAATAAAAAACTCAAAAACGACCTAGAAGATTACGCTGACGACGGCAAACTCAACCGTTCCAACAAGCTCAATTACTCTAACAAGCTCAACCGCTCCGACAAATTAAATAACTCTATTGCTAAAAAATCAAAAAAATCATAAAATAAAATTACTATGAATAAGCGAACAACATCTTTGGCAAGTGTAATCGCAATCATTACATTTGTCGCCTTTGCGGGCTTCACCGCATTATCAGTTATTAACGTCTCTGACTCTATCAGCCAGTCTTCTTTTGGCGGCAAGAACGGAGTACCTAAGGTCTGGTCAGACGCAGCCTTTTCTTCGCCCGTTTCTGTTAATACCGAAGTCAAGGTTTCTGGTGACCATCTAGTTTACCTTGCCTCCGTAGAAAACAAAAGCACCGTTTCCGAGCTTCACTTGACTGATATCGCTTCTCGCATTTCCGACAGTAAGCATGCTGGCTTTATCTCTTTTAACGAAAATAACCTAGAATATTCTTACTCCAAGAACAACCCTGCCTCTTGGCAAAAAGTCGATGGCGAAAATCACGAAGGTTCATATCAGCTCAGTGATGCTATCCATATTGGTACTTCTGGCTCTAGTAGTAGCAAAATCTACCTTCGTTACAATTTATCTCCAGAGCTAGGTAACGTCACGGACAAAATTTCCTTCCGTCTTCAAGATAATAATGGTAATTATAGCGTCGCCACTAGTGACTCTTCCATTGCTTTTGAAGAGACCGCAACAGAAATCGTCGCCGTAGAAAATAATCGCAAAGATGATAATAGCGGGGAATCAGCCTTTGCAGAGCCACTTGGTGTTTCTTCTGAACCAACTGACCTCGCTTCTATCTCATCTTCTTCTGCCGTTCTCGCCGTCATTTCTCCAGAAAATGTTGCTGTTAGCACTATCATTGCTATTGCTATTCTTGGCGTCTTTGCTGGTAGCCTCGTCGCTTTCATTGTTTTCAAAAAACCAGCTAAAGCCAAGCGCAAATAGCTATAGCGCCACAAAGTTTTTATTTAGCCTAGGTTAGTATGGACAGCCGTCACATCGTCAAGATCGTCGATAGCATCGAGCAATTTCTCAGCCTTTTCTAAATCATCGCCCTCAAGTTCAATATTGGTGTTAGAAATATATTTTAGCTCTGCACTTGTTACTTCTAGTCCAGCATCAACTAGCGCTTGTCTTACTTTCATCAAGTCGGATGCCACCGTGGTAATTTCTGTGCCATCTTCTTCCTCAACCACGTCTTCTGCTCCCGCATCAAGTGCCGCCATCATTACCTCGTCGCCCTTATTAGTGACAAAAATTACACCTTTTCTTTCAAACTGGAACATCACGCTTCCAGGCTCTGCCATGCGCCCGCCATTTTTAGAAAGCGCATTTCTTACTTCCGGCATCGTCCGATTCTTGTTATCGGTGGCTACTTCCACAATAATTCCAATCCCACCAGGTCCATAAGCCTCATAGGTTTCTTCTACTAGTGCCGCCGAAGATTTATCCGCTACTCTAGCGATTGCGCGTTCGATATTCGCCTTTGGCATATTAGCGAGTCTAGCTTTTTCTAGCACCATCGCAAGACTTGGGTTCATCGCTGGGTCTGTACCTGCTCTCGCAGCAATCGCAATTTGGTTTCCAATTTTCGTAAAAAGCGCTCCACGCTTTGCATCGACCACAGCCTTCTGGCGCTTGGTCGTTGCCCATTTACTATGTCCTGACATCTTATCTCCTAAACTTTTATAATTACACTTATTTCAATTATAACAGATTTTGCCCCTTTTTTCCAGTTAAAATAACCAAAATATATATGCTATAATAGGCTTATGACAACATTTGTAGCTATAGTTTTGGGTCTCGTTCAAGGCCTCACAGAATTTATCCCAGTCTCTTCGTCTGGCCATCTCGAGATTGTCCAGCAAATCATCGGCACTCGTGGCGACGATTTCCACTTCTTCCTTGAACTTATCAACTTCGGTACTCTTCTCGCTCTAATTATTTATTACCACAAGCGCATTTTTGAAATCCTAAAAGACATTTTTAAAAACCATAATTTTAAGCTAGCCATCAATGTCATTATCACCTGTATTCCTGCTGGCCTCGCCGGGCTATTACTGGCGAAGTTTATCGAAGAAAACTCTTTCTTCTCCTCACTAATTACTATCGCTAGCGCCATGGGTGTCGTCGGTATCCTGATGATTCTAGCCGACTTTCTACCTAAGATGTCCGAGCTAAAGGATGAGAATAAACTTACTAAGCCTCGCGCTCTTATCATCGGTATTGCCCAGATGTTCGCCCTTATTCCAGGCGTCTCTCGCTCCGGTAGTACCATTATTGCTGGTCGTATGGTTGGCTTGAACGCCAAATCTTCCGCCGATTACTCCTTCCTGGTCTCTATCCCTCTCATGACCGCCGTCTGCGCCAAGACTCTTATTTCTTCAAGCACTCGCGAATATCTCTTTAATAACCTTTCTATGCTCGCTCTGTCTAACGCCGTTGCTTTCGTTTCTGGCCTCCTCGCCATCACTTTCTGTCTCAGATATCTCAAAAAATCAAATTCCTTAAGAGCTTTTGGCATTTATCGCATCGTTGTTGCTGCGGTTGTGCTTATTGCTATGCTCGCCTAAGCATAATACCATAACCTTAGTGCTAATTTTAAAAGTGTCCATGCTTAGTTCACGACCTACCAGCTCTACCTAACTCTTGCATTTTTTGCCAAAATTTGATACCATAGGAAGGTCGTTCTTTCCAAATTGTCGTTGGACGATAAAACTAAACAGGTGTACGAAAGTACCTATGCGTATCGGACTTAAACGGGCCTACGCCCGCAAAAAGTCGCAAGAATCTCCTGCCTTCGGGCTCGAGTTCATCGAAACGAAGATTGTTTAGAAGTTTCGTTGGTAAAACGCGCAAAGCCCCTAGCATAATATCACGTGATATCATGTTAGGGGCTTTTCTAGTGCTAACCGACTCTCAATCACCATCGACCACTTTATTTCTCGCGCTTCATTACCGCCAAAATCGATGTATCAGAAGCAAAATCGTCCTTTGGCACATAACCAAGTAAATACGCAATCAGCATTTGATATGTCAAAAGTCCTACAATTTGTCCACTCTTGTCTATCACTAAGAAAAAGAAACAGTTAGTCCGAAGAAATGCCGCCATCGCCTGCTCCAGTGTATAGTCGCTCCGTAGATAATAAACAGTTTTATCCACATATTTTGCCGCCCGGTCGGTATTTTTTATCTCTAGAGAATTTAACTGGTCTGTATGGATTAATCCCACAATTTGATGCCCGTCCGACGACAAAACTGGAAAATGCGACGAACCCGACTGATATAATTTATCTAGCATTAATGGACCTAAGAAATCGTGTTCATACACAAAAGTAATTTCCGACCTCGGCATCATAATCTCGCCCACCATTCTATCATTAAAACTCATGCTTGCCGCAATAATCGCGCGCTGCTTTCCTGACAAAACTTCCTTTGGACATCGCCTTAGCACCCCAATCAAATCGTCCAAATCTTTCACGACATAAGGTGGCGGCACAACCGGCGCCACTGGGTCACGATATTTTTCAAGTTTTGGATCCACCCACTTTGTAAACTTTTTCATGAAATTACTCATGGTCATCATCCAGTTAATATGTTAATATATATTATATCATAAGATGTAAATTTCTCTAATTAAAGCATCCTAAGAAGAAGGAGGAAAATGAATAAAAAAGGGAATATTGGTGCTATTGTTGCTATCCTTGCTATCGTTGCACTTTTTATCGGCGTCGTGATTTGGCGTAGTATTGACAAAGCTAATAAAACCACCAACTACGATGTTAATTCTATTATCAGTGCCAATGCTGACAATGGCGAAATCGCTGACCACGTTAAGGGTGATGCTGACAAAGCTAAGGTTGTTATTTATGAATACGCTGACTATCAGTGTTCAGCCTGTGCTTTGCACAACCCTCGTATCAATAAATTGATTGAAGAATATAACGGCGACCTTGCTGTTGTCTTTCGCGTCTATCTTTTGAGTTATCATCAGAATGGTACTGCTGCTGCTTCTGCTGCCGAGGCTGCCGGGCTTCAAGGTTATTGGAAGGAATACGCTGACAAATTATTTGCTAATCAAGCCGTCTGGTATGATGCTTCTGGTGATGAGCGTACCGACATTTTTGTCGACCTCTTTAACTCCGTCACGGGTGGTAAGGGCGATGAAGCTCAGTTTAGAAAAGACCTGGCTAGCTCCAATGTATCTAAGAAAGTTTCCTTTGACAACGACCTCGCCAACCGCGTCAATATCACCGAGACGCCTAGCTTCTACATGAATGGTGAAAAGATTGTCTTTGAAGGTGCTAAAGGCGAAGAAGGCTTCCTTAACGTCTTCCGTGAGAAAATTGACGAAGCGCTTAAAAAATGATAAAATAAATCTGTTATGAGAAGTTTATCTTTGGATTTAAAAACACAACTAGGCAAAACTGTTACCGTCTCTGGCTGGGTCAACTCTCGCCGCGACCATGGTGGCTTGATTTTTATTGACCTTCGCGACCACAAGGGAATTATCCAGCTTG
The DNA here is from genome assembly GCA_045651545.1 of Candidatus Nanosyncoccus sp. Taxonomy (GTDB): domain Bacteria; phylum Patescibacteriota; class Saccharimonadia; order Saccharimonadales; family Saccharimonadaceae; genus Nanosyncoccus. Next base: position 5,428 of record JAZRSM010000043.1, read on the forward strand.
TAGTTACACCTGATACTAAGGACGCTTTTGCTCTTGCCGAAACTCTGCGTGACGAGTTCGTCATTACTGCTACTGGCAAGATGCGCGAGCGTGCTCCCGAGCTCAAGAACCCTAACATTGAAACTGGTGACATCGAACTCGTCGTCGAAACTATGGAGCTTTTGAACCGTTCCGAGCCCCTTCCCGTTAACACTCACGACGACGGTCCAGAATCTTCCGAAGATTTGCGCCTTAAGTATCGTTACCTTGATTTGCGTCGTCCCAGTATGCTTGCTACTTTGAAGCGCCGCGCTGAGTTCTACCATTTTATTAGAAATTACATGGAAAGTCGCGATTTTATCGAAATTGCTACGCCAATTCTAGCTAACTCTTCCCCAGAAGGCGCACGCGATTTTCTCGTTCCATCTCGTCTTCATCCAGGCAAATTCTACGCTCTTCCACAAGCTCCACAGCAGTTCAAACAGCTTCTAATGGTTGGTGGTATTCCAAAATACTATCAAATCGCTCCATGTTTCCGTGACGAAGACCCTCGTGCTGATCGTTTATATGGCGACTTTTATCAGCTTGATATGGAAATGTCTTTCGTCGAGAGTGGCGAAACTGTCCGTGAAGAAATCGAGCCACTTTATCTTTCGCTTGCTACTGACTTTGCCAAGAAAAAACTCGTCATGAACTCCGAGCCAGCCAAGCAATTTATTCCAGAAGGTGGCACTGTTCCGCGTCTTCCTTTCCAGTTCGCTATGGATACTTATGGTTGCGACAAGCCAGACCTTCGTTATGGCCTAGAACTAATTGATTTAACCGATGCTCTTAAAAACACCGACTTTAAAGTTTTCCAAGCTCCTGTCGTTAAGGCTATTTGTGTTAAGGGTGGCGCCGCACTCACTCGTTCCCAAATTGACAACTTTACCGACTTAGCTCGTAAGAATGGTGCTGGTGGCCTCGCCTACATTCTCTACGAAAATGGCGAAGAAAAATCCCCAATCGCTAAATTCTTAAAAGCCGAAGAACTTGCCAAAATTAAAGAACTAACTGGCGCAACCGACGGTGATGCAGTTTTCTTTGGCGCCGACACTCGCGAAAAAGTCAACAAAGTTTTAGGCATTCTTCGTATTGCTTTTGCCGACCATTTTGGTTTGAAGAGTGACGAGGAAATCGCCTACTGCTGGGTAATAGATTTTCCATTTTACGAATGGGACGACAAAAATAAGCGCGTAGATTTTTCGCATAACCCATTTAGTATGCCAAAAGGCGGTCTTGCCGCTCTAGGAAATGCCGAGTCTGACGCCGACAAGCTTGCTATCGTCGCCGATCAATACGACATGGTTATGAATGGTTACGAAGTCTGTTCTGGCGCCGTTAGAAACCATAATCCAGAAATCATGTATAAAGCTTTTGGTCTTCTCGGCTACGGCAAAAAATACGTTGAGGAACGCTTTGGTGGTTTACTCAACGCTTTCAAATTTGGTGCTCCTCCACATGCTGGTTGTGCTCCAGGTCTTGACCGTATTTTCATGGTCCTAACTGGCAAAGAAAACATTCGCGATATTGTCGCTTTCCCTAAGAATGGTTCTGGTGTAGATTTGATGATGAACTCTCCATCTCCTGTTGATGACGCCCAGCTAGAAGAAGCCCACATTGCCATCGTAGAAGACGAAGAATAATATTTTAAGGTTTTTAAGCTTTTTAAGGTTCGTTTAAGCCACCACTGTTATAATCTGGTTATCAAAATCAGTATTGGTTTTGATAGAAAGGTTAACATGGCCCAACTTATTTTTAGAAGAACCGAAATCAAATATATTTTGACGGAGGCACAAATCAAATCTTTAATGTGGCTAATTGAGCCATATTTAAAGAAGGATAAATATTTTAAGAGCACGAATTGCAGCATTTACTTTGATAACGATAGTAGATATCTTGCGATTCACTCTTTAGAAAAGCCCCTCTACAAAGAAAAAGTGCGCATCAGAAGTTACGGCGTCCCAACGCTAGACGATATTGTTTTCTTAGAAATTAAGAAAAAATATAAAGGCATTGGCAGCAAGCGTCGTATCCCCATTAAACTCTCCGATTTTAATAACTACATTAAAACAGGAAGGCTAGATAGTGATTCGGAGATAATAAAAGCGGAGTTAGATCATTGTTTGGCTCGCTACAATCTAAAACCAATTATGTTTTTGGCTTATGATCGCACTTCTTATTGTGACAAAAACGACCCTACATTTCGCGTCACTTTTGACCGTAATGTTAGGAGTAGAAATACTGATTTGTCACTAGAAAAAGGTGATTCTGGCAAAAAATTTTTTGAGAATGGTGAAGTTGTTATGGAGATAAAAGCTCTTGACCGCTACCCGTTTTATTTTGTCCGCGCTTTATCTAAATTAAAAATCTACCCGTCCTCATTTTCAAAATATGGACGTGTAACCGAAAAAGAAATCTTTAATAGAAAGGATATTCAATATGTTTAATAGTATTTTAGGCACTACACTCACGCCAGCTAGCTTCTTTGCTTGTCTTGGCACAGCGCTAGTGCTAGGTCTCATCGTGGCTCTCGTCCACAAAAAAACCGCCAGATCTAGCAGCAATTTTATTACGACTTTAGCTATTCTACCTATGCTAGTTGCTATGGCGATTATGCTAGTTAATGGCAATCTTGGCGCAGGTGTTGCGACTGTAGGTGTCTTCTCGCTCGTGCGTTTTCGCTCCATTGCGGGCAACTCGCGCAGTATTTTATCTGTATTTTTTGCCATGGCAATTGGTCTTGCTGTCGGTACTGGCTATCTCGCTTTTGCGGCCGCTTTTACGGTTGTAGTTTCCGCAATTATTGCTTTTCTCAAATTTATTAAATTTGGCGAAGCAACTAACGTCGACAAGAAACTCACCATTCTTGTCCCAGAAGACATGGACTACACTGAAATGTTTGATGATGTTTTTAGCAAATATACCATCTCCCATCTTTTGGAAAAATCCAAAACTACCAATATGGGCAGTATGTTTGAGCTAACCTATCGCATTAACACTAAGAGGAATATTAACGAAAAAGAATTTATCGATAAGCTCCGTGTGAAAAATGGCAACCTCAAGGTTTCTCTTTCTCACCCACTTATCGAGGAGGAATTATAATATGGAAAAGAAAACTTTAATCGGCATAACCTTCGGAGTAGTTTTAGCACTCGGTGTAGCTGGTGCTAGTATCTATCTCGCCGTCAATCAAAATAACTCGCCATCCACCGATGCAAATACCACAACTGGTTTGGAAAATACCACTAGCAACTCAGAAAATAGCATAACTGCTTCAGAAAATACCACAACCGCTACAAATTCAACCACAAGCACTAAAATCACCACAGGCGGAACCTATACTTTTACGGGAACGCTAAGTGATAAAATCTCTATTGATACTACTGATGCCGTTACAATCATTCTAGACAATGTCACCATCAAATCTTCTGACGGCGCCGGCATCAAATGTAAAGAAGGAACTGATGTCACAATTAAGCTCGTCGGCACCAGCACTATCACTGCCGACAATGACAATGACGGCATCAATTCCGAAGGCGACCTTGCTATCACTGGCGACGGCTCGCTTACTATTAGCGCTGCCGACGACGGCATCCACGCCGACGGTATGCTAACCGTAGAAAGCGGCACGCTTAACATTACTGCGCACGAAGGCCTAGAAGCTACCTACGTTAAGATCAACGGTGGCGATATTACGATTAATGCCACGGACGACGGTATCAACGCTGGCGCTAAGTCCGACAAATACAGCGTCAAAATCGAAATTAACGGTGGCAACCTGACTATTAATATGGGGCAAGGCGATACCGACGCTATCGATTCTAACGGCGACCTTATTATAAATGGCGGCACCATTAACATTACTGCACAATCTCCATTTGACTGGGACGGTACTGGCAAGCTAAATGGCGGCACCGTCACCGTCAATGGCCAAACCGTCACGACGCTCACCAGTCAATTCGGCGGGCAAATGGGTGGCGGGGAAATGAACCAAAACCAAAACAGCCAAATGCCGCGCAGATAACAACCTAGCAACTAAACAATTAAGCGACTAGCCGGTGGTATAATAAGAATATGTCAAATATCACCGACTACGTCAGAGTTTATGGCAAACACAAAATCGGAAAAGAAGTTCCATTTTGTGAACTTGATGCTGTTGTCCTTTCTCGTTTTTCCTATTTTCCATTCAAGAAAATCAAACTAGAAGACAAAGAAACTATTGCTTCCATCGCTAAAAAAATGCGAGATTTAAAACTCAAGGATTTTGCTTGGCCAGACGACGCTGACTTGATAAAAGCCATGGGTTTTTCCGCTCGCTACGGTAATCTTCGCACTTCCGACTTACGTGTTAAAAATAGCAAAAAATACACCGAGCAATTTATGGCTATTACCGTCCATATTAATGCTTTCGTTGCTTTTGTTTCTTACATTGGTACCGACAGCACTCTCCACGGCTGGCACGAAGATTTAAATCTCGCGCTTTACGACGAAGTCCCGTCCCAACATTCTGGCACCCTCTATTTTAAGCGTGTTGCCGAAAAATATTCATGGAAAAAATTCTACCTTGGTGGTCACTCTAAAGGTGGCAATATTGCCATGTATTCTGCTATTGTCACACCGGATATTTATCAGAATCGCATTATCGCAGTCTATAGTTTGGACGGTCCAGGCATGTCCAAAGCCGTCGCCGAAAAAGACGAAGGTAAGCCTGTCCTTCCGCGCATCAAAAATTACATTCCCCAGGATTCCGTAGTTGGTCGTCTTTTAACCCACACGGAAAAGTTTGAAGTCATAAAAAGCACCGCCAAAAATTTCTGGCAGCACAACATTTTTTCTTGGGAAGTCGACTTAAAATCTAAGACCCTAGTCCGCTCCAAGGCTACCAAGAAAAGTGACTTTGTAGACAAGACTATCGACCACTGGTTAAGAAGCGCCACCAAAAGACAAAAAGAAGAGTTCGTCAATATCCTGGTTAAAATTTTGGAGACTAGCAAAGTCGGCACACCAGTCGACATTGCCGCCGCTGGACTTCGTGCCGTGCCCGCCCTCTTCAAATCTTACCGCGCCCTCCCACGCGAAGATCGTGGCATTATTATGGACTTTATGAGACGGCTTGCAATTTCTATTCGCGAGGTGCGTAGGGAGGAAGAATGATTTTGTATTGCGTCCGTCATGGCGAAACTCCTAGCAATATCACGGGTATCGTTGCTGGTCGTTCCGACGAAAGCTTAACTAAAAAGGGAATTGAGCAGGCTCAGGCTCTAAATAAAAAAATCGGCAACAAACATTTTGATGCTGTTTTTGTCTCACCTATGCGCCGCACTCTTCAGACCGCGGAAATTATTATTCCCGAAGCTGATTTTATCATTGATCACCGCATCGCCGAGCGCGACCTCGGACAGCTAAAAGATCATACTATAGACGAGCTTTGGCAAATGCCCGATTGGAACTCGCTTATCAAAATGAGAACCGACGGCGAAGCCGAAACTTTTGCGTCTGGCCTGCTTCGTGTCCGTGATTTTCTTTCCGACCTAAAAAAGAAATTCCCGAACGATTCGGAAATTCTACTTATCACACATAGTTTTGTTTCGCGTTGCATTTGGGCCATCACTAACGGCTACGACGAAAACACTGACTATTCCAAATTCCATCACAAAAACGACGAAATCGTAAAATATAAAATATAATGGTCAGGGTGATGAGACTTGAACTCACGACCTCAGCGTCCCGAACGCTGCGCGCTACCAACTGCGCCACACCCAGATACCTATATTATATCACAAATCCTTGCCTTTTCCGCAAAAACTATGTTATAATAAC
>JAZRSM010000044.1:0-4852 GCA_045651545.1 Candidatus Nanosyncoccus sp.
GTTGTTTGTCATTATGGTTTGCCTCCTTCTGCTACGTGAAACCTAGTGCGCCAAATGTTGCACTTTACATATTGAGTATAGCATGAGCGGTTCCAGAAAAGCAAGGGCTTTATGCAAAAAATCATTACATTTAATATTTTAATTCTTGTCTTGATTTTCTAGAACGGGTATGATATAATGTAGGTGTATTCGGGAATACCCGCCTAACCCCAGTCGAAAGATCTGGGGGCTATTTTTATTCGTCCTCTAGAAAGAGTCTGCGAAAACCATCCATTATCAGCGCGAAATCAGAATCTGGCAACATACCCATGCGTTTATTCAATCGTGAAACGCTCAATATCCTAATTTGGGACAGCACAGCGCACTGCCTTCTTTCCTTAAAGATAAATGGAATATACCAAGAGCCATCACGGACACTAGTTGTCAAAGGTATAGCAAGAAAACTTAATCCGCTCAACTTCTTGAAAATTAACACTGGGCGGGTAAATCCCTCATTTTTACCGTTTATCTCTACGCCGATGTTCTCACCAACCGCCGCCCACCAAACTTCACCTTCATGGATTGATCTTATTCGACCTATATTATGGAGTTTTTCTTTTAACCTGATCCATTCTGGAAAGCGTTTTTCCTCTACTATTTCGGATTCCATAGATATTTCCTCCTATGTTAAGTTGGGGTATAGTTTCACTATGACAAAGTTGAGAGCCAAATGCAAGCGCTAGCATGACTGGATTTTACAAACCTGATTTTTTGACCCTAGATTAAACTGCTTTACTGCAAAGACTGCAAGCAAATACGTTTTGCTTGACTTTTTACGAAATGTGTGGTATAATGGAGTTATGAATGGGATTATTAAATTATATAAGAATCATCGTGAGCTACTTTTAGTAGAAATCACTTATTTAGTTATCACTTTAATTTCTTTTGTCGTATCTGGTGTGATTGCACTATTTAACCAGAGCCTGGGCGTGGCCGCACTAATGGTGCCCCTAGTTGCGTTAATCGCACTTGTAGTCAATATCGTAGTTTGGGCCATGGTCAAATTCGTATTAGATTATGTCGTAGAATGGTATGATAAGAAAAACGGCGCCGCTAAAAAAGATACTGGCGCGAAAAAAAGAAACTAGCGCTAAGAAATAACGTTTAAGTTGAAATTCATCAAAAAGCCCCCTGACGGGGGCTTTTTGATGGGCTCTATGTGTCTAGTAGCTTAATTACTGCCTTTATTGGGCGGCGACTAGGAATTCAAGAGTCTTTTCGATAGTCATACGGTTCTTAATATCCATGCGGACGCGTGGATCTTTGAGATTCTTAAGAGCCTCTGGGGACTTCTTATAAACATCGCGGAGCTCGGCAATCTTAGCGGAAACATCATCATCCTTGACGGTGACTTTCTGGTCGCGAGCGAGGATTTGAAGGACGAGAGAAGCCTTGACACGAGCCTCGGCAACTTTTCTAGCCTCCTTTTCCCATTCTTCTTCGGTCTTGCCAACTTGCTTTAAGAAATCCTCGAATTTAAGACCCTGAGCGGCGGCGTTGCGGTTAATATCGTCACGGATAAAGCGCATTTGGTCAGAGATAAGAATCTCTGGAGCGGCAACCTTGGACTTCTTGACGAGAGCCTCGACAAGGTCGTCTTTGTATTTTTCTTCAATCTTGTGCTCGTTCTGGGCGGCGAGATTTTTCTTGATGTCAGCCTTGAGGTCGTCAATGGTCTTGAACGGGCCGCATTTTTTGGCAAGCTCGTCATCTAGTTTTGGCTTGATGATTTCGGAAATCTGTTTTAAGAGGACTTCGAAATTAACCTTCTTGCCTGCCATTTCTTTGGCGTGGTAATCCTTAGGGAAGGTGAGGTCGAGGTCAAATTTGTCACCGACTTCGTGTCCGACGATTCCCTCTTCAAATCCTGGGATGAAGGACTTGGAGCCAAGACCTAAAGTATAGTCATGGGCGGAGCCACCATCAAAGGCTTTGCCGTCTTTTTTGCCGGTAAAGTCGATAATAACTTCGTCACCAAGTTTAGCGGCACGTTTAACAACCTTTTTCTCGGCGTAGGCGTTGGCGATGTTATCTAGGACATCCTTGATGTCTTTGTCGGAGACCTTATTCTCTAGTTTCTTCACGCCAAGTTTCTTGTAGTCGCCAATCTTGACATCTGGGAGGATGTCGGCAGTAGCGGTAAATTCGGCAGATTCATCTGGGACATATTTAGTAACAGAAACTTCTGGAACAACCAGAGGATTTTGTTTATTAGAGATAAAGGCCTGTGGCACGGCTTCTCTGACGGCGATGTCGAGAGCAACCTGGGCGATATCATTAGGATTGAGATGTCCCTCGGCCATGTCGGCTGGAACTTTGCCTTTTCTAAAACCTGGAATCTTAACTTCCTTAGCTAGACGCTCAACAGCTTTTTTCTTGGCACTGTCTAATTCGGGTTTTTCAAGAGTAACTTTGATTTCCACCCTTGTATCTGAGATTTTTTTAACTGTAGTCTTCATAGCTACAATTATAACACATATCTTAAGATATTACACAGTCTAGATAAGATGCTCTGAGGTGGCGGACGGTGGAGTTGGTGGTGGCGCCGAGTTTAATATCTGGGCAGAAGATTTCTTCTGGATCAAAGATATCCTTAATCTTGTGATAAAGCTGAGTTTCTGCCTCGGAGAAATGGTCGTTTGTAACCATGGCCTTGAGCCTTCCTTCTGGAGCACCGCCGGTGATAGAGCCCCCGTGCTCACGAAGCAGAGAGTCAAAGTCGTTGATAAATTTCAGGACGAATTGGCGACCTACAACAGTGTTTAGCTGGATGTCTGGACGGATGGAATAATTACTGGTGGAGAAAGAGCCAAAAACTGGGAGTTCCTGATCATAGGCTTTTTCTAAATCCCTGAGGTCGGTCAAGAAGTTGGCGAGATGCTCGGACGGAACGAAGAAATCATCACAAATTGGGGTGCGCTCACCACGGACATCGTCGTTCAAATAGCTAGCAATAGCTGAGTAGAAACGCTGGAAGTCGGTAGTATTGTCATCGGTCTCCGTAACAGAGGCGGAGTTATCTGGAAGAAGCTTCAAACATTTCTTTAATTTCTTGCTTACTTTTCTGGATTTTTCGTCAAAACCAGCCCAGACAAAGTAACCCTTGTTAAACTTTGGAGCAAAGAGCGCTGGATCCTTGCCGTGAGCGGCGCTAGCCTTAAACATACGAGCATCGTAGAGATTGAGCTCTTCTGGACCGAGCGGAAGGATTTCCTGGATATAGCTTTCAGCGGCACCGATAGATTCAAAAGCGGCGATGAAATGACGAGTATTAGGCTGTAAGACTTCGCATTGCAAGATTACCTCGGTAATAACACCTAGTGTGCCCTGGGAGGCATAGAACAGTGGCAAAAGATCAAAGCTCTTTATCGGGTCGCGCACGACTTGAGAAATCATCTGATAGCCAGCGGCGTCGATAGTGCTTTTGCCGCCAAGGTCGGCGACAAGGTCGGCGTTGTCTTCAATAAGTTGGTCGATTTCGCGGTAAATTTGCCCCTCAAAAGAGGTGAGGCTAGTTTTCTTAGAGAGGTGGCGACGAGAGTAACGCGAGGTCTGGATAGCGTCGCCATTAGAAACGACGGCTTCAAGACAATCAACGTAGTAATAAATACCGTTATACTTACCAGCGGCAGCATCAGTAGCAAAATTCGCAATTAGACCGCCGATGGTTTCTCTAGGGTCGGCAAGAATTGGAACAGTGAGGCCATAGAGGGCAAGAGCGGAATTGAGCTGACCAAGCGTAACGCCAGATTGGACGCGAACAAGCCGAGAATGGTCATCGATTTCTAGGATTTTGTTTAGACGCTCGGTGGAGAGAATGAGGCCAGTGCCAAGGTCGGCGCCAGTTTTGTCTAGGCCAGAGCCACGAACAGAGATTGGAATATGAACGGACTTCTTAGACAACTGATTAACGAAGCGCACAATACGGCGGACATCAGAGGTGTTTTCTGGGATAGCGACCATGCGCGGAGTGATTTTTAAAGCGGAGCGATCAGTGGAATAAGCCTCTAGAATAGAAGGCGAATCAAAAACATTACCAATGATATGTTGATTAATGTATTTTGCAATTTTATTCACAAACCACCCTTAACTTTCTTACTTATTTCATTTTAGCATAAAGATTTTGAAAATGCAAAGAAAAAATTAAAGTAAATATAGGCAAAGTATACTTGACTGTATTTCTAATATATGCTAAAATAGCAAGGTTGCTATAAACAAAGTACTTTTTCGGAGGTGAATTATGTCACAAAAGCCTAACTACAATGCTGGTAACGTCAACCTTGAAGCTTTAAAGTCGAGCTTCACTAATAACGGTGGGACAGTTGAGTCTAAGCCAAACAAAGATGGTGGCACTCATTATACTGGCCACTTTAACGACAAGGACCGCAAGGACCGCTGTTCATGGGATGTGGATACAGATGGAAATGTTACTGGAGTACACACGACTCGTGACGACGGTAGTCACACCAACTATAAGGGTGGATATTGATACCTGCCTAGAAATGTTATTAAGGCATCACCAAAAAGGCGCCAAATTTGGCGCCTTTTTTCATGTTCGAATTGTTCAAATTTGGTGCCCGAGACTGGACTTGAACCAGCACACCTTGCGGTATATGCTCCTAAGGCATACGTGTATAGCAATTTCACCACTCGGGCATAAGTGTATTATAACATATTGTTTGACGAATATAAATACTACTTTTCCCTCCTAGAGTTGAAGTAAAAAATGTCATACGCTGATAAATGTCAGGAATATACATTTTTTACTTCAAATCTTGCTAAGGTTCAAGTCGGGAAAAGCAGTATTCTATAT
>JAZRSM010000045.1:0-1079 GCA_045651545.1 Candidatus Nanosyncoccus sp.
GATAACGCTGAATCTCATGTAGCTGATTTGCTGAAGAAGATGTAAGCATTAAATCCTTAACTGGTTCCCATATCAGTTAAGGATTTTTTAATACAAAAGGTCGCCAAGCGGCTCCGGTCGCTGATGGTGGTCATAATCGACTTCCCAATGCAAAAAGTCGTTGGGAAATTTTATGGAGGTTTGGCCGAGTGGTTTAAGGCACTGGTCTTGAAAACCAGCGGTCCAGAGATGGGCCCCAGGGTTCGAATCCCTGAGCCTCCGCCACCACTTGTAGTTTAAGAGAAAAACACCTCGTTCCGGAACCGAGGAGTTGTCGCCGTGCTAACCGCCGGGACTGAGTGGGCCGAGAGAGGAGTGTGAGTGCCATATGGTAGGGGCATATAATAGAGATGTATCTTACAGAAAAGCGATGCGTAAAAAGCGTATTAGCGACCATTACTGGTCATCACGCGATCACTCTTACTACGACAATCTTCACCAGTATAGCAAGAATAAAATTCATTGTTCTTGTTCAATGTGTTCTCGCAAAACCAGAAATAAAGGTGACCGTAGAAACAAAAGAGGTAATTATAGTCGTAGCTTATGTTACAAAGCGTCAGATTTAAGAAAGATTATGTCCATGGATGATAAGGTGAGAGATTCACAATGGTGCATGGACCCGCCAAGAAGAAGGGTGCATAACTGGTGAGTTCTAAACAAAGAAAGCCAAGACCGCAACCTCCAAGATGGGCTTGGTGGGATTTAGATGGCTGTTGGTTCTGCGACCATCGAAACGGTTGCTCTGGGTGCAAGGTCATGAAGTCATATGTGGCTGAGCAGAAGAAAAAACAGGACCGCAAGAATAAGAAAAATTTTGATTTTTCTTAAAAAATATGATATAATATATACATAAAGTAAAGACACAGTAGCAGCAACTACTTAAATGGATAATAAATTTTGCTTCTAACGAGATTTTAGTGGGTTCGAGTCCCACAAACGAACCTGTGTCTTGTTCCTATGGGGGAGTGGCGGAATGGCAGACGCAGCGGACTTAAAATCCGCTGGCCGTGAGGTCGTGAGGGTTCGAGTCCCTTCTCCCC
>JAZRSM010000046.1:0-1073 GCA_045651545.1 Candidatus Nanosyncoccus sp.
ATTAAACAAATTCTTATTACTTCTTATAATGTGATATAATATAAATAATTAATCAAAAGGAGTTCTTCTATGAATCGCAAACAAATGAAAAAAGAAGCCCGCAAAATACTCAAAGGCAATGTCGGCTACTTCGTTCCTGTCATTTTACCAGTTATGGCGGCTAGTGGCTTTTGTGCAGCCTTGCAGGCCATTAGTGGCAATGCCAACAGCAACGGCGCCTTACTTTCTTTTCTAATCGCTGGCCCTGTTGTTATTTCGTTTGCTTTTATCATGTTGGCGTTTGTCGACAAAAAACACAACCCCGAACCAAAAGATATCCTTATCGGTTTTCATGGTAAAAATGCTTTTGAAGCCATTCTTGCTTTTGTCCGTTATCTTGCTTTCACTTTTCTCTGGAGCCTGCTATTCTTCATTCCAGGCGTTATTAAGAGTCTATCTTACTCACAAATGTTCTTCTTGATGGCAGATAAAGGTCTTACTGCCAAAGAAGCTCAGGCCAAATCTATGGAAATCATGGAAGGTCACAAATGGGCGTACTTTGTGCTTCAACTTTCTTTCATTCCTTGGGTATTACTTTGTTTAGTCACCTTTGGTATCGCCACTATCTATGTAGGGCCATATATCTATACCGCTGAGGCCATGTTCTATCGTAACATTGTTGCCAAAAAATCCAGCAAATAATCAAATAGCCACTTGCTTTTTCCGTATATATAATATATAATAATTGTATGTTTAATAAGGCCATTATCAAATCAATTGTTGTCTTAACTGTCATCGCTGGCGCAGGCGTGGCGCTCACTCCGACTACGTCAGATGCTACCACTTGTAATCTTGTCACTCCAGTCACCGGCACTACTTCAGCTAGCTGCGATATTCCTATTACTGCTAGCGTCGGTAAGGCTATTGCTATCACCGCTTCGCCCGATCCAGTTACCCTGACCGCCGTTCCTGCCCGCCCGATCGCCACCGCTAATCTCACTACCGTCGTTACTATTAATACTACGGTTGGCTACACGGTCGGCTTGTATATGGTTGACGAAGATGGCGATTACCCTCACGCTCCTGCTCTCGAG
>JAZRSM010000047.1:0-10764 GCA_045651545.1 Candidatus Nanosyncoccus sp.
GACTTCCCAGACGATGACAAGCCTGTAATTATGGAAATTAGAGCAGGTGCAGGTGGAGATGAGGCAAGTCTGTTTGCGGGCGAGCTGATGCGAATGTATGAGCATTATGCTGAAAAGCATGGACTAAGGATGGAATTAGTATCACAAAATGAAAATGAAGCTGGGGGAATGAAGGAAGTAATCGCAAGAATTTCTGGTGATAGGCCATATGGGCAACTGAAATTTGAGGGTGGTGTGCATAGGGTGCAACGTGTGCCGGTAACGGAAAGTCAGGGGCGGATTCATACTTCAACGGCAACTGTGGCAGTGCTGTCAGAAGCGTCGGAAAATGAAATTGAGATAAAACCAGAAGATTTGCGTATAGATATTTATCGCTCTGGTGGACATGGTGGACAAGGTGTAAATACGACCGATTCGGCCGTCCGTATTACGCATCTTCCAACTGGATTAGTAGTGGCAATGCAAGACGAGCGTAGCCAGCAACAAAACCGTGTAAAAGCGATGACGATTTTGCGTTCGCGCTTAATTGAAAGGCAGAAAGAAGAAGAGATGAAAGCTGCATCCTCTGCGCGTAAGAGCTTGATTGGGACGGGTGATAGAAGCGAGAAAATACGAACTTATAACTTCCCACAAGACCGTGTGACGGACCATAGAATTCACTATAGCCGTAGCAATATTGGTGCGGTGATGGATGGAGAAATTGAAGATATTATTAGCGAACTTGCTAAACACGAACGTGAATTAGCTAGCGAAGAGCAGTAATGAATAGCAAAATGCCAGAGGCATACAAGAAGGGCTTCCAGGATTTTTATGGGCGAGATTTTTTGGTGACGCCTGAAGTCTTGATTCCCCGTCCAGAGACAGAGGCGATAATTGATGAAGTCAAGGTTCTATCTGGGAGAGCGTATCTTCCTGGTATGAAAACTCCAGAACGAAAATTGGCGGATAACCCCGTGATTTTAGATGTGGGGACAGGTTCTGGCTGTATTGCAGTTACTTTGAAGCTAAAAATTCCAGAAGCGGAAGTGGTAGGGCTAGATATTTCTGAGAGCGCGCTAAATATAGCGCGAAATAATGCGGAAAAGCTTGGCGCGAGTGTGGATTTTGCCCATTCGGATTTACTAAAAGATTATCGCGGTAAGGAACCGGACGTAATTGTGGCGAATTTGCCATACGTGGATAAAAATTGGGATTGGCTAGACAAAGAAGCGCTAAGTTATGAGCCAGAATTAGCACTCTATGCGGAGCAAAAGGGGCTAGCGTTGATTGATGAATTAATAAATGAAGTGAGCGCGCTTTGGAAAGATGCAGCAAATACGAAGTGGCTGATTCTTGAGGCGGACCCAAGCCAACATAATGAGATTATTCGTCATGCTTCTACGCTTGGATTTTTGCATGAAAAAACCAACGGGTTCGCGTTGGTCTTTTCTAAATAAAGATTATTCTTTGTAAGCGGTAGTAGTGAGTTTGACGGTTTGTTCTTCGCCGTCTCTTATGATAATGAGTTCAACATCTTCTCCAGCGGCGTGTTCACCAATTAGGGTAGAGAGGGAGCCAGCTTTGCCGATTTTGATACCATCAACAGCAGTAATAATATCGCCAGATTTAAGACCAGCTTTGTCGGCAGGACTATCTTTGATGACGGCATTGTCGCCATAGATGTAGGCGCCTTCTGAAACGGCGAGATTATACTGTTTTTGGACATCTGGGGTAATGTTGGCATAAGAAACACCGATATAGGCGCGGTCAGCTCTGCCAGTATTAATAACGGATTTTAGCATGCCTTTGATGGAGGAGATTGGGATAGCGAAACCAATACCGTTACCTTCGGAATAAACGGCGGTGTTAATACCAATAACTTGACCACCAGCATTGATGAGTGGTCCGCCGGAGTTGCCACTATTAATAGAGGCGTCGGTTTGAATCATGTCAGAGAGGCGTTCGTAATTAGCGTAGTTAGAACTATCAGTGGCGATGAGTGAACGTCCAGTGCCGGAAACAATTCCCTGCGTGACAGTGTTTTGGTATTGACCTAAGGCATTGCCAATAGCGATAACTTGTTGTCCAGTTTGGAGAGTTTTGGAGTCGCCGAGCGTAACTGGAGTTAGGCTACCGACATTGTTAATCTTAATGAAAGCAATATCGTTAAGTGGATCGGTGCCGACTAAGGTAACATCGGAATAGGTTGTGCCGTCGTGTAAGACGACCTGGATCTTTTTGGCACCTTCAACGACGTGTTTATTGGTAAGAATGTAGCCATCAGAAGTTACGATCATGCCAGTGCCAGCAGCGGAAGAGGAAGTGCTACGACCAAAATAGTCGCTCTTAGTGGTTTCCGTAACGATAGAAACTACGCTTTTTGAGACGTGGTCGGCGATGTCGGCGATGCTGCCCTCGATGAAACTAGTGCTATTGCCGTCGTAGAAATTATAATAAAGTCTTCTGCCGCCGAGAAAATTATAGACCGATAGGCCGAAGCCTGCGATGCTAAAAACGCAAGTTGCGCCAACCAATGTGCCAATAACTAGACGGTAGTTCCCTTGCTTAATTTTGTCGGCGTTATTGGTTTTACTAACCTTCTTTTGTTTGTTGACGGTTTTTTCGACTTTGGATTTTTCTGACATAATACTCCTTTCTTTTATATATCGAAAATCGGATTACTAAACCAAATTACTAAAACGGCGACGAGCAGAATGCTAAAAATAACTGGCGCAGCGATTTCGGCAAAGTTGATTTTGCCATCGTGCTGGACACCAGATTTGAAGACGCGGTTGGATATGAAAGCAAAAACAGTAAGAATGATGGCAAGTTGCGGCACTATAATGCCGGTAGTACCAAAGGTGTAGACGATAAGCCAAGAGTTAGAAAGCCAAGCAATTTCTGCGGCGATAAGACCAGAACTCAAAGTAAGTAGCCCGAACTCGTTTTCGTCACTTTGGACTAGGACGTGGCGGCAAGCGGAAAAACCAACGAGTCCGCAAAAGATGGTCATAAAGATAGCGTTGGAACTAGCAAAGAGCATGACCGTGGCAGTAGTGCCAAGAAAGACACAGATAAGGGATTGAATTTCGGCTGCGAGCTCGGTGGAACGAGGCTTTAAGAAAACGAGCCAAATAACATAGCCTGCGGCGAGGACGAAATGAATTGGCAACCAGACTGTGCCAGAACAGTAGGAAATAAAAACGAAGCTAGCGCCGACGATAAAATCGGTTAAATTGGAAAGCAAGTTAACGCCCCAATAGCGAGGACGGACGGCGAGGACGCGCCATTTGGATAAAAGCACGAGGCCGAGACCGATAATCCAGCTGCCGGTTATAACTGTAATGGCGACAGAACCGACACCAAGTAAGACGTTCAAAATTACGTGTAGAATAGAGCTGATAATGTTGCGACTTTTCCTAATTAAAACGTAATCTGCCATATCTATGATTATATCAAAAACCGCCTTAAAATAACATAAGTAAAACTATTTATGCTATAATAACGATATGGATATGAGGTCACCAAAGTTTTTCCAGAAGCATCCGCTACTTAAAGATATATTATCTTTGGCTATTTTTGTCGGTTTGGTGGTGATTGGAACGTTGGCACTGAATGCTTTTGTGTTTAGATCTTATAACGTGGTTGGTGTGTCGATGGAAAATACCTTGCATGGAAACGATAGAATTATTGTGAATCGTGTGCCAGTATCAATTGCGCACTTAATGGGCAAAGAATATGTGCCAGAACGTGGTCAAATTATTGTGTTCGCGAATGGCGAAGCCACGGGGCCGCTTACTTGTGAGGCGCAGAGTGGTGTGCAGGATCAATATATTATTAAGCGTGTAATTGCTTTTCCTGGAGAGCGCGTGACAGTAGTGGATGGACAACTTACAGTATATAACGAAGAGCATCCGAATGGATTTAGTCCAGATGAGGCTACGCGTAAATCTGCTGATGACGGACCAAAGAAAACAACTTCTGGAGAAGTTGACGTAGTAGTGCCAGAAGGCGAGATATTCGTGGCGGGAGATAACCGTGAAGGTTCGCATTCGTTCGATTCTAGAAATGGGCTAGGAACCGTGCCGTTTTGTCGGATTATCGGACCGGCGCTGTTAAGACTTTATCCATTTAATCAAATGAGAGTATTCTAAAAAATCGCCCGAGGGGCGATTTTTTACGAACTACATAGCTGGTGTGAGGTGCCAAGATAAGTCTTTCGAGTTAAACTCGAGTTCGTACCTTTCTCGGCCAGCTATGACGTCGAAGAAATGCATTGCTACATTTCCGGCAAACTTAATGCGTGTGCCAAGTAGCTCTGTCACTTCGGTTTCGCCAACTTGCCCGCGTCTTTTGAAGGATAGCGGTTGGCAAGGTGTCATTTCGTAACCGAAGAGTGCCATTACTTCAACTCTTTCGTTTTTAATATTATTTTTCATAAGTAACTCCTTAAAGATTTTAATTAAAGAGTCATTTATGTGAGCCTGATTTATTGGCTCCTGGCTAGGAGTATAAATGACGATACTCGAAGCTAAAAAATTTTCTCATTGTCAGGGACCGAAGTATGACAAGATAGTTTTATTATAGCATAAAAATAAGCAGAAGCTTTTAATATAATTTATTGTAATCAAAGTTAGAAGTTGGGACAGAGAAAGGAAGGTCTGGATAAGACGGCTTTTTCATGTGATAAGCGGCGCGGAGTTCGGCGACTTCACCTACGCATTCGAAAGGTTTTAATGTATTGTCGATTCCGAGGAGGCCTTTAAAATCGTCATATAATTCTGGTTTTTCGAAGAGTGATACATCGTCTTCAAAAATTGAATTTAATTCTTTTGACTCTAGGAATGGTGCAAAGAGTAAATAGGAATTAGCACACTTGGCGCAATGTCCGCACCATTTTAATTCTTGATTATTAGCCCCTTGTCCGTAGTTAGCTTCGTTGCAGGAGCTAAACTTGTGCCCGAAGGAGGGCCAGCATTTTTCAACAAATAACTCGGCGATTTTGAGCTCGCTATATTCTCTGATTAGCGAATGAACTGTGATATTTTCCGAAATGTTGTCTCTGATATATTGCTGTAATAGTTTTTCTGCTGCTTTGGTTTTGCTCCATTGGTGGTTGACTGGTAGAGGTTTTTCGTTAGTGTTGGATTCTATGATGCTGTGTGGTTCTTCCCCTTCGTGGCCGATGGAAGTGATGATTTCGTTTTGGTTATTTAGGATGGCCTGAATAAGCGCAATAGCGACGTTGATATAGGTGACTGGGACATGGCCATTTTTGCCACCGAGAGCCTGAGCCTTTTTTAGGTTGTCGCGGTCAATAGTACGTTTTATAATTTGTAGTTTATTGGCGCCTAGTTCGTTTAAAATTTCTGGGTAATGGTCGGAGCTAGAAATATAGAGCGCGGTCCAAGGCTCGGAACTTTCATTAAGCAAAGCTGCGGTAAGCAAAGAATCTTTGCCGCCAGACTGCAAAACGAGTTTGCCGGAGCCGACGTAGGGCTCATCGTAGAAAATATCACCAATGTGCGGAGCGAATGGGAAATGAGCAAGGTCGCTACGAGTGAGATGATTTTCGTAAGCGAATTGCGAGAGGCCATCTTGATAAATCGCATTGAAGAAGTTAGCGTGCTCTTCAAAGGTTATGAAATTTTTGAGCGGAGCAACTTTACTAGTTGGGAAAGCTTTGTAATAAGATGTACCGATAACAATAAAAGCGAGAAAGAGCGCGCAGTCTAGAATGCTTTTATCGTAGTTTTGAGCGCGGTCAGAAAATTCGATAACTTCTTCGAAATTTAAGGGATTTTCAATCGGTCCACCTCTGTAACGGAAGTGAGCGCGGAGCGATTTTTCGTCAAAATCGTAATTAACAAATTCAAATGGGAGATAGCTTTGCTTGGAATCTGCCACTATTTTAATTCCTTGATAAGTTTAGTGAACTGCTCGCCACGATCGGTGAAATTCTTAAACATATCAAAACTAGCGAAACCTGGAGACATTAAGACGATAGCAGGCTGATCTTTCGTGGCGATTTTTTCGGCGGCAGCGCGAGCTTTTTTGACAGCGTCTTCTAGACTCGCAGCGAGTTCGTATTTTGACTCATCTTCGCCGTTTGCTAAGACTTTGGCGGTGTTGCCAATTAAGATAGCTTTTGCTAGATTTTTGGCGGAGAAAATGCGGGCCTTGACTTCTTCGTCTGTGCCCTTGCTAAAACCGCCAGCAATGAGGATGGTTGGATAATTTTCAAAAGCTTGCATGGCGACATCAAGTGCAGGGAGTGCGGAAGAATAATTGTCATCGTAGTATCGCACATTGTTTAATTCCCTGAGGAATTCGCAGCGGTGTGGCAAACCTTCAAAATTGGCGAGGCCAGATTTTAAGGCTGGATATAATTCACTACTTAGCATCGTGTCTAGGTCGCCGTTAAAGAAGCGGGCACAAATTGCAAGTAATGCAGCTTCGGCATTTTCGCGGTTATGTTCGCCTGGGATTTTTAGGCTATCTAGCAATTCTTTCAGTTTTGGACTTTCGTGCGTGATTGGATAAGCCAGCTTTCTAGCGATGGATTTATCGGCAAGAGCTTTGGTAGTTTTATTGTTTTCAAAATAAACTAGGAAGTCGTTCTCGGTTTTGTAACGTGAAACGGCGGATTTGGCATAGACGTAATCGTCGAAATCATAATGAATGTTGAGGTGGTCTGGTTCGATACGAAGAAGGACACCAACAAAGGAGCCAGCATGAAGATCCCAGAGTTGGAAGCTGCTCATTTCAAAAACGACGTTGTCGGTGGCAGTAATTTGATCTAGGACGTCCAAAGCTGGGGTGCCAATGTTTCCAACGAGGAAAGTTTTAGGTGCGTTTTCTTGCTTGGCGTAAGCTTGCTTGTTGATAGAATTGATAAGTGCGGTAATCATGGAGCAAGTTGTGCCTTTGCCCTTAGTCCCAGAAACTGCGATGATTTCGCATGGACAATGCTCGAAGAAATATTTAGTGGCAGAAGTCCAATAAGGCTTTTTGAAGTTCACCTTATATTCATCTTCGTTTGAAGAGTGGTGTTCGTCGGTACTAAATTTCTTGTAGTCGTAATGTGGGCGAACGGAAGGAGTACGGAAAACTACATCATAATTTTCTAGCCCAAAGCTATCAATATCTTTATCTTCAAATTTATCAAAAATTTTAATGTCGATATCTTTTGGAGCGACATTTTCGTAGGGGTGGGTTTTGAAATAATTTTCGACGCTTTTTCCTTCAACGCCGTAACCTAAAATTGCTAATTTTAACATAATATATATTATACTCCTATTTTTAGCTTTTCTGAGAGACTAGTGATGACGGCCTTTTCGCAAGAACCGACGGCGACAAGTGCGGAGACATCACTTTTTAGAAATTCGGTAGTAAGCTTAATAATGTCGTCTTTAGTGATAGTGTTAATAAGCGTGTATGCGCGGTTATAGTCGTTGACTTCACCAGAAACTAGATAACTTTCGGCATAATAGTCGGATAGTTGACTGATGGTTTGGGCGCCGATTTGATAACGACCAAGATTGTAAGCGCGAGCGGCTTCGAGTTCTGCGTCGTTTAATTCCCCTTTTGCTAAACTGGTCAGCTCGTGGTTAATTAACTCAAATAATTCTTCAGCTGATTCTAGATTAACTTCGCCATCGAAGTCCCAAGATGAATTATGAACGCTATTAGTAAGGCAACTACCCATACCGTAAACTAAGCCACGTTTTCTGGCTTTACCAAAAATGCGACTGTTCATAGTGCCGGTAGCAATGTGGTTAATAAAATCCATAGTGCAGACCTCGCGCTCATTCAGGCGTCGAGGAAGCATGAAAGAAAAGCCAAAAGTGAGATTGCTGGCATCTTTTCTACGAATTAAAACGGCATCAGAAGAGTGGAGTTCGTCTTTTGGGATTGGTAATTTTTCACCTTCCTTTAATTCCCAAGCGTCTAGCATTTTAATAATTTTGCGTTTTCTGTGTTTGACGCGGCCAGTGATAATAAAACGCATGTTATGGGCGGTGTGAGTGCGACGATAATGTTCGCGAATGTCTTTTAATTCAATGTTAGGAAGAGTAGCTAAGCGTTCTCGCAGGGTTGGCGTAGTTTCACCGATGGCGGTTTGGAGGCGTGGCCAAATTAAGCGAGCGTAGTCGTTAAGATAGCCAGTTAACTCCGAGCGGACATTTCCCTTTTCGCTTTTTAACTCTTCTTCATTAAAACGTGGAGTAGCAATAGCAACGCGGTTTAAATCCAAAATGCGTTCCCACTCAAAGTCGGCACATTCGGATTCGTAAACAACGGAAAAGTCGGAAGTCCAAGCG
Source organism: Candidatus Nanosyncoccus sp. (assembly GCA_045651545.1). Lineage (GTDB taxonomy): Bacteria > Patescibacteriota > Saccharimonadia > Saccharimonadales > Saccharimonadaceae > Nanosyncoccus. The sequence goes on from JAZRSM010000047.1 coordinate 8,304, forward strand.
TTATGATAGGCGCCGTTTTTGGTAAAGTCGGCTTCGTAGGCTTGTTCGTCGCGGTATTTGGCGTTAGCACCAAAACTAAGATGTTCTACAACGTGGGCGATTTCATAAACTTCGGGAGTCTTAGCGTAGCGCATGCCGGCGCGAAACTGTACGCGGATATTCATGACGCTAGCCGTGGGCACGTCTATTAAAAGCCCTTTCATTCCATTCTTGAGCTTAACTTCTTCAACTGTGTGCCGCATTACTTACGCTTCTTTTTAGTCTTCTTAGATTTGGAATTTTTGCGTTTGCTGCTAGATTTTTTGGTGGCAGATTTTTTAGTAGTAGATTTGCTAGATTTGGTGGCTTTGGCAGGTTTTTTGGCGCCTTTTTTGAATTCGTCATCCAAATTCTTTTCGCCAGCAGAGATTTCGTTGACGCCTTTTTCGGTGGCTGGTTTAGCCATCTCGGTAAGTTCGGATTCGTACTCCTTGCCGTCAGTAATCTCGGCTTCGGTAGCCTCTTGCTTAGTGAGGCTAAGTAGGATTTTTAGAACTTCTTCGCGTAGGTTACGTTGTAAACCATCAAATAGCTTTTGTGATTCGGAGCGATATTCTACGAGTGGGTCACGTTGACCGACGGAACGCCAGTGGATACCCTCGCGAAGATGTTGCATATTTTCGAGATGCTGCATCCAGAGACCGTCTAGGACTTTGAGATAGACTTCGCGTTCGATCTTACGCATAACTTCTGGCGTAAATTCTTCTTCTTTTTTCTTGTAAGCTTCTTTAACGGCAGTGTAGGCGAGCTTCTGGCGATCTTTTTCTTTTCTCATGACACCGATAGAATCGACTAGGTCTTCATCGAGCTTGAATATGTCTGTAAATTCTTTCTTGAAGTTCTTGTTAACGCGGGAGCTGAACTGAGTCAAGTCTGTGGTGGCGTCTTTTATGAGGCGGTTAATTTCACTCTCGATATTCTCGCCTTCAAGAATTTTGCGGCGCATAGTATAAACCACGCGGCGGTGACGGTTGATGACGTTGTCGTATTGAACGACATTTTTACGAGAATCGAAGTTAAAACCTTCGATGCGCTTTTGGGCGGTTTCCAAAGTCTTGGTGACGGAACGAGTTTGGATTGGGGTATCTTCATCTACGCCGAGACGAGACATTAAGGCGGCGATACGGTCGCCCTGGAAAATACGCATGAGATCGTCTTCACAGGATACGAAGAATTGAGTAGTGCCTGGATCGCCTTGGCGGCCACCACGGCCACGAAGCTGATTATCGACGCGACGAGAATCGTGACGTTCGGAGCCAATAACGACAAGTCCACCAAGCTCCTTCACTTCGTCGGTAAGTTTAATATCGGTACCACGGCCAGCCATGTTAGTGGCAAGTGTGACGGCGCCTTTTTCGCCAGCTTTTTCGACGATGGCGGCTTCACGCTCGTTGTTCTTAGCGTTTAAGATTTCGTATGGGATTTTGGCTTCATCTAGATATCTAGCAATAAGTTCGTTTTTGGCAATAGAGGCGGAACCAATCAAAACTGGCTGACCCTTTTCGTGATATTTCTGGACTTCGCGAACAATGGCGCGGATCTTGCCGTCTTCGGTTTTGTAAATTAGGTCGTCTTTATCAACACGCTGAATTGGGCGGTTAGGCGGAATTTGGATGACATCGAGTGCGTAAATCTGTTGGAACTCTTCGGCTTCGGTGAAAGCGGTACCAGTCATACCAGATAGCTTACGATAAAGACGGAAGAAGTTTTGGAAAGAAATGGTTGCAAGTGTCATGGACTCTTCCCTGACCTGGACGCCTTCCTTAGCTTCGATGGCTTGGTGTAAACCTTCGTTATAGCGACGACCCTGCATGAGACGACCAGTATGTTCGTCAACGATGATGACTTCGCCGGAGTTAGTGACGACATAATCTTTATCGCGCTTAAAGACGACCTGAGCGCGGAGAGCTTGGTCCATATGGTAAACTAGGCGAGTGTTAGAGACGGAATATAGATTGTCGATACCAAGTAATTTCTGGACTTTATCAACGCCGGCGTCAGTGAGGGTGACGGAGCGATGTTTTTCATCTAGAACATAATCCTCTTCAGTGAGGCGATTGGCGATTCTGGCGAATTGATAGTAAGCTTCAGGATTGTCGCCAGCAGGAGCGGAAATGATGAGCGGAGTTCTAGCTTCATCAATTAAGATAGAATCTACCTCATCAACAATAGCAAAGTTTAGCTCTCTTTGGCGGAGATATTTGACTTCGTTAACCATGTTGTCACGGAGGTAATCAAAACCGAACTCATTATTGGTACCATAAGTTACATCGGCATTGTAAGCCTCTTTTCTGGAGCAAGGTTTGAGGTGGCGGAAGCGCTCGTCTTCGTGGTCTTCATTGATGTAATCTTTGTCGTAAATAAAGGAAGCTTGGTTAATAATGACGCCAACGGAAAGCCCTAGAAAGTCATAAAAGTCGGA
>JAZRSM010000048.1:0-14679 GCA_045651545.1 Candidatus Nanosyncoccus sp.
AGTCATAAACTGGGCCGTTCCAACCAGCATCACGTTGGGCGAGATAATCGTTAACTGTGACGACGTGGACGCCGCGGCCAGATAGAGCGTTAAGGTAAGCTGGGAGAAGGGCAACTAGAGTTTTACCTTCACCGGTTTTCATTTCGGCGACGTTGCCTTCGTGGAGTGCCATACCGCCAATTAACTGAACATCAAAGTGGCGCATGCCAAGGACGCGATTAGTGGCTTCGCGAACAAGTGCAAAAGCGTCTGGTAAGATATCGTTCAAGATTTTTTCTAGGCTAGCGTCATCTTTAGCTTTTTTAACTTTTTCTTTCAAAATGTCAGTTTGTTCGGCGAGCTCTTTTTTGTCCATGGCTTGATATTTTGGCTCAAGCGCATTAATTTCTAGGGCGCGCTTATATAAACGCTTTAAAGTTTTCTTTTGTGCATCACCAAAGATACCTTGTAGGAACTTGGTCATAGCGGACTTGTCGGCAAGCTTGTCGGTAGGCTTTTTAGCTTTCTTAACTTTTGGAGTTTTTGCTGGCTTGACGGTTTTTTCGACTTTTGCGGTCTTCTCGGACTTTACGGTATCCTTTGACATAATTTAACCTCGCTTAAATAGGTTTCTGAACTTATTTTTTTGTAGATGTGGAGTGGATTCTAATTTATAGCGGCGAATCTGGCCCATGAGTTTAGCCTCGATAATATCGACACCAGCGTAAACATTGGACGATTCGTCCTTAGCGGCGATAACTTTGCCACCTGGGATTTCCATAGCGGCGGAGATTTCGTATTTGGTGCCATGGGAGCGGTCAACTTCGGTGATGACAATTTTGGCAATAACATCTTTTTTGCTACCACGTGGCAAATAACGGTCTAGTTTGCCGATGCGCTTAGTAGCGTATTTTCTAAAACTTTCCTCTATCTTATACTTATTGCCAGTGATTTCTATTTTGTCAATCATAACACTCCTTTATCTCCTCTTATTATATTATAATTCGTCTCTATTGCCAAGATAGGGCTTCAAAACTTCTGGGACTTTTAACTTACCATCTTTTGTCGCGTAGTTTTCTAGGACAGCGACCATGGCGCGAGCGAGCGAAATAGCAGTGCCGTTCAAAGTATGAACATAATCTATAGAGCCGTCTTTTCTTCTGACGCGGACGTTGACGGAACGAGATTGAAAGTCAGTACAGTTAGAGCATGAGGTTAACTCTTGATATTTCTGATTAACTGGGGACCAGTATTCTAGGTCGTATTTCTTGGCGGCAGGAGCACCTAAATCTCCAGCAGCGATATTGATAATATGATACGGAATCTTAAGTGCCTGCCAAATTTCCTCTTCGATGGCGAGGATTTTTTCGTGGATTTCTTTGGATTGTTCTGGAAGGCAGAAGCAGTACATTTCTAGCTTATTGAACTGGTGAACACGGAAGAGACCACGAGTGTATTTACCATAAGCGCCAGCTTCTTTTCTAAAACATGCAGAGTAGCCAGCGTAGAAAAGTGGTAGGTCTTTTTCGTCTAAGATTTCGTCCATGTGATAGCCAGTAAGAGGCATTTCGGCAGTGGCGATAAGTGCTAGATCTTCGCCTTCGACGTAGTATTCGTCGGATTGTTCGGAAGTTCTTGGGCTGAAGCCGCAACCTTCAAGAACGCGAGAAGAGACCAAATCGGGAGTGGTCATGTAAGTAAAACCATGTTCTAAGACTTTGGATAAGCCAAATTGCAAGAGAGCGTTTTCAAGTAATGCTAGACCGTCTCTTAGGTAGTAGAACTTAGCACCGGCAACTTTGGCGCCGCGCTCAAAATCTACCCAGTTACGTTCAGTGGCAAAATCAAGGTGATCAACGGCTTCTTTGGCGTCGCGATGCTTGCCCCAAGTGGTGATTTCAACGGATTTCTCTTCGCCACCTAGTGGGACATCATCAAAAATGATGTTTGGAATGGTTTTGATGGCGTCTGTAACTTCGGCAGTTAAAGCATCAAGCTCTTTTTCTTTGCCTGCTAATTCCTGCTTAATTTCCTTACCTTTGGCAATAAGCTCTGGAGCAGGTTTCCCGCCTTTCATTTTGGCGGCGATAGAATTTCGCTCAGTGCGGAGAGCTTCTACTTCCTGAAGTAGAGATTTTCTCTCGTCATCTTTTTTAAGAATGGCTTTAATGTCGGCTTTATAGCCTTTTTCGCGCGTAGATTTCTCAACGAGCGCAAGATTTTCGCGAATAAAATTTATATCTAGCATATTAGAGGTAATTATACCACAGTTTACCAGCCCCCGCCACCCCCGCCGCCGCCTCCGCCACCGGAGAATCCGCCACCTCCGCCACCGGAGAAGCCGGAGGAACTGCCAGAGCTAGAGGAAGTATAAGACGTACTAGAAGCGACGGTAGAATTGACAGTATTAACCATGCTGGAAATTAGGTAGAATGAGGCAAGGTCGCCACCAGAATACCAATCTGGATTATAGTTGATTTCTTCGCAGTAACGACCAAGTTCTTTGGCCCAGCTTTCTTCTACGCCAAATAGACAAGCGTAAGGAAGAAGCCTTTCGTAAAGATGGACGATTCCCTCTTTGGATGTGTCGGCACCTTTGACAGACTGTAAGAACTTAAGACGGTCTTTTTCGGCCATATTGATGTAAAGGTAGAGTCCGTCTAGATAATTAGCTTGGTCTAATCCTGTCGTAGTGTATTGTCCGTATTTCTTATTAAGATGAGAGAAGTAGGCGGAGACGATAATCGTGAGGACGATAATGGCGAAAATAACGCCCGGTAGGAAGTCTTTACCGACAACGGTGCCATAGCTCATGCCAAACAAATCTTTTAGGAATGTAGAATCGAAGGCCATTAATATAGGTAGGCCAAAGCAAACTACAAATACAATTGCAGTAATAATAAAGCTAACGCCAACAGGAGTAGAGAGGGTAGCTTTTTCGCCAAGGAGTTTGAGCCTTTTGAGCTTTGCTATGGCATCAGCAGAATAACTTCTGGATAAGCTAGCAAGAGTAGAAGTGGCGGTATGTTTTTCGACTGGAATTTCTTCGCCAGCATGAACTTTTGAGCCACCGTTTAAGATGCGGAGGAGATCTTCTTGGCTATCAGTGATGTTATCAAGGTTGTTGATTTGAATTTTCCAGGTATCTTTCTTTAGCATCTTGGTTGGCTCACCTTTTACGATGCTGATTTTTTTGGACACGGCAAGTTCAAGCAGGGTGCCGACGTAAGTTTTTTCCTTCTTGCCCATATAAAGCTCAGAAGCTTCGGCGACACAATAATCTTTTGGCGGCTCATATTGTGGTGCAGTGAAGAGGCCTTTGTAATAGACTTTGTTTGGGTGGACATTCTTACGATAGGAGCGGATTTTAAAGAAGATAATAAGGAGGCTAAGTGCGGCGACAATTGCGGTTGTAATGACGAGAATATAATTCTTGGATGGTTCTGGGACGACAAAAGTATTAGGCTCGAAATCGACTGCGAAAGTAAGATTCTCGCCGGCAGAAACATTAGTAGTGGTAAAGGTAATAATATTTTCTGACTTTGAAATATGGCAGCGATTAGAGCCAGATTCACCGTAGCGACCGACATAACAAGAAGTTTTGTTGTTGATAACCTTGTCTGCGATGTCATCTGGTAAAATGAGGTTGGCGGTTAACTTTTCGAACTTCTGGCTCCAGCCTGTGCCGTTGGTGTCCCAGTAGATTTCTTGAAAATCGTCAAATTCTGTTACAACATTGGTAAAATCGTAGTCGAGCACATAGGTTTGTTCGCCATGGACATAAGCATTTTTATTTCCAAGGTAGAAAATGTAGTGACCGTTTTCCTTGTCGGTTTTGGCGATTTCTTCGGTGGCGCCGTTTCTAGTGGCTTTAAAATTGAGTGCAGCGGAGTTTACTGCGGTAAGATTTTTGCCGCCTTGGTTAGTGTATGGAATGGAACGAGTGATGCCGTGATTTTGGTTAGTTTCTGGAAAGACCGCAGTTAAAGTTTCCTCGACATGCATCTTGTTACCGTCCGCGGTTGGCTCTAGATAGTAGTTAAAAGTGGCATCCTTAAAATAGAAATTATTGGCACTGGCGGCGTTGGCAGAATTAGCGAAAACAGGGGTGAAAAGCGCTAACGTAAGCATAAGCACTTGACAAAATACAAAAAGTTTGGTATAATAAAAAGATAGAATACGTTTCATATTAAAATTGTAACATAGAACCGGTAGAAGCCGGTTTATTTTATTCGGCGGTAGTTTCGTTAATGGCGGCTTTGATGGCGTTGATAGATTTTTGGAGTTTAATCCCCTCTTTTTCGGTGAGTTTCAAATCGAGTTTTCTAATCACGCCATGGCGACCGACAACGGCAGGAAAACCGTAATAAACATCGGAAAAGTCGTCATAGGAAGATACTGGCAAGATGCGCTTTTCGTCGCCTAGAATACAGTTGATCAGCTTAGTGACGCAGGCGCCAATACCATAATAGGTAGCGCGTTTTTTCTTGATGATGTCGTAGGCTTCGTTTCTGGCGAAATCTTCGATTTCTTTACGCTCGTCAGCTTTCAGGACTTTGTCGATTGGAAGGCCGGCAAGATTAGCGGTAGACCAGAGTGCGAATTCCGTATCGCCATGTTCGCCGATTTGGAAAGCGTGGACGGATTTTGGTGCGACACCAATGCGTTCGGAAATGCGGAAGCGAAGTCTGGCAGAATCGAGGATGGTGCCAGAGCCAATCACTTGTTCTGGCGGAAGCCCAGAATAACGCATTGTGAGATAAGTCATTACGTCCATTGGATTGGTGACAACGACAAAGATACCATTAAAACCAGAATCCATGATTTGCTTAATCATGTCTTTAAAGATAGCGGCATTTTTCTTGAGCAAGTCCATACGAGTTTCGCCTGGTTTTTGTGGCGCGCCAGCGGTGATGATAATAATGTCGCAGTCGCCAGCGTCTTTATAAGTGCCAGATTTGATTTTCATAAAAGATGGAGAAACGGCCAAAGTGTCGCGAAGATCCATCGCTTCGCCTTCGGCGTCTTCCATGTTAATATCAGTTAAAACTAATTCGGAAACGGCGGTGCGTTGATTGACTAGACAAAAACCAATGCTAGCGCCCACGTTGCCAGTTCCGACAATCATTACTTTATTAGCCATAAAAATATTCTCCTTATGATTATTATAGCATAAGGAGAATAGATTTAAGCTTTGCTTTTGATGATTGGGAATGGGACGGCTTCGCGGCCGGAGATGCCTTCAAGAAGCCAGAAATTGCGCTCGCTATTTCCCCAACCACAAGTTGGTGGCATGCCGTACTCAAGCATTTCGACAAAGTCCATGTCGAGCATTTGAGCCTCGGTGTCGCCAGCGTCGCGAGCGGCCTGTTGTTCTTTAAATCTTTCTAGCTGGTCAAGTGGGTCATTTAACTCGGAGAAGCCATTACCCATTTCAGTACCAGCGATAACTGGATGGAAACGCTCGGTGACGAGAGGATTTTCTGGGCTGATTTTGGCAAGTGGAGAAAGCGCGGTTGGCTCTTCTATTAGCCAGTATGGACCGCCAGAAGTCTTTCTGATTAATTTCCAAACGTCATCAATGAGATGTGGCGTAGTGGTGTTGTCGAGTTTTTTCTCAAACTCAGCACGAGACAAATCTTCGGCTTGCCAGTTTTTGAGCAGAACGCGTTTTAGTTGCTCGCGGTCTGGGTTAAAGACGTCGACGCCGAATTTTTCTTTGAGTAAGTCGGCATATTTGATGCGTGGCCATGGTTTGCCACCGTTATTTAAATCAATGTCAAAGCCGCCGACGTGAAATTCTAGAGTTCCCCAAGTTTCTTTTGCGACATACTTAATCATTTCCTCGTAGAAATTCATACCATCTTCGTAATCTTCATAAGCAGCGTAAGATTCAAAAGCGATATGTTCTGGTAGATGTTCATCGTCGACGCCTTCATTGCGGAAGCGCGGCCCAATGTCAAAAACTTTTTCAAAGCCGGCACCAATAAGGCGTTTTAATGGTAATTCGTGGGAGATGCGAAGATAGAAATCTTCGTCTAGAGCGTCCATGTGAGTGACAAATGGATTAGCGTCGGCACCGCCAGTAGTATGTTCTAGAACTGGGACATTAATTTCGATGAAGCCGTGGTCAAGCATGAATTTTCTAGTGGCTTGCCAGAACTTGGAGCGACGGACCATGCGCTCGCGCACTTCGGTATTAACATTCATATCTACGTAGCGGCGACGATAGCGCTCTTCTTTGTTGGTGAAACCATCGCGGCCTGGGAGTGGGCGAAGAGCTTTAGTGAGTAGTCTTAGCTGATTGCAGAAAACGGAGACTTCGCCAGTAGAGCTTTTGCCAACTTTGCCGGTAGCTTCGATGAAATCGCCAGTGTCAAGAAGTTTTAATTTTTTGGTATTGAAAAGTCCATTCTGCTCGTCTTCTTGTTGCATGAAAATCTGGACTTCGCCGAAATAGTCGCGGACTTTAACAAAAGCCAATTTGCCAAAACTTCTAATGGCGGTGATGCGACCGGCGATAGTAACTTCTTTTCCATCGTAACCATCAAAATCATCCAAAATGTTGGAAATTTTGGTGTTACGGTTAGATTTAGATGGGTAAGGATTAATTCCCTGATCTTTAATTTCTTGGAGTTTTCTTAAACGCTCATCGCGATAATCGGCTAATGTTGTCATGGGAATATTATACCATATATTGACACATTCAACAAAGTATGGCAAAATGTACGAGTAGTTTAGCTAAGTTCTTTGATAAAATTGTGGCCTAGAAAAGGGGGAATATTAATGAAACGTAAAGATGGCGAAGAAATTTACGTGCAAAGTTATGTAGTTGGTTTTATTCTGAACGACCTTGATGCATCACCAGCTGCGATATTTAGCGAAATTTTTGAAGACGGTAGGACTTCTGCTTTGTTTCTTGCTCGGGACTCGTTTGACTTTATTAAGTTTAAAAATGCCGACAGCGTGAAGTGGATAGAAGAGCAGGATTGGATCTTGGATTTCGACGAATATAAGGATAAATCCGCTCAAGAGCTGCAAGCGTTATATAAGGAATGCTATGAAAAATACAAGGCTAACGTCGAAGAGTTTAACGCTAAGGACGAGGCGTATCGTTTAAAGTATTACCAAGAGGTAGCCGATAAGGCTCAGAAAGAGGAAGTGAAAATATCGGCACTCAACTCATTAATTTATTATGTCGAACATGATCATGAATGGCCACGACCAGAAGAATAACTAAAAAAATAGCGCCCGAGATTTGGGCGCTTATTTTTATGGTTTTTGCGTGAAGTGTATTTTATGCGCGATTATTCGACGGCGACGATTTTGCCTTTGTTGCCGTTAGGGAGTTCGTAAGTGTCGCCAACTTTTTTACCAAGTAGAGCTTGACCGATTGGGGATTTGTCGGAAATCTTGCCCTCGAGTGGGTTTGCTTCGACTGGGCCAACAATAGAGTAAGTGAATTTCTTGCCAGATAATGTAACGGTAACGGTAGCACCCATTGAAACTTTGTCGTGAGAGGCGTTTCTGATGACCTTGGCGCTCTTTAAGATTTCTTCGATCTCGGCGATGCGATTTTCTACGGTTTTTTGTTCGGCGCGAGCGTCAGTATATTCCTGATTTTCGGACAGGTCGCCAAAAGCACGAGCAGTCTGAAGGCGCTCGGCAATAGCTGGGCGACGACTAATCAAAGTCTTTAACTCGGCCTCTAAATCGGCTTTTCCTTGTTTGGTTAAACTTACAGTCTTTTTCATATCTTTTAAAGTTTAGCGGTTAGTTCTTTTAATGTCAATAGCTTTGTTTTGCCAGTTTTTCTATCGGTCCATTCAACTTTATCATCGGCCAAAGTTTTGTCGGAGATAACAATGCGATATGGAATACCCATTAGTTCGGCATCGGCAAACTTTTCGCCTGGGCGAGCATTTCTGTCGTCTAAGATAATATCTTCTGGATGTTTTTCTTCAAGTTCTGAGGCGATTTTGGCGCCTTTTTCACCAATAGCAACGATGTAATATTTATATGGAGCGATATTTTCTGGCCAGACTAAGCCTCTGTCATCGGCAAATTTTTCGGCAATGACGCCCATGACGCGGGACACGCCGATGCCGTAGCAACCCATGAATACAGTCTGTTCTTTGCCGTCTTTGTCATCGAATTTAAGTCCGAGTGGGTCAGAATATTTGTATCTAAGCGTAAAGATATTACCGACTTCGGCAGCATTAGTAACTTCGAGGTCTTTTTTATCAACGCCGAACTCACCTAGGACTTCTGGCAAGACGACTTCTTCGTTTAAGACAATAGATTTGTCTTTGTTGAAGTAGATTTTATCTTCGCCGACAGGAAGTTCAGTTTGGAATTCGTGGGAGAATTTGGAGAAAATACCGCCTGAGGCAAAAGTCTGATGAGTGAAATCGCCTAATCCGACGCGTTCGTAGACGCGTTTATAAGCTTGTTCGGCTTTGTGGTAGAACTCGTTGTGAGTTTCTTCGTCGGCACAGAAAGAATACATGTCTTTCATTAAGAATTCGCGCGTTCTCATGATGCCAGATTTGGCACGAAGCTCGTTCCTAAACTTGGTCTGGAATTGGTAGGCGAAAACTGGAAGATCTTTGTAACTTTTAATGTAGGTTTTCATGAGATTAGTGATAGGTTCTTCGTGGGTAGGGGCAAGACCTAGTTCTCCACCGGCGGATAATTCTGTCTTAAACCAAATGTCAACTTCTTGATCGCTCCAGCGGCCAGTTTTGTCCCAGAGTTCAGGATTCTGCAAAGCACTCATTTGAAGTTCTTCGGCGCCAATAGCATTCATTTCTTCACGAATAATTTGCTCGATTTTTTTGAGAGTGCGAAGACCTAGAGGTAGAAAATCGTAAACACCAGCCATTTCTTTGTGTACGAAGCCAGCGCGGATTAAATACTGAGCAGACTTAGCAGTTTCATCTTTTGGGGCGTTTCTTAAAGTTTTGGTAAAAGATTTCGATAATTTCATGGCGCTATTTTACCATTAAAAGAAGGATGTGGCAACATACAACAGATAAAAGGCAATAGCGTTTTTGAGCATATGAAGGAGGATGCCAGAATAAATCGAGCCAGTGATTTCACGCATGATACAAAGCACGATGCTCATAGTGAAAACATTGACGCCAACATTCCATTGTCCATGCATAATGCCAAAGGCGAGTGAAGTAAGTAAAGTAGCAATAATAATGGCGGGGAGCTCGCGACCTTTTTTGAAGAAAACATCTTTAATTTTGCGATAAAGGTAGCCCCTGAAAATTAATTCTTCGGCGATAGGCGCAAGGATGACAAGCGTGATAAAAGCAAAAATGCGGTCGGAAGTTAAATAAATATTGTTGAAACCGACGTCTTGTGTTTCGGATATATTAAACCATGGGAACAAGCTAAAAATTGCGGCAAAAGCGCCAGCAAGTAAAGTGTAGGCGATAAGTCCGATTGGAGCCAAGCCAATGTCGGTCCAAGTTGGAAGTTCGTTTAATCCTAAGTCAGATTTGGTGACGGTGAGGGCTTTGGGCTCTTTGGCGTCAGTAGTTTTTGTGGGGTGACGCCAGAGTTTAATAAGCCATGTTGGCGCTTTAAAGATGACGATAATGGCAACAGCGTAGGAAATGAGCGAAAAAACGGTTTGGGCGGCGGCGGAAGAAATGCGAAATGGCAGGATTTTGAAAAGCCAGCCGAGCACAAAAGATAGCGCGAATTGGATAAGGAAGAGCGCACTGCAAGCCCAAATAGCAAATCCAAGAGCTCGTCCGAAGTTTTTTAATGCGACTTTAGTGCGAGTTCTCACTAGAAGAACCTCGTAATGTCAAGAATGGTGACGAGGACAATTAAGATGAGTAAGAAAATGAAGGCACGAGAAACAATTTTTTCTTCGGTTTCTTTGGTGAGCTTTTTGCCACGGATGCGATAAAGCATGATTAAGAAGAAGCGCCCGCCGTCGAGGGCTGGGATTGGTAAGACGTTCATACAGGCAAGCGAAATAGAAATAATGGCAGCAAGGAAGGCGAGGGTGGTAGGGCCAGACTCAACGGAATTTGGGAATAGAACGCCAATGATACCGACGGGGCCAGAAACAGAATCGCCAGCGGCTTTAATTTCCTGCTGTCCCTCGGAACGGGTGGCTTCGTCGCCACTAAATTGCTTGGAGATGCCAGAGAAAAGTGTGCCGACCATGTTGCCGAGACCACGGTAAGTTTCGCCAGTTAGTTGGACAGTATTGACGGCGGCAACGATTGGGGCTGACCAAGTGTGGCGGACGGTAGGAATGTTTTCTTGGGACATGGTGATACCAAGTAGATATTCGGAATCGGCAGGATTTAATTTGACGGTTAAAGTTTTTTCTTCGCCGTTTCGTTTGATGAGATATTGGACTTCTTGATCGGCGTAGTAATGATTGTAAACGGAAATGTCAGAAGTGGAATAAATTTTAAACTCGCCAACCTCTACGATTTCGTCACCATCTTCGAGTCCAGCTTTTTGTGCTGGGGAATTTTCTACAACGCTTTTGACGGTGACGGTGCCACTTTCTGCGATAGAATCGGAGTCTATCATGAATTGGTTATCCATGAAGGTCGGCATGCCAGTCCAGGCGAGGACGGTCAAAATCACAAATGCGGCTAGCCAGTTCATGGCGACACCAGCGAAGAGAATCTTAGTTTTGCCCCAAAGTGACGCGGTGCCAAAGCTGTGTGGCGTAGTGTCGCTGTCGGACTCGCCTTTCATGGCACAGAAGCCACCGATAGGTAGATAGTTAATGGAGAAAATGAGAGTTGTTTGCTTCTTCCCCCATTCTGACTTTTGGAATTTGAGCCATTTTTTAGGGCGGGACTTTTTATCGGCTTTGCCAGCTTTTTTATCCTTTTTCCACTTTTCGTATTCGGGATTTTTGACCCAAGCCACGGCGCGAGGCGGAAAGCCGATGCCGAACTCTTCGACAACTACGCCGTTTCTACGAGCGGCAATAAAATGCCCAAATTCATGGGCAACTACTAGCCCCATTAAAATCAAGAACCCGACAATAACACCTAAAACAATATTCATAAGCTTATTATATCACTAAATCTTCATGATTTCGGCTTCTTTAGCTTTAAACGCGGCGTCAATTTTGTCGCTGTATTCTTTGGTCAAATCGTCGATTTCTTTTTCGGCGCGTTTGGCGGCATCTTCTGGAAGTTTAGCTTCTTTGATGTCTTTTCTGGCGTCTTCACGGATATTTCTGATAGCGATTTTGGCTTCCTCAACTTTTTCAGATGCAGTTTTGACGATTTCTTTCCTGCGTTCTTCGGTAAGTGGTGGGATAGGAACGCGGATAATGCGACCGTCGTCAGAAGGATTAAGGCCTAGCGTATTGTCGGCTCTGATAGCAGAAGAAATAGCGTTAATATTGCCTGGGTCAAAAGGTGTAATGACAAGCATAGTGGCGTCGCCAATGGTAATGTTGGCAACTTGGTTTAGGGGCATGAACTGTCCGTAAGCTTCAACTTTTACGCCGGCAAGCATATCTGGGTGAGCGCGACCAGTTCGGACTTTTTTCATCTCACTATCAAAGCGCTCGATGACTTTTCCGAACGCGATTTTTTCTTCTTTGGTGTCAAACATATAAAACTCCAATTAATATATATTAATTATATCATATCGCAGGATTTTCTTTGTGTTATAATATGCTTATGGATATTTTTCTAAACATCTTATTGCTTGTGGTCGGATTTGTGCTCTTAATTAAGGGTGCGGATTTCTTTGTAGATGGTGGTAGTAGTACGGCGTCTAATTTGCGCGTGCCAAAGATATTGATTGGGCTGACTATTATTGCGTTTGGAACTTCGGCACCAGAGCTTGCTGTGTCGATGAAGGCGCTTTCCGAAGGCAATACGGACATGGTGCTTGGAAACGTGATTGGTTCTAATATTCTAAATATTTTGTTGATTCTAGGCGTGGGTGCGATGATTCGCCCGATTAGGATTAGGAATAATACAATCAGAAAGGAAATTCCGATTACGATTCTGGTTTCGACACTTCTAGTGGTGCTATTCTTAGATATTCAATTGAAATCTGGGGAAGTTAATCAAATTACGCGGTCGGACGGAATTGCGATTTTGCTATTCTTCCTCATCTTCGTGTATTACCTAATTAATATGGCGATCAAGGACCGTAAGGCGCGGACAGTGGTGGAGAAGCCACGTTGGAAATTATTGCCATCACTTTTAATTACTGGCGTAGGTTTGGCTGGGATTATCGGTGGCTCTAATTTGGTAGTGGATTCTGCGACAAATATTGCCTCAATGATGGGGGTGTCAGAAAGGGTAATTGCGCTGACGGTAATTGCGCTAGGCACTTCCCTGCCGGAGTTAGTAACGACGATTGTGTCAGCTAGGAAAGGTGAGACAGAAATGGTGCTTGGGAATATCTTAGGCTCAAATATCTTTAATATATGTATAGTTCTAGGCGTGCCAGTGGCAATATTCGGCACGGTGACGCCTGGGTCGTTCCAAGTATTAGATTTAGTAATGCTAGTTGGTTCGGCAATACTACTGTTTATTTTCTCAGTAACAAAACATCGAATTTCGAGGGTAGAGGGCGTATTACTATTTACGGCGTTTATTTGTTATTATACGGCCGTGTTTGTGGCTTAATTTGTGGCTATTGTGCGGTTTTTGAATTTATGAATTCAATACCTTGCGGACTTCGTCGGTGGATTTACATTCCATAAGTTTGGCGCGGAGGTCGGAGGCGCCTGGGAAGTTATTGATATAGATTTTGAAAAAATGTTTTAGTGGTTCGTAGGCGTATTTAGAACCACGAGATTCTAACTCTTTTTGGCGAATATCGAATAAATTGAGATGGTAATTTAGGAGCTTATGTAACTCTTCTGGTGTTGGGGTTTTATTAATGTAATTTTTGTTAAAACAAAATGGATTTTGGAAGACACCGCGACCAATCATAAAACCATCAATTTCTGGATACTGTTTTGAGAGTTCCTGAACTTGTTTGATATCCTTGATGTCGCCGTTGATAATAAGTTTGGTTTCTGGCGAGATTTCGTTTCGAAGTTCAATAATCTCTGGAATTAGTTCATAGTGCGCGGGGACTTTGCTCATTTCTTTTCTAGTTCTGAGATGAACGGTAAGGGCAGCTAGATGCTGATTTAGTAAAAGTGGCAGCCAAGTTTTATATTCATTAAGATAGGTGAAGCCGAGGCGGGTTTTGACGGAGATTGGTAGTGCGGTTGCATTTCTGGCTTGATTGATACATTCTACGGCAAGCTCAGGGGTTTTAATCATAGCAGCGCCGCCACCGGCTTTGTTAACATGGCGGTCTGGGCAGCCCATGTTGATGTCAAGGCCGTTAAAACCGAGGTTTTTTAGCGCGGAGGCAATTTCTGCAAAATGGGCTGGATTTTTGCCCCAAATTTGGGCGATAACAGGGGTGGTATCTTTTGCGCGGTCGGAATTTTGGGAATTCTTAGTGATTTCTAAATCTAGACGTTCTAACGCGTTGGCTCTGCCCTTTTCGGAGGCAAAGCTAGAGACGTTGGTGAATTCGGTGAAAAAGAGGTCTGGCGCACCGGCGTGTGCTATGACGGCACGAAAAACCACATCCGTAACGCCTTCCATAGGTGCGAGAATAGTAAAGCCATGTGGTAATTTTTGCCAGATATTCATTATATTATTATAACATATTTTCTGAAAATAAAAATGGGGCGGAAATATATCCGCCCCTGTGGCAGTCCAAAGCAAAAGTTTCTTTAGTCGGTTGGTAGGAGGCAAAGAAAGTTACTTTGGAGGGTGCGCTTAGTGTGGGTTGAAAACGCCAATATACTTGGCTTTTTCAAGGATTGCGCGACCTTCGCGGTCTGGTGTCAGACCCTGGTCAATCTGCATCTGGATTTGTGCAGCCGCATTGGCATAGGCGGAGCGGTCATTACCGTCAACGCCGTGGCCTTTTCCATTTGAATCTGTCCATGTTAACAAACATTTCACCCCCTTTGTAATGGAATAGGTGTAGTTTACTGGATTTTTGGCTTTTTGTCAAGTAAGCTAATTATGATGTCTTTCTTGTGGAAAACTTTCCAGAGTTTCTAAAAAATTCTCACAAAATTTCCAAAAATTCCCACAATTTTCTATTGCATAAAAATCGTAAGCATAATAAAATAAACATAAGTATGGGAATATTTGGGTTATCAAATAAGATGAACAAAACAAATTCTCGTTTTTTGACGTCCAAGTCTTCTGATGCCCCACGGGGGGGGGGTATTTAGTAGCTTAGTATCTTCTCTTCGCACTAAGTTCCAAAGTAGCTTCATCGGTAGAGACCTAGAAAAACGTAAATTCCTCCGCAACCAACATCGTCTCGGTCTCATGGACTCCCATAAGAAATGGCACGCCTATACCACGGGCGTAGCTATCTTCACCATGGCTTTTCTCGTAGCGTTTCTTGTCTCCTCGCTCGCTAGTCCAACTCGGGACACTAATGCAGAAGGTACCAATGATGATAATTCTTCTGCTTCTGGCTATAGCCTATCTCTTTCTACCACTTCTAACATCAACCTCAACCTCACTGTCGGCACAGTAGACGTCATGACCGTAGGCGAAGGACAAGTCCAAGTATCTACTACTTCCACCAATGGCTACAAGCTCTACATTGGTATGAAGACTAACTCTACCTCCCTCACCAAATCAGGCACTT
>JAZRSM010000049.1:0-40696 GCA_045651545.1 Candidatus Nanosyncoccus sp.
TTAAAGGAATGGTATGAGTCGTATCGGAAAACTACCAGTGGATATTCCTGCTGGCGTGACAATTACGGTCGGCGACAAAGATATTACTGTCGCAGGCCCAAAAGGCACGCTCCAGGTTCCTATCCAGAATAACACTACCACCAAGGTAGAAGAGAACAAAATCGTAGTTACTCGCAAAGATGACGAGCCAGAGTCTAAGGCTTGGCACGGTCTTCAGCGCGCACTACTACAAAACGCTGTAATCGGCGTTACCAAAGGTTTTGAGAAGAAACTCGAAATCAATGGTGTCGGTTTCCGTCTTTCAGGCGGTGGCAGAGAGATTACTATGGCCCTTGGCTTTTCTCACCCTGTCAAATATAATGCTCCAGAAGGCATTGAGCTAAAGACCGACAAAATGGAAATTACCGTTTCTGGCATCGACAAACAGAAAGTCGGACAGGTTGCCGCAGAAATTCGCGCCCTCAAGAAGCCAGAACCATATAAAGGCAAAGGTATTAAATATGTCGATGAACATATTATTAGAAAAGCCGGAAAGGCAGGTAAGAAATAATGAAAGCTGAATATAGAGCTGCTCGCACCCGTGCTAAGATTCACGGCACCAGCACCCGCCCAAGATTAACCGTCCACATCAGCAACATGCACATCATTGCGCAAGTTGTCGATGATGACAAGAAGGTCACACTTGCCTATGCTACTACTGTTGGTAGCAAACTAAAAGGCACCATGACCGAGAAAGCTGCCGCTATCGGCAAAGAAATCGCTGAAAAAGCCAAGAAGGCAAAAGTTAAAACTGTTGTCTTTGATCGCGGAGCAAATGCTTATGCAGGCCGTATGTCTGCCCTAGCAGATGCCGCTCGTAAAGAAGGATTGGAGTTCTAATATGCCTGAAAATACGAATAAACCAAAGGTTATCAACAAATCCGGCACCCTTAAGATGACGGATGAGACCGCTTCTACTCGCAAATCTCGCGATATTAGCGGCAAACCACTCGACAAGAGAAACGATCGTCGTCGTGGTCGTGTCAAGGCTGATGTCACTCCAAAAGAGTATGACGAAGTCACTATCAATATTGATCGTGTTTCCCGCACCGTAGCCGGTGGACGCCGCATGCGTTTCAAAGCCCTCGTTGCTATCGGAAATCACAAGAATAAAATCGGTGTTGGCGTTGCCAAGGGTAATGATGTTACCTCCGCTGTCGCCAAAGCTACTTCCAAGGCTAAGAAAAACCTCATCACCTTCAATATGGATGGCGAGACTATCTGCCACGAAGTAGAAACCAAAGTCACTGGCGCAGACGTTCTTATGAAACCTGCTGCTCCAGGTACTGGTATTATCGCTGGCGGCGTTGTCCGTTCTATCATCGGTCTTACTGGTGTAAAGAACCTTATTTCTAAGAGTCTAGGCTCTACCAACAAGGTTAACATCGCCTATGCCGTCGTAGAAGGTTTGCGCGCTCAGGTTCCAAGAAAAGAGTGGGAAACCACCAAAATGAAACCAGCAAAGACCGCAAAAGCAGACAAAACTACTAAAGCTGAAGAAAAGCCAGCCGCTAAAAAAGCCACT
The DNA here is from genome assembly GCA_045651545.1 of Candidatus Nanosyncoccus sp. Classification (GTDB taxonomy): domain Bacteria; phylum Patescibacteriota; class Saccharimonadia; order Saccharimonadales; family Saccharimonadaceae; genus Nanosyncoccus. The sequence continues at coordinate 1,565 of JAZRSM010000049.1, forward strand.
ACAAAGAAAACCTCTAAGAAGGAGGATAAGTAATGAAATATAATGATTTAGTCGTTGAGAAAAATGCTAGACCAAGCCGCAAAGGCCGTGGTATCTCTGCTGGACAGGGTAAAACTGCCGGTCGTGGTACCAAGGGTCAAAAAGCTCGTACTGGTCATCGCAAAATGCCAGCCGGCTTCATGGGCGGTCAGCGCGCTATTATGCAAGCTGTTCCAAAGCTCAAAGGTTTCAAATCCCTACATTCTAAAGCCGAAGTTGTCTATACCGACAGATTGAACGAACTATCTGGTGACGTAGACAATGCTAAGCTCTATGAAGCAGGTTTGATCAAGAGCCAGTTTAGCAAAGTTAAGGTTATCACTCGCGGTGAACTCACTGCTAAGATTAATCTTTCTACTCAATTCGCTTCAAAGACTGCCATCGAGGCTATCAAAAAAGCCGGCGGCAAGTTCGAAAGTGTGCCAGTTTCTACTCGCACTACTAGAGAAGACAGCCGCAAAGGTAGCGCTAAAGAAGCCTAAAGTCTTGACTTTTTAGCCAATCTGTGCTATAATAAAGTCATATCATCAAAAAGTCCCCGAAAAGGGGACTTTTTTGTGGCTATCTATTGTTTTGTTCGTCAAACTTTTGCTCGTCGAGCGTATTATTACTGGATACCCCTATTGAATCAGCTATATTTATCTCTTGAGGAGTCTGAAGGTCTCGAGGAGCTTGGGGGTTCTGAATGCCACCCTTGCCTTTCTTCTTGATAATTACCAGCGCAACTACGAGCACAATTATCGCCGCAATTATTCCGCCACTGATTGCAAAATATCCCCAAGTCGGAAAGCCAGTGGAAGTATTACCCGTCGTCGCAGTAGTAGTCTCTCCAGGAACGACCTCTTCTTCTACGACAAAGTTAGATTCATCAAATTCCAAGAACGACTCTGGCGCCTCCTCAGTATTTACTGTTACTTCTGACCCATTAACATAAAGTTTATAGCCATTACTATAAATATTCTGATTCGTGGTATCAGCGTTAGCTAATGACGTAATATGGCTATCAGCAGTCAAAACTACGATAGAATCTTTAGAAACAGTTAAATTCACCGTCCCTTCACCTGTAAACGCCCCACTAAAGTAGGAATGATCCAGTTTCATCGTAAGAGAAGAGATGCTATCAATCACGATATCGCCGTTAATTTCTTGATCAGTTGCATTTAGTGTTACTTTGCCACCGTTACTCCCGGCATTACCCCAAGCGCTCGTACTAGCCCGAAGAAACGCTCCAGCCTCATCATTCTGTACAAACTTATTACCAGAAAGACTAATCAAAGCATCCGTATTTGTAATGAAGAAGATATCTCCATTATTACTAGTAATTAAAGAATCTTTCGCGGTAAATGCCCCAGTCCCCTCGCTTGCATCACCACTCATCGACTGATAGATAAAAATCGTCTTATAAGTTTCGGATTGTCCATTCAACTTTTCGTTAGTAGCCGTTAGTATTACCGTATCAAGCGTTACGCTATTTTTGCCTTCAATTACCACGCCTTCCGAAGCCGAAGAGATCAAACTAGTCTTTTTCGCTGAGATATCCGCTGTCGAATAAATCACAGGTGAACCAACACCTTGAGAAAGATAATTTCCACCCTCCACGGTAATAGTTCCACCGCCCCTATCACTCCTAATTGGTGCCGAGGAGTTTCCCTCGGTCGATACGGACATATCTGTGGCATTAATTGTGCCACCCCCAGTTACCATAATTCCACCAGAATTATTCGACGTAGTCCTTATCATAGTATTGGCAATATTTATCTTTGCGTTACCATAAGCAAACACTGCGTTTGCGTGGGCTCCGTCCGTAGTGATAGTGCCATCAACGATGGATACGTCAGCGCCGTCATAAGCTAAAAGCGCCGCATTAGTCCCGTAGAAATCTGAACTATCACCACTGTCATCGCCAGTTTTTTCTATAGTAATTTCATCCAAGCTAACTTGCGCTCCAGAAACTAAAAGTGCATTCTCTGCTCCTTTAGAGCTAGAATAAGTCTTTTTAGCTATTGCTGTATCGCTGGAAATAGTCGTAGCTCCGGTATAGCTAACGCTAGTGTTGCCACCGCCTTCCCCGCCAGGCACATCCCCACTTGGCTTGTCAGGTGGAGTATTTGTTCCTAATTGCTCCATAAAACTCCTTATGTTTATTACTATATATTATAGTATGAATTTCTTAAAAATTCCTAAATTACTTTTCTCAATAAAATATCGTCAAATTCTAGAATCTATGCTATTATAGAGAAAGTAACAGAGTCATATCCTATGCATTTCAAGACTATTTTTAAATCATTCAAAAATAAAGATATGCTGAAGCGCATTTTAATTGTGCTTGGTATTGTTGTAGTTTACCGTTTTCTCGCGCATGTTCCAGTCCCACTAGGCGACTCTGCCACTTTTAAAGAAGCCGTAGAAAACCTGCTAGCTAAGTCTGACTTTTCTAGCTTCCTAAATCTCGTTTCTGGTGGTGGGCTTACCTCTTTATCTATTATTTTAGTCGGCTTATCACCTTTCATTACCGCAAGTATCGTCGTCCAGCTTATCACCAAAGTGATTCCAAAGCTCGAAGAATTATCTCAAGATGGCGAAGCTGGCCGCCGCAAGATTAACCAGTGGACTCGCATGTTGACTGTCCCTCTAGCTATCGTCCAGTCTATTACCTATATTTTCATCTTAAGACAGACCGCTATGGCTAACACTGCCACGGCTATCGAGCTAACCTCTGGGCAATGGTTCCTAGCCGTCACCGCTATGACCGCCGGCTCTATTCTCTTGATGTGGCTTGGCGAACTTATCTCCGAACAGGGAATCGGCAACGGTATTTCTATGATTATCTTCGCCTCTATTATTTCTCAATTCCCAAACACCTTCGCTTCACTCGGCGCCTCATTGTTCGATACATCTAGCGGCTCTTTAAGCCTCTTTGGCTGGTTCAATCTCCCAGTCAATCCAACCGTCTTTTGGATCGTCGTCGGCTTCGTCGTCGCATTAATTATCGTTATCTATCTCCTAGTTAAGCTTAATGAAGCTCAGCGTATCATCACTATTAACTATGCTAAGCGTGTCCACGGCAACAGCTCTTACGGTGGTATTAAATCCATTCTCCCAATCAAGCTCATCGCTGCCGGCGTCGTGCCCGTCATCTTCGCCACTTCCTTCCTCGCCCTCCCAGCTCTAATTGGTCAACTTATCGTCACGATTAACCCTGGCAACGAATTTGCCACTAACATGATTAATCTCTTTACTGCACCGTCCGCCTCTAACTTCTCTACGCAATACCCTAACGGTATTACCGGGGAGTGGTTCGTCTACCCTGCTATGTACTTTGTCCTCGTAGTCGCTTTTACCTATTTCTACACCTCTATCATCTTCAATACTAACGAAATCGCCGACAACTTACAGAAACAAGGTGGCTTTATTGAAGGCGTCCGCCCAGGACAGACCACCGCCAAATATCTAAACAACGTCGTAAATAGGCTAAATCTCTTGGGTTCGCTTGCTCTTGGCCTTATCGCTATGCTTCCATTCTTGACAGATTATATCTTTATCTTAACGCTAGGCTATCCAATTGGCCTCTCATTATCAGGTACAGGACTTCTTATCGTAGTGACGGTGGCACTCGAAAGCCTTCGCCAGCTAGATTCCCGCGCGTTAATGATAACTTACGACGATTATAAATAGAAATGGGCTTGAAATTTAACTGGAAGAAAAATCTTCCAAAAATCATCTGGGGTGCCATACTGCTTATCTTTATCCTTTGCCTTGTTAAAATCAAGGTCTGGGAAGACCATTATTACGCGTCAAAAGAAGGTAGTACTCGCGCCATTGCCGTAGCTACCACTAATGCTCCAGAAGGCACTGCCGAGAACGTCAATGAAGAAGACGTTACCGAAAACGACAAGCAAGCCTGGCGTGTTGCCGCCGACCGACCACGTTTCCTGAGCATTGCTAAACTCGGCATCGATCGTGCTCGCGTCATCGAAATTGGCATCAATAACGAAGGCCGTCTTCAGACTCCAGCCAGCATCTTTGACGTCGGTTGGTATAATGCTTCAGGCAAACCAGGCGAAGGCAAAACAATCTTAATGGACGGGCATAACGGTGGCCCAACCAAAGAGGGCGTCTTTAAGCATCTTCCTGACCTAACTACTGGCGACGTCATTGTTATTGAACGCGGCGATGGTAAGTTCTTTAGATATAGCGTCGTAGAAAACGAAGAAGTCCCGCTTGCAGAAGCCGATGCCAAAATGAACAAGATGATGACTACCGCCGTCCCCGGCAAAGAAGGCCTAAACATTATCAGTTGCACTGGCGACTGGTCTCAAGTTCAGCAAACTTATCTCTCTCGTCAGTTCCTCCGCGCCGTCCTAATGGAAGAAAACACTAACTATGAGCGCGTCGAGCTTAAAAACGAGCTCAAAGAGCAACGCGAAGCTAAGGAAAAAGAATCCGAAAAAGAAAGTAAAGAGGAGGATGAAGATAAATAGTTACTATTTATCCGACTTTTTCTATTTACATTTTATTTAAAGTTTGATATAATAAACATGTAATTTATGGCTAGTCAAAAGGAAGTGATTGAACTCACCGGCAAAGTCGTTGAGGCTTTACCTAATACCCAATTTCGGGTTGAACTCGAGAATGGTCATATTATCATTGCGCACATGAGCGGAAAAATGCGTAAAAACTATATTCGTTTAGTGCCTGGTGATAAGGTGAAAGTTGAACTAACCCCTTACGATCTTACGAAGGGGCGCATCAGTTTTCGCCTCAAAGATTAATAAAGCGTTGTAAAAATTACAACATTCTGAAGCAATTCCTGAGCGAGGTAGGATTTGTCGACCCCTACGATGCAACGGTAAGAATGGGAGATTTTTACAACCGTAATAAAGGAAAGGATTTTGACACTTATGAAAGTACGTGCAAGTGTTAAAAAAATCTCCCCTGATGACATTATAGTTCGCCGCAAAGGCGTTCTTCGTGTTATCAACAAGAAGAAACCTAAGAATAAGCAAAGGCAGGGTTAATCAATGGCAAGAATTGCAAGCGTTGTTATCCCAAACGAAAAACAGGTATGGATTGCCCTTACCTACGTTTACGGTATTGGAAGAACAACCAGTAAAGCCATCCTTGCGGAGGCCAAAATCGAGCCTACCACTCGGGTGAAAGATCTCACCGAGGCTGACGAGCAAAAAATCAACGAGATTATTGCAAACAAGTATCACGTTGAAGGTGATCTCAGACGCTTGGTGACCAACAATATTAAGCGTATCAAGGATATCAACTCCTACAAGGGACTTCGCCACAAGGCTAAACTCCCTGTCAACGGACAGCGTACCAGAACGAACGCACGCACTCGTAAAGGTAAAGCTATCGCCGTTGGTGGTACGCAACCAAAGGCTGCAAGTAAAACTTAAGGAGAAAGGAGAATAACATGGCAGAAGAAAATATTAAGAAAACTGAAGCTGTTGAAGCTCCTGAAAAAGGCGCGGCAAAAGATGCTGCAACTGAAGCTCCAAAAGCAGCAAAGAAAGCCAAAAAAGGCAAACGCATTGTGACCGCAGGTCAAATGCACATCAAAGCAACATTTAACAACACTATCGTCACCTTCTCAGACAAGACTGGCGCAGCTCTATCTAGCTCTTCCGCTGGAGCCAACGGCTTCCGTGGCAGCAAAAAGGGAACTGCTTACGCTGCACAAATCGCAGCCGAAAAAGCCGGTGAAATCGCAAAGCGTGATCACGGTATGAACAGTGTAGATGTTTATGTAAAAGGTATCGGCCTAGGTCGCGACAGCGCCATCCGTGCCGTATCTTCCATTGGTATGAAAATTGACAGCATTACCGATATGACCCCAATCGCTCACGGTGGTGTCCGTCCTAAAGGAGAAAGGAAACCATAATGGCTAGGGAAAAATCTCCAATTGTAAAACAGAGCCGTCGCGAAGGTTTTGCTCTCGCACCAAAAGCTCACAAGGTAATGGCAAAGAAAACTGGTATTCCAGGTCAGCACGGTGACATGCGTCAGCGTGGTGGTAGCCTCTACCTTACCCAGCTCCGCGAAAAGCAGAAAGTCCGCAGACTATACGGCTTGCTAGAAAAACAATTCGCAAAATTAATGAAAGAAGCAACCCGCGCTGAGGGTCTAACTGGTGAAAAGTTGCTTGAGTTCCTAGAACGCCGCGCCGATAACGCTGTTTATCGTGCTGGTTTTGCAACTACTCGCCGTCAGGCACGTCAGCTTGTTTCTCACGGACACTTCACTTTGAATGGTCGTCGCATCGATATTCCTTCTATTCGTTTGAACCCAGGCGACGTTCTAGAAGTACGTCCAAAATCTCAAAAATCAGCCTACTTCAAAAATCTTGATCAAGTCATTGGCGCCGCTGGACAACCAAGTGTTTCCTGGCTCAAGCCAAATGGTAAGAAAATGACTATTGAAGTAACTGGTTTGCCAAAGCGCGAAGAAGCAGAGGCGGGCATTAACGAACAACTAATCGTTGAGTACTACTCACGCTAAGGAGGACATAAATTTTATGACAACAAAAGCAATTCACGAAGCTAAACTAGAAGAAGTGAACGAACTCGGCCAGAACAGCGCAGAGTTTATCGTCCGCCCTCTCTACTACGGCTACGGCAACACGCTAGGGAATTCTATGCGTCGTGTCCTTCTCTCCAGCATCAAAGGTGCCGCCATTACTTCCTTTAGTATCGAAGGTACCACCCACGAGTTCACTGCCATCCCAGGCATCAAAGAAGACGTCGTGGACATCATGCTAAACCTAAAGAACGTTCGTATTAAATCCCACTCTGATACTCCAGTCGAGCTTTATCTAGAAATCAAAGGTAGCGACCAATCTGAAAAAGATGGTGAAAAGCGCGTTGTCGCTGGCGATATCAAACTCCCAGCCGACATCGAAATCGCTAACCCAAATCAGGTTATCTGCCACATCGACGATCCAAAATACGTGCTTAAAATGCACCTCATCGTCGAAACTGGCCGCGGTTACCTCACCATTGAGAAATCTGGACAAGATCGCGTTCATAGCGACATGATCGCTCTTGACGCCGTCTTCTCACCAGTTTTAAGAGTTCGCTACAAAGTAGAAAATACTCGTGTTGGTCAGGATACCAATTTGCAACAGCTAACGTTAACCATTGATACTGATGGTACGCTTTCTCCAAAGGAAGCTTTTGAAGAAGCTGCAGCTATCCTCGTCAACCAATACACCGCTCTCGCTGGTGGAACCACTGTCGAAAGTGCTCCAGTTCCAGGCGCCAACAGAGAAGAAGAAGATACCGGACTTATGCTTCCTATCGAAGAGCTTGGTCTCTCCGCTAGGACTGCAAACGCCCTTACTAACAACGACATTAAAACTGTCCGCGATCTAGTAATGTTATCTGATTCTGATCTTAAAGACCTCAAAGGCTTTGGTGCTAAGGCTCTGGACGAAGTTAAAGAAAAGATAACGGAGTTAAATATTTAATATGCATCGCCACGGATATAAAGGCCGCAAATTCGGCCGCAAAACCGATCAGAGGTTAGCACTCACTCGTGGGCTGATGTGCTCCCTGATTGAACATCAATCAATCACTACAACTCTAGCTCGTGCCAAAGAAATTCGTCGCGAAACTGAGAAGCTAGTTACTATCGCAAAGCGCGGTGGCCTTGCCAATCGTCGCTTGCTTATCGCTCGTCTTAACAGTATGGAAACAGCTGACCTCCTCATGGACAAGCTCGCTCCACAGATTAAGCGCGATTCCGGCTACCTTCGCATTGAGCGCGCCGAAAACAGAAAAGGCGACAACACCGAAATGGCTACCATTTCCTTCGTTGACAACCTAGAGATTAAGGAGGACAAGTAACTATGAAAACTTATTCTCAGAAATCCTCAGAAATTAAGCGTGAATGGTATCTTATTGACGCTTCTTGCCTCCCGCTCGGGAAACTTGCCGTCGTCATCGCCGACAAGCTCATGGGCAAAAGCAAAGTTACCTACACCCCACATACCGACAACGGTGACTATGTTGTCGTCATCAACGCCAAGAATCTAAAAGCTACTGGCAACAAAATGACCGACAAAATGTATTACCGTCATAGTGGTTTCCCAGGTGGTATCAAGGCTCTTAAACTCGAAGAAGTTATCGAGAAAGATCCTAGCTACGCCATCAAGGAAGCTGTTAAAGGTATGCTCCCTAAGAACAAACTAGCAGACGGCAGACTCGCTCGCCTTCGCATCTTTGACGGTGCCGAGCACTCTCACGCTGCACAGAATCCAAAGGAGATTAAATAATGGCAACTAAGAACACTTATACCTATGGCCTCGGACGCCGCAAGAGCGCTACCGCTCGTGCCCGTCTTTACAAAGGCAAAGGTGAAATCACCATTAACGGTAAACCAGCTCTAGAATACCTCTCTGGTGACAAGTCCAAATTGGCCGAAATTACCGACCCACTTGCACTTACCCAGAAGCAAAAAGAGTATGATATTACCATCGTCGTCACTGGTGGCGGTCTCGCCGGCCAAGTCGACGCCATTAAACTTGCTATTTCTAAGGCCATCACCGCCGAAGCAGCTGATCTTCGCCCAATTTTGAAGAAGGCAGGCTTCGTCAAGCGTGACCCACGCGAAAAAGAGCGCAAGAAATATGGTCTTCGCTCCGCTCGTAAGAAAGAGCAGTTCTCAAAGCGTTAATTTATATTACGCAATAAAAAGGACCCGTAGCAAAAGCTGCGGGCCTTTTTTTGTGCGCTTTTAAACATCTGACGGATTACCAGTAATCTGTTCGATTACCTCGTCCATCGTTGGTGTAGACACAGCCTCAGCCGCATCATTGTTTACAGTTTCTGTTGTAGCTTCGGCAGCTACATTTTCCCCTGACAAACCAGCTGTTTCCCCTACAGCGTCATTCGCCTGTTCTGTTATAGCTTCCACGGCCTCGATTGCTTCCTGAACTTCCTTCTCAGCCTCCTCCGCTGGAACTTCCTTCAGGACGATTTCGCGGAAAGCCTGCCACACGTCGTCCGTAATCGTCTGTCCGGGTAATGCATAGATTTCTATGCTGCCGCCAGATCGTATCCGATAAAACCAATTTTGCCTATTATATCCAAAGAAATACATATATCCATCTGGCAAAACTGTATCATCGGCGCCTTCCTCCCAAAGGGCTATTGCTGTTACAGCGGCGTCGTGGCTCTTGCCTGAATAGCTAGAAACTAAGTCCGCATACTGATACGGTTGGTCAATTACCTCCGGCAAGGTGTCGGGATATTTCTCCGAATCAACTCGCTTCAAGGCAGTCAATCCTACCGCTATGCGACCTTCTAATGATTTCACATTTCCAGCCTCAGACTCAATTAGAGTAGCTAACAACTCCTCGCTGACCCCATTACTATCTGCGGACTCAACATCTGTCTCCGTCTCGTCGTCATCCGATGCTTCGTCAACCAATGTCTCATCAGTTGGCGCCTCTGTTTTGCGAGCATATTCGGCTTCCGCCTCTTCTGCTAGCATTTCCAGCGTCATGTCCAGCTCTGCGATGCTCGGCTGTCCATATTCATCTGCGATTGCTACGAGTTTGACCTGTTCTGTCTCCTCTGCCTGGGCGAACGCTCCTGGCAAACTAGAATTACCAGTCACAGCCACTAAGGTGGTCAGCGCAGCTGTTGCTGCTATCCCTATTAACTTCTTCTGGCTCCTAAAATAAAACAAAACTTCCTCCTTTGAAAGTTGTCTTACGACCTCCATGTCAGAAAAACAACGGTCTACAGTTACAAGCGCACAAAAAACAAAAGTTCAAGGACCTCCATGTCCTATCTCCCTATTATAGCACACATCACCCCAAAAGTCAAGATAGACCTTTGACTAACAGTAGAAATTATGCTAAAATAGACCAGATGCGCTTTACTAGCGTATGGTTTTTTAACATTGATTTACAATAGAGAAAGGAAGTGATTGAATTGACGATCAAGGATATCGAGGTCGGTAGCCGTTTTGGTGAAACCTCGAAATTTCGCGTCTACCATGGCACCATGATAGATAGTCGACAACCGGTTATCGTAAAAGTTGCCAAAACCTTTGAAGATGGCGATGCCCTTGCAGAAGAAGCTGCCAAATTCACTAGGATGCGAATCTTTGCTGACGAACTAAAAAAGCTCGAGCAAAAAGCCAAGAATGAAGATTCAGGCTACGGCCTGCTCTTCGCAAACTTAGAAGCATCTTTTTTGGAAGCGACACAAGATGATCGCCGGGTAAATGTCTTCTCAATACCAGAAATTGAGCCAGAAAAGTTAATTCCGCTACCGAAGTTACGAGACAAACTCGTGATAGATTTGCGCACCAGCGCATGGATTTTGGGGCGACTTTTCAAGTTCTATAGCTTTTTCGAGCTACAAGCGGAGGAAGATGACATACCTTTTGCGCGATATCCAACTTTTTTACCGAGTGATTTCCTTATTGCTCCCAGAGAACACCGATTGATTTATTACAATTTTTCGGACGAAGAATGGGATGTAGTGGCGCTCGAAACGATAAAGTCTATCGTATCCTTTATCTCTGACTGGTGTGAACCAAAAATAGAAGATGTAAGGAGTGGTGGCGAATATTATATTCCGTTTCTCAAGGGGGACAAAACTGCAACGGAAATACATGACTACCTGACTATGCTCGAACGTTTCAAGACTAAAGGATGCTACTCATTCAGCAACGCACATAAGGAGTTCTACAAAACCATAGAAGAACTGTGGGGAATCAAATATTACCCGTTTACCTACCATTCTTCTAAAACTACATCATGGCACACCATAAAGGAGGAAAAATAAAATGGGACACCAAACGTTCTCAGTAGAAAGTTACAGAAAGGCACGTTACGACTATGGAATAACGCATGACAAAGACGTAACAAAAGTAGCCGAGCAGCGCGCTCAGGAAACAGGCCATCTTAGCGAAATTGTTGACCCAGCAATCAACCCAATGCGTTTCTCAAAGATTCGCCTTAACCCTCACCAGAAAAAATGGATTGCGACCCTCGGTTGCCCTATGGATATCGAGGTGAGTTGCGATACTACTGGTTCTATGGGTGGCGAAGTTGACACCGAAATGGCAATTTTGCCAGATTTATACGAAGCCGTAGCAAAAGTTTTACCAGGATATGATCCACAACTTTGTCTAGGCATTTTCGGTGACGTATGTGACGAGTTTGCAATGTGCCGCCCTCAATTCGAGATGGAAGCGCCCAAAATCGTAAACTATCTCAAAGAGATGGCACCACAACGCGGTGGCGGTGATGCAGCCGAAGATCCGCAATATGCAATGTTTGCAAGGGCCTACCTGACTGATGCGTACACTAACCATATCGGCCTCAAAGGCTATCATTTTATCGTAACGGACGCAACCTGTCATAACAGGCTACGACGCGAAGATATCAAACGTATTTTTGGTAAGGAGATTTTTGAATCTGAGCTAAAAAATATGACCGATCTGCCCACGATGAAAGAAATGGTCAAAGAGCTAAAAGAAAAGACGCACCAGTTCATCCTAGTCGTTGGTCATTACAATGATGCAGTTAACTTCTGGCAGGCACTCTGCGGTAGAAAATCGGTTATCACTATCGACTCTACAGATAAGCTGCCAGAAGTCATCTCGTGCATTATCGGCCTAACCGAAGGAACACTTGATGTCGCGAATATCAAAGAATACTTTGACACAGAACCACTTATTAAACAGTTATCAAACATCGAGCTCGGCACACAGGTAAAGCTAAGGCACAAAATGCCGCACCCTGTCCCTAAAGCTGGTGACATCTTCAAACATAAAACCGATATTTGGCCAATTCAGCCAGATGAAGACCAAAGTGAGGACCAAAACGAGGATGAAACAAAGCCAGAGCCCATAGTTTATCTATAGGAGGGAGCTATGTTCGAAAAAATTTTCGTCGTCACCGACCTCGGTCCGGGCGACGGAGGAAAAGGTGGCATAGTTCATGCTTTGTCGTGCAAATATGACGCATCAATCATCATTAAACGTGGAGGCGCGCAAGGCTCTCACGGTGTCCGTACCTCTCATGGAGAAAGTTTTAACTTTTCACAGTGGGGTTGCGGAACACTTGAAGGAGTGCCGACCTATCTATCAGACCAAATGATAATTTCACCCGTAGGATTAGAAAACGAATCCGACGCCTTAAAAAGACTCGGAATCTATAATCCATACACATTATTATCATGTAGTCCAGATTGCATTATCGCAACGCCTTATCATCGCATAGCGTCAATGCTAGAAGAATTGCTCAGAAAAGATTGTCCACGCGGCACTATCGGCAGCGGAGTCGGTCAAGCATATCGTATGTATAAATCAGAACTAGGAGATTTAACAATCTACGCCTCTGATTTAGCTACAAAAGAATGCTTCTATACAAAACTTCAAAAACAACGCGAATATTATCGCGGTCGATATGCCATGATTACGAATGCAGATTTTCTAGACAAAGATCAAGGTCTAGCAAAAGAAAATTTAGAATTGCTTCAAGACGAAGATTTCCTAAATTTTTGCTCTAGCACGTTTAGTCAAGTTGGTCAAAAACTTCAGCTGAGAGATTTAGGTCAAATCATTCATGGAGACGGAGTCGCAATAGTTGAATGTTCACACGGAGTCCTAACTGATGCCAAGACAGGTCTAAAACCTCATGTTAGCGCAATCAGAACCCTACCAAAGTTCACAACCGAAATGTTGCAAAGAGCAGGATATGACGGACAAATTATTAATTACGCCGTCCATCGCGCCTATGAAATCAGACATGGGGCTGGCCCAATGCCAACTTATGATCCAGATTTTACGGCAAAGATGCTCCCAGGCAGTCACAAAGACGAAAATCGTTGGCAAGGCATCGTGCGCGCAGGTCCACTAGATTTAAACCTACTAAAACATGCTCTTGATACCAGCAACGAGACTCGTTACGATGGTCTCTGTCTGACATGGTTCGACCAGATTTTAGCTAATAATCGTATTTGGCCAATCTGTACAGAATATCAAAAAGCTACAACTGAATATTTTATCAAAAAACCAATTTCTAGTCGTGAATTATTTGAATTCGTGAACGAAAAATCAAAAGAATTCTTAAATATTCCGCTAGCAATACTTTCAATTGGGTCAACCGAGTTAGAAAAAATCTACCCGGATAAATAAAGGAGGGAAACCCATGAGTGAAGAAATGAAAAATGTTGCCATAGCGACAACACCAGAGACAACGCCAAAAACAGCCCCGGAAGTAGCCCCGGAAGTTCCGACTACTCCAGCTACCGATGAGGTTAAGACGAAACTCAGTGAGTTTGGCGCAAACGAGGCCGCAATCACCAAAATTGTGAACGACCTTGGCGTTGAGACGGTTGACGACCTTTCGTCTCTAGAAGTCGCTGACCTCACAGAAGCAGGTATGAAACTTGCCAAAGCACGCAAACTTTTAGCAGAGTTAAAAAAGAGCACAAAGTCCTCATCAGGCCCAGCTGTTGCCGCTGCAAAAACACGCGCTATTCAGACACAATTTGAGTCATTACTTCCGTCTATTCCAAACGACGAGTCATGGTTAAATGCCTTAAAAACTGGTGGCATACTTAAAGTTGACGAATCATCTTACATCGCCGCTATTCGTGCAGCTCTTGCTGACCGCGCTGGCTTATATGCTGTTCCAGAAAAATTAGCCAAAGCAATGGAGAAATACGCTGACGAGACAGAAGAACAGGTTGATCCTACCTTCTATGCACTCCGTAAATCTCTCACTCGCCGCACTTATGGCGATATCTTCGCCGCAATTGACGGCCTTGACGGAACCTTCATCACAGAAGGACGTCGTAAGGAATTCTTGAGTCGAATCAGGGAAACATTGTGGCCAGCTATCGCCGAGAGTTACTACACCTTGGACTCATGGTATCAGACTTGGCGTGCAAGTTTCTCGGATCCTTCCATGTTGATTGCCGCCATTGGCGGTGGCTTAGGTGGAAATGCCGGTATGAGCATGATCACGCCTCCCGACACAGCACAATTGCACGACGCAGCCGACACACTAGTTAATTCAATTAATCGTGTATTCCGTGGTACAGGCGTGCAAGTCGCAGCAGCCATGGCCTATGACGCAAATGTCATTAGAAACACATTGGAAGATTCGCGTTTACCTTCCATGGTCGGCGTCAAGAACCGCGAGCTAATGCTGAAGAAAATCGACGCCAGCGTTTCAAGCAACTATATTCGTTTGGAGCAGAATCTCGTCAAATATGTTCTGGCATTTGCTAAACACGACACTGTTACTTCCGATGTTGAAGTAAACTATTTTGTTGCACTTTGGCAGCTCGGTACTCAGATTAACTGGAAAGAGTTAGGGGTAGATAGCAGCTCCAGCGACTTAACAGGTATTACTGGTAGACGCATCCTGTAATTCTGTAATTCTGCAATTTTGTAAATCAATCCAAAAAATTGACCCCCAAATTTGGGGGTCTTTTTTATAGCCAGACGTATTTCGCATATAACATCGTTGCAATTTTGCGATATTCATCGTCATAGAATGGACAATCGCCATCCATTTCCAAAGGGATTTCGTATTCATGCCTACCGGTAAACCGCGCAAAACCTTTGTGCAGTAAACGATATTGCAATAAGTCACTTTCAAGTCGCTCCAAAGCTTGACGCCTTAAATCTGACCGATGAGCATAGAGCGCCGACCCTGAATACAAATTTACTACAGCATCGGCTCGACTCTTTAATTTGCCAACCGTCTCTGCACCACCGACCCAAATCGTATCAAAATATATATGAATTGCGTCAGGGCTACCAGGATAAAGATTGCTACTCATTTCTAGTTCCTCCAAATCCCAAACATCAAGATCAGAATTAACCGTAGCATATCCCTTCAGTTGCGAACCGCCTACCAAAACAATTTCCGAAGGCGAAAGTTGGGCCGAAATCTCTTCAATCTGCCTTTTTAGAAACGGGACATTTTTAGAAAAAGGTCCAGCAAGTTTAGCCTTAGGAAACAAAAGTTCCGCATGAGTTCTCCGTTCATCAAGCCATGCTAAACGCTTCTTCGAAACATAAAGTGGCTCTATTAAAGCGTAGTTAGGAACATCTTTTGTCAAAGCAATCATACGGTAAAGCTCTGCAGCATCTAAAATATGATTTACCTGAATGAACCCCCATGTATCCCTAAAGCTTTGGAGCAACACAATATCATTGCATGCCTTAGCATCAGCCAAAATCCTAATCAGTTCATCTACTTCAAGATAGCCAAATTTGAGCAACCACGGTACAAGATGCGCACATTTTACCACTCGAGACAAACCGTCTCGAGGCCTCGCGTCAAGTTCTAGGCAATCGCCAAGATGAAAATTCTCACGAACGTCCATCACGTTCAAAAGATCATGCCATGCGCCAAGATAAGCTCGTCGGAAAGAATCGGGCGCACTCTCCAAACATCTTAGCGGCAAATAAAGTAAAATTCTTTCAGAATCACGGTCGCTCAGTATTTTCGAACACGATTCATAAAAAAGTTCAGACGTTTGCGACCTTTTACTAGAAAAATCATTTCCAGAAAGAAATTTGCAAATATTTTCGGCATGCCATTTTCGTGTTCCCACCTCCAAGCATAAAGCATCAAAACGCCATTCAATCGCTGGCTTATCCAAATAACTCCACATACTACCCCTCCTTTTAATGTGCTATTTATTATAATCAGTAATATTATGATATATCTATCGTAAAAAGTCAATATAAAAAATTATCTACCATTTTCAAATTTCTTATGCTAAAATAAAACCAAATAAGGTTGTATAAACAAAAATCTAAGTAAGGGTCATGCGAAAAATCGCCAAAACAACAACCTCAAAGGAGAAAGCTATGCAAAAATTTGCTAAAACTATCAGCCTAGCAGTAGCAACACTTACATTATTATCGCCAGCTACTTCAGTTTTTGCTTCTTCAAATTATCAAACTACTACTGTCACTTACCCATATTATGGCTTCGTTGAAGACCCAGAAAACCCTTGGAGCTCGGTTTGGGATGCCCTAGACAGCACTGGCACTATCGAATACAGCGATGACTTCTTTACTGTGCCATCCCCAGGCGACCACCCAGAGCTTCGCGCCTTGTCTTATGCCTTAGCTCTCGCCGGCTACGAGAACAAAGCCGACGGCTATCCATCTACCGAAACTACGCCCAATCCAAAGCTCACTAATCTCTTAAACCAAATGGGCTTTTCCGACTACGAATCTTGGGACTTATCTTCCGAAGAAGACGGCCACTCCATGGGTACTACCATCGCCAATAAAACCCTAGCAAGTGGCCAAGATTTAATCGTTGTCGCTCCTAGAAATTATAACTATATGACCGAGTGGCTTTCCAATTTCAATGTTGGCATCTCTGGCGACCATGCTGGCTTTACCGAATCTGCCAATCTCATCGTTAATCGACTAAATCAATATCTTTCCACCCGCAACCTCACCGATTATAAAATCTGGATTGTTGGCTACTCACGCGGTGGCGCCGTCGTAGACCTAGCCGCCAAAAACATCAACGAACACATCGCAGACTACGATATGTCTCCTGATGACTTCTATGCTTATACTTTTGGCGCCCCACGCGCTAGCGTTACAGAGACAAAATACACCAATATTCACGACGTTAAAGACGGCAACGACCTACTTCTAGGCTATGTCTTCCCAGAAATTTGGGGCTTCTACAATACTGGAGTCTACGAAGAGATTCACCCAGCCGACTTAACCATCACCACCTCAGTTATCGACCTTACCGATTTGTCCGACAGCTCCAAAGTCGTCCAAATCCTTTTCAATAACGAAGGCGTCACCCAGGATGTCGGTACTATCAACGGCCGCACATTCATGGACAACTGGATAGACTTCATCAATACGAACGGCCTCACGCGTGAATATTTCGACACCGAGGTTAAGCCGCCTCTATCTGCCCTCATGAAAGCCTACCAACTCCGCACTATCGACAAGCAAAGCGATTTCACGAACTTCATCAAAGATACCGACAACGGCATGCTTGGCAGAATTGCTGGCAATGCTTTTATGGATCTCATGACTGGCGGATACGGCGAATCTATCGAAGAAGCTATCGCCAACTTCCCAGTCTATCAAGAACTTATTAGAATCTTGCGTGGCACAGCCAGCGACGCTGATATCGACGATTTATTAGCTCACCTTACAAGTTATATTGGCGAATATTCCGACTATACCTCTCCAGCTGTTACAGAGGCAGAATTTGCCATCATTAAAGAAAATCTTCCAAAACTAATCAAGGCCCTCTCGCCCCTTATCCTTGCCGACGCAAGATATACTACCGAAACTTACGACGATAATTATACTTTGTATTATACCTACACTCTCATCTCTAATGCCGAAATACTCGTCATCGGCCACATCCCAGAGAGCATTATGCCGATTTTGAAGAGTCTGATTCCAGATAGCCCAGATACTCCAGACAATCCAGATCTTCCACTTATCCCAGATACCGGCGTTATTACAAATGAACTCAGTGGCACTAACAAAAAAGCAGACTACTTCTTCCTCGTCCAAGTCATCACAACGCTAGCCATCGCCCCAGTAGTTTACCTAGCAAGAAACAGATTTCTCAGAAAAACTAGATAGCTACTCCAAAATAAGTCAATAAAAAATCGGCAAAATACCGACTGCTAGTAATTTTGGTGGAGACGATGAGACTCGAACTCACCACCTCAGCAATGCGAATGCTGCGCTCTACCAGATGAGCTACGTCCCCAAACCAAGGTAATTATACCACAAAAAAATGCCCAAGACTAGTAGATGTCTTGGGCAGAGGTTAAGATTAAGCTTTGGCTTTGGAAAGGGAACGACAAACTAAGAAGATTGCCCCAGCTACTAATGCGGTTCCAAGTCCAAACACTGACCAGGCAAATATTTCTGCCTCACGGCGTTCTTTCTTTCGCATCATAGCATCAAAATCATCTTCTTCATAATCAAGTTCCTCCCAGTCATCTTCCGACGGCTCAGTTTTGTCATGTAAAAACTGGTAATCCGAATCAGAAATCCGTTCGTCATCGGGCTGGTTTTTCTTAGGATTAAACCCAAAATTCTCTCCAACCGGAATATCAGGAATTTCCTCCTCTTCACCACAATGTGGTAAGAATGACAAATCTCCAACAAAACCGTATAACTTTTTAAGCATAGATTGCACCTCCAAATGTTCTGAAATATTGCTTCAACAACAGTTCCACTACTAATTATAGCACAGATTGCCTAAAAAGTCAATATACTTATGTTTTATCCCTCTGTCGGCAGTGGAAATTCCAGCGCCAGAGCCTTCACTTCTTCATGAATCTTACTCAGTTCGTCAGCAAAATCATCCAGCTTATCTTCCGAGCCAGCCTTCACGCAAATCTCCGCCACCTCTTTCATCCAGTCGGCAATCTTAATCATCTCGTCTTCGCCCATCCCCCGCGTCGTAATCGCTGGTGTACCTAGTCTCACCCCAGATGGTCTAAACGCGGCCGACTTATCATTCGGAAGCGCATTTGCATTCAAAGTCAAACCTACCTTATCAAGCGCCCGTTCAAAGAACTTCCCATCAATTTTGAAGCTCTTTTTAACATCAACCAGCACCAGATGGTTTTCCGTTCCGCCCCCTTGCAGTACGAATCCATTACTAATCAGCCTTGCCGCTAGCGCCTTGGCGTTCTCAACAATCTTCTTCGCGTATTCCTTAAACGATGGTTTTAGTGCCTCACCAAACGCCACCGCCTTAGCCGCAATCACATGCTCTAGTGGCCCACCCTGCGTGCCAGGGAACACCGACCTATCAATCAAAATCGGGATATTTTCTAATGTTTTTTCTGGCTTTTTCAGAGGTGAAGCCACGTTCCCACGCGACAAAATCAACCCACCACGCGGCCCACGCAAAGTCTTGTGTGTCGTAGTCGTCACCACATTAAATCCAAAATCTAGCGGATTTGGATGAACTCCACCCGCAATCAACCCTGCCACATGCGCCATATCCGCCATCAACAGAATATCATGTCCAGCCTTCTTGGCCGCCTTATCACGGATTTCTACCACTCGCTTAAAATCTGGCACTTTCATAAACGCCGAATAGCCAATCAAAATAATGCGCGGCGCCTCTTCCATAGCCTTACGTTCTAGCTCCTCATAATCAATATCACCATCACTCGTTGTGCCATAGTCAATAAACTTATAAATCTTTGCCGACCTCGTCACCGGTGAACCGTGCGTCAGATGTCCGCCATGCGCCAAACTCATCGCCAGGATTTTGTCTCCAGGCTCGCACCAAGCAAAATACACCGCTTCGTTTGCGTTTGCTCCAGAGTGCGGCTGAACATTAGCATGATCCGCATGAAATAACCTCATCGCGCGCGATATCGCTAGCCTCTCTATTCTATCAATATTCACCTGTCCGCCATAATATCTGTAATTTGGCAAAATCTCCTCGGCAATTTCATCATCCGAAACCAACCCGCTATAACTAGAAATCCCCTCAAAACTTGGATATCCTTCGCTATACTTATTTGTCAAAACTGAGCCCATCGCCTTTAGAACTCCTTCCGACACGTAATTCTCGCTCGGAATTAGCTCTAGACCCTCGCGCTGCCTAGCTTTTTCATTCTCAATCAGTTCAAAGACTTTATCGTCCATAATTTCTCCTTAAACCTTAAATTTTCTTATCGTATTGACAAAAGGTATATTCTATACCATCATCCTCTCCTTCACCCACAACCATCCGATTATATTTCGTCTTATCAAACTCCGGAAAAAATGTATCCGCCCCCGCATCACTAGCATCAATTTCCGTCAGATATAATCTCTGACAAAATGGCAACATTTTCTCATAGATGCTCCCACCTCCAATTACAAAAATCTCTTCATTAGAGCATGCCAGTTCGCGAATTATCGCCTCTGCATCCCCGTTTTTGCGCGACAAAACCACATTTTTCCGTCCAGCAAGACCCTTTCCACCAGGGATACTCTCATAGGTTTTCCTCCCCATCAGCACCGTCTTACCCATGGTCTTTTCCTTAAAATACTTCAAATCACCGGGAAGCCGCCAGATTAGCCCACCCCTTTTTCCGATTTCTCTGTTTTTTCCAACTGCTGCGATAATGCTAAACATAAATTTCCTTACGCCGATATCGGCATTTTTATCCTCCCCAGATTCTCATAATTTTCTAGTTTAATATCCTTCAAATCTCGACTATTATCAAACTTAAAGAAATCACGCACCTCTGGATTAATCCAAAGCTTTGGAGCCTTTGGCAAACTGCCATCTTTCACCGCCTTATCGTATCTTTCAATCTGTTCGCGAATTCCATCTACCTGATTTTCATAAATATGCGCATCATTCGTCACGAAGGTGAATAGTCCAGGCTCTAACCCTAGGCAATGCGCCACTAGATAACAAAATGTCGCATACTGCACAATATTAAACGGCAACCCCAGTGGCACATCAGACGACCGCGAATTCACCAGTAGATTCAATCTTCCATCTGTAATATTCCATTCGCTATTCCAAACGCAGCTCGGCAACGCCGCCGTTTTCAAAAATTCATTCTGCCATAAGCTTAGCACCATCCGCCTGTTTCCAGGGTCATTTTTAAGCGTATCCAGCAAATTCTGCGTCAGCTGATACCTATTCACAATCCAACCATACGCTGTGCCAATCGTCCCCACCGGATCTTCCGAGATTCCGGCATCTTTATACATCTTCCGAAAATCTCGCCCCATATAAGCACCGCCAGAAGGGATTTCCCATTCATCCCAAATCTTAATTCCTCTATCATGTAGCCAAGCCACTTTGTTGCTCTGTTCCTGATAAATCCAAAACATCTCAAGCACCGCCGTCTTAAACGCCACTTTCTTAGAAGTCAAAATCGGAAATTCCTCCGACAAATCAAACTGTAACATCTGGTGCGGCAATCTAATCGTTTTCACTCCCTCTTGCGCCGTATGGGTTGGCACCGCATTATTGCCAGTCACTCCGCCTTTATAATTCTGAATTTTCTGCCCAGATTTCAGTATCCTTTTACATAAGTCAATATACTGGTCGTCAAATTTCGTCATTTTACCTCCGTTTGAGATAATTATATCATAGAAAAAGTCCAGAACAAAACCCCGCAAACCTAAGCTCTCCGATAATCAAGGCATGAAAAAGGCCCGAGCATTAATCTCGAGCCAAATTCTGAAGGTGTGGTCAGTTTACGCAGCATAGTCCTCTGGACAATCCAAAGGCACATCAGCAGTGTCAACAGTCATACAGCTCGGCAGATAACCATAAACCGAGCGAAAAGCCGCTTCAAGCACTTTTCTCACCGGTTTCCAGTATTTCTCAGGCGCATAGTCACGCGCCAAAAGTCTCAGATGAAACGCCCAGACCTCTACCGCACGTGTTGAGTCAATAATCTTAGCATAACGCAAATCTCTCTTGGATGGAGGCGTTTTACGTCTCACATCACCAGAAACACCCTTTGTGTAGAGAAAAATCTGGAACAAAACTGCATCAAGCTTCTCAATCAGCTTGAAGAATAACGCCTCCCCCTTGTAGTCCTCAAAGTCATTCATGATTTCAATCATCCGTATACCATGCGTACCAGGTAAATCACAGTAGTACTCATCCATGATTTCCATCTCTTCGTCTCTCGCTGAACGAGCCAGCGCACAACGCAAGATTGAGCCATCATCTAACACATCCCCATTTTTGTACTCACCTACATCATGCGTCAAAACCTGCATTAGATAGTCAAAACGCTTTTCTTCCGCAATAAGGTCGGGATAATACATCATAAAATGACCAGCTAGCAATGCTGCTCTGCCCATATGCTCAGCCGTCGTCTCAGGCTTAGCCTGATAAGGGAACTGTTCATGCAAAGTCAAAGATGGCAGGGCACCACAAACCACGGTGCCATTTCTCTGAGTGAAAGAAGATTCACAGTAAATAAAATATTTATCAACAATACTCTTACTTCTACCCATAACACACCTCCTTGTTAAAGAACAACCACACCAACTCCTCTATCTTACCATATCTGTTATAAAAATAAACCCCCTTTACATTTTTAGAGAAATTTGCTATACTTGACTTGACAATCTCCTAAGGAGATTATTTTTTTATAGAAGGAGTAAAATGGCACACGTCACGAGAATCAAAGCCAAAGAAAATGGCTCAAGTTCTACCGAAAAAGCCGATGAGAAAGCTAAAAATCCACCGGTCAAGACTCCAAAAGAGCAACCAAAAAAGGTAGAATTAGGTAAGAAGTCCGACAAACAGTCCGACAAGAAAAAATCAGAGAAAAAACCGTTTATTCTAATCAGACCATTCGTTTATTTTGGACGCTATCTGCGCGATTCTTGGCGTGAAATCCGCCAAGTCCGTTGGCCTTCCAGAAAAGCCACCTGGAAACTCTTCTTCGCCATTATCATCTACACACTTCTAATTGGCGCAATTATTATGCTCCTAGACGTGTTCTTCACATGGATATTTAATACGATTATTTAAAGGTTAAGAAAGGAATTATTAAAATGGCAGTTAACAGATATGACGACACCCGCGCATGGTATGCTATTTCTACCTACTCGGGCTACGAAGACAAAGTCGCTGACTCTATCAAGCAGCGTGTCGACGGTATCGAAATGAAAGGCAAGATTTTCGATGCCCTCGTCCCTAAGGAAAAGCAAATTGACATCAAAAACGGCAAACGCAAAGTCGTTGACCGCAAGATTTTCCAAGGCTACGTCCTTGTCGAGATGAAGCTCTCCGACGAAACCTGGTATATCGTCAGAAACACCCCAGGCGTCACTGGCTTTATCGGCACCGGCACCCAGCCTACCCCTGTTTCCCAAAAGGAAATCGAAAAAATCAAGAAACGCATGGGCGTAGAAAATCCAAAGTTCAGCGTCAGCTACGCTATTGACGAAGTTGTTTCTATCACTGACGGTCCATTCAAGGGCTTTGACGGCACTATCGCCGAGATTGATTCCACTAAGGGCAAGCTCAAAGTCATGGTCTCCATGTTCGGCCGTGAAACACCAGTCGAACTTGACGCTTTACAAGTTAAGAAAATTTAGGTATAATATAATAGTTACGCACTAGAAAGTGAAATTATGGGAAAAGAAGCAAAAAAATGCATTGGCAACTTGAAGTTGCGTGTTCCAGGTGGCCGCGCCACCGCAGGCCCTCCAGTGGGCTCTACCCTTGGTCAATGGGGTCTTAACATGATGGACTTTATCAATCCATTCAACGAAGCCACCAAAGATTTTATGGGCAAAAACGTCATCGTTCACATTAAGGTTTATGATGACCGTAGCTTTGACTGGGTCTGTCTTGGTCAGCCAGTTGATGACCTCATCCGTGAGACTATCAAAATCCAAAAGGGTTCTGGCAAACCAAACACCGACAAAGTCGGCAAAATCACCCGCGCACAACTTGAAGAAATCGCCAACAAAAAGATGGAACAGCTCAACGCTGTCGATCTAGAAGGCGCCGTCAAAGTTGTCGCCGGTACCGCCCGTTCTATGGGTGTCGAAGTCGTCGACTAATCAAACAGTCACAAAACAGACATAAATCCCCTTTATATTGACTATTTAGCCAATCTGTGCTATAATAGAAACATAGGGGGGATTTTTTATTGCAAAAATGTAAATTCAAAAAGCGCATTTAAAAAGCGTGAATTTCACAAAATCACAAATTGCAAAGCACATTAGGAGGATGAATTATGATAAAAATCGCATGTCTTACGTTATTTATTCTGGAGACCCTAAATATTTTTAGCTATACACTCTATCGAGCAAAAGCTGGCGGCAAAGCCGACTTTCTCGTCAAGAAAAAAAGCGAGCATGGCGGCAAAATGACGTATTGTTTGCCAGGTATCCAAGCTAACCCAAGGGAATCTTTCAAATTTCTTGAGCAGCTTACCTTGCAAAAGCCAGATTTAGTCCCAGGTGGCATTACTTATATCCGTTATAATAACCACGGTTTTGACCCACAGCAAATCGCAAAGCAGATTATTAGAGATATTAATCAGTTCGAATACGAGCCATACATTATCTCTGTTAGTATCGGTGACCAAGTTGCTCGTTTCATCGAACAAAAAGTAGAGAATGTCAAAATTATCGCCATCAACCCTGCTACTAATGCCAACAGCCTAAATTTCGAGAGTTTGTTTAAGCTTCAATTTAAGCTCATGCTCATGAATATTTTTGCTACTTTTGGCGGTTGGCTCGGCGCACTCAGAACAGTCTGCACTAACAGTAGACGCAGGCAATCGATTAGCTTGTATCTAGATTGTCTCAACTGCCTTACAAAGAGCGAGTTAAAGGTTAGCTCTCGGGCTACAGTAGGATTAATTGTTAGCTATTTTGACAGACTACTAGACAACCGTGAAACCGTGCTAAATTTTAGCTACCTAAAAGAGCGCCAAGTTGCCCTAGTCGATACTGGCCACGCCAACACCATCACCGGCGGCGTTCTCTATGCCGAAAAACTAGAACAGCTTCTACGAGATTTTTATCCCCCCAAGGACGCTTAAACAGCGTCCTTTTTTTACTTAAAATCACAAAAAAAGAAAAGATGCGTCTGATTCAATCCAGTAGTTTTACGCAAGAACCGTAGCTTTACCTTGACTAATCACTTCTCCTATGCTACAATATCCCTATAAAAATTAATTTGTTGGGAGAGCGTATCATGCGCTCGCTAAAACCACAGAAAGGAATTCATGGCAGAAAAAGATGCCAAACTTAATACTGTCGCAGAAGAAGCTCCAGTAGAAACCCCAGAAACCAAAGCAAAAAAAGCAGAAGAACCTGAGGAAAAATTTGCCAAATCTGGCAAAAAATCCAAAAAACACATTGAAGAGGTCAAAGCCGAAGAAGAGCGCCAAGCTCGCAAGGTAGAAACCAAGAAGGCCGAGAAAGAAGCCGCCGAAAAACCAAAAGGTGCCGCTCCTATCACTCGTCCAAAACTAGAGCGCCGCGGTAAAAAATACCAGGAAGCTTACAAACTTATCGAAAAAGGCAAAGTTTACGGCCTTAAAGACGCTATCGTTCTTGCTATCAAAACTAGCCCAGTCAAATTCGATGCTACTTTAGAAGCTCATGTCCGTCTTGGCGTAGATCCACGTCAAGCCGACCAGAACATCAGAACTACCATCGTTCTTCCTAACGGTAATGGTAAGACCGTCCGTGTCGCCGTCTTTGCTCCACTTGATGAAGCTAAGAAAGCCGCAGCAGCTGGCGCCGACATCGCTGAAGATGACGTCTTCTTGAAGCGTCTAGAAAAGGGTGAAATTGACTTTGATGTCCTTATCTCTACCCCTGCTTTCATGCCAAAGCTTGGCCGTTTCGCTCGTTTGCTCGGCCCTAAGGGCTTGATGCCAAATCCAAAAGCTGGCACCGTTACTATGGACGTCGAAAAAGCCGTCAAAGAAGCCAAAGCTGGTAAGGTTGAATACCGCGTCGATAAGCAATCTATCGTCCATATCGGCCTCGGCAAAGTTTCCTTCGGCGAAGAGAAACTCTTACAGAACGCCGTCGCTTTCTTCGATAGCTTAAAGGCTCAAAAACCAGCCTCTCTCAAGGGTCAATACGTCAAGTCCGTCTTTGTAACGACTTCCCAAGGCCCATCTATCGCTGTAGAAAACCTCTACAACTAGAAAAACGGCAAAGCCCACTAAAAACTACTAGAAAAAACCGCCCAAACAGGCGGTTTTTTGACTAATGCATCATTTTTACGCGTGATGATATTTTCCACCCCTAGCAATTTCTTGCGCACGGTAGATTTGTTCTGCAAGCATTACTCGCATCAACTCATGCGGAAACACCATTTTTGACACCGACAGCACAAAATCTGCCTTTTTGCGAACCACATCAGGCACCCCAAATGCCGCCCCAATAATCATCACTACATTTTTCCCCTCAATAAATGCCTTTTCTAGCTTACTAGACAGCTCCGGAGAACTTAAAATGTCACCCCGCTCATCTAGCAAGATTACGTACGAACGCCCATCAAACGGCCAATCATGGCCCAAATTCGCTATTTTTTCGTCGTCCCAGTATTCGATGCGGACGTCAAACGGCTTTTTTAGCCGACAAAAATACTCTTCTTGGGCTTCAAGCACCCAATTTTTCGACTTTTTCCCACCAGCAATTATCTTAATCATACCCATATTATACAATAAAAAAGCCCCAAGTCAATACGACTCAGGGCAATTTCAAAATTCAAATGCACATAAATCTTAGGCTGAAAGCCCGAGCTCTGTTCCATAGCGCGATCTAAACGCCGAATCAAGGTCATTTCTTACTACGTCGCTTGGTGGAGTCATTTTCTTTTTGATAATCTTCACTACCAAATCTTCCACCGTATCAACCTGATTTTCAAACAGATATTCATCGGTCACTTTGAGTACATGGAAACAATCTCTAATCTGAATCGGACTTACCTTTATCCCTAAGCGTTTTGTTATCGCCCTAAGCGGCATAACTGCCTCAGGATGTTTCATTAGCGCCTTCATAAACACAACATCGTGCCACATATTGGCAAGATCGCTCGTATAAAAGCGTTCTCCAACTGTCACATCAAAGTCTACTTCCTCATTCAAGAATGATTCTGGCAACTCACTGCCCATCACCCAAAGAGGATAATCACGAGTATCCTGCGTCTCGCTTGCATCCTGTGTGACATGGTCAAAAGCCCCAAAAATTGTCCTCATCTGTCCAGTAATTGCTTGTCTAAAAATTGTTTGAGTTTGCATAATTGTAGCCCCCTTTCGTTAAGCCAAATCAAACATCTGTACACTGCGTATATAGGACGCTCTTTACAGCCTGGTCCTGCGCTTTATCATAATACTGCATTAGCGTAGTCGCAGTCTGAGAGATAAACTCGTCCAGATAGTCCTCTGTTTCGTTTAATCTCTTTGAACACTTCAATACGAAATCTTCGCATGTTCCGCGCTCATTAATCAGGACTAGCATCCCTTGCGGAAAATTACCCATCAAAAGTTTTGCATCATTTTGCCATTCACTCCTGATATTCTCATCACGAAGAACATCTGGAACATAAAAACATTTCTCAGTTTTCTCAGGCAAAAATCTAAACTCATAATGGATTTTCCTATGTGTCTGTGCCTGCGCTAACTGCGCAAAACTACCCTTATAAGAAACACAATAATTTTCTCCCCACTCTGTTTTTCGTTCTCTCGTTCCAAACAGGGAAAAGGTTCGATTATTAGGGTCTCTTAGTCCAGGTATTAGCAAATCTTTGTTAAACTCACGGATAAACTCCGCAAAAACTTGTGCCAATCTCTGCGTGAACTCTGTTCCATTCGCTGCTTCAGCAATATAATTTTCCATCCAGCCGATAATATAATTTATCCGCTTAATAGAAGTTGTATAAGCCAAGCTAGTAGAAGGCGTAAAGACTGAAATTAAATATTGTGCATATATTAACGTCCATTTATCCAATTCGTCTTCGTCCATCTTTGGAAATTGTTTTCTCAGTGCATCGGCATATAAGATTCGCCATTTTTGATACATCTCTTCTTCAAGTCCAGTAGCCTTAATTGTGGTCCAACAAATCGGATTTTCTGACGCATTATAAAGCCCTTCATTATTCAGGACCATTGTCAAAATTTTCGGCGCATCCTCTATAAAAAGTGTCACAGTCTGATGCCCAAAAACACCATGATGTGTACTTTCAAGAGTATCTTCTGCGCGTTTCAACGTTTCCTTAAAAGGCTCTCTTAGAATCTCACGAAAACTTTTCTTTTTCGTATAGAGTCCAGCAATCTTGCCAGAAAAATCCAAGATAGCACCATTGTTTAAGGCTCGGCCGTCAGCGGACGACATAGCCAAAACTCTGATTTTCATAGAAATACCTCCTATGTCTGTGCATTTGTAAGTTACAAGTCCGCCCTTTGCGCCGACCATAACTCCTATTATAACATAATTTCGCTAAAATTAAAATAAAAATCCTAGAAATCGACCAACATTATCGAAAAAAACAGTAAAAAGTCGCAAAAAAGTCTTGCTTTTGTTTTTAAGAGGTGATATTATAATTCGGTGAGTTGAAGGGGGAATGGACAACTTGAACATTTTTACAGAGGTAAATGCCCATGGGAACTGAGGAAATCAAAGATGAAGTAGTTCAGACCGAAGAAGTTAAGGCTGAAGAAGAAGTTAAGGCTGAAGAGGCTAAGACCGAGGAGGAGGCTACAGCCGAAGAATCTCAGGCAGCTGAAGCTGAAGGAGAAGTTCAGGCTGAGGAACCCGCTGATACACCAGCAGAAGACGCAGGCGAAGAGCCCGGCGAAGATGCAGGTGAGGAGCCCGGCGACGCAGAAGGTGAGGATGCTCACGATGACGGCGAGGATGCCGGAGAAGAACCCGTGGACGAAGGCGAAGCACCAGCAGATGCTGACGGTGAACCAGCAGACGACGGTGAAGAGCCTGCAGGAGACGACGCTCCCGTAGAGGGAGATGCTCCAGAGGAAGCCCCCACAGAGGGAGACGCTGCTCTAGTTGAAGGAGAAGCTACCGAGGAATAACAGATCTTACAACTGAATACTTTTGAAATAAGTGTTTGCGAAGAACAAGTATTGTTATAGTCGACTACCGTCCATTTACCCCAAAACTTTTCACATATGGCCGCTAGAAATCTAGCGGCCTTTTTCATACTTGTCATTTTTCTTATTTTGTGCTACAATACCTATTAGTTACCAAAGACAGCGACGGGAGTTTATTAAACACCTTAATCATGTCGCCGAGGAAATTTGCCTAAATAAAGGCATTCTTATATCTTAAACGGTAACGGTGTTTAACAATCCGACGCCTCAAAAATTTAATCAAGGAACTTAAAATATGGCTATCTCTAAGGATAAAAAGCAAACTTTAGTTGCTGATTTGACTGAGCTTTTAAACAGTTCCAAGATGACTGTTTTTGCCCGCTATCAGGGTTTAACCGTCGCTGAGCTCCAAGAGCTACGCCGCGCTGCCCGTGAAAACGGTGTCAAAATCAAGGTCGTCAAAAACCGTTTGGTCCGCGTTGCCATGGGTGAAATCGCTGTTTACAAAGACACCGACACCACTGGTCTTACTGGTCAACTTCTCTACGCTATCTCCGATAGCGACGAAGTTATGCCAGCCAAGATTCTTGCCGAATTTGGCAAAGAACACGACGCCCTCCAAATCGCCGGCGCATTTAACGATTTAGGTCACAGCCTTTCCGAAGATGAGGTCAAGAGCCTTGCTGCTCTCCCATCCAAGAACGAGCTTATTGCCCAGGTCGTCGCCCAGCTTCTCTCCGGTGCTACCGATTCCGTTTCCGCCCTTGCTGGTGGTCTCCCAGGTATCATCTCTGGTCTAGAAGCCCACGCCGCTTAGTTAAATTACAACATTCACTAATATTAACCCGTTTCAAAGTTGCGACATGTGCGTAACTTTGAAACCATAATCAATAGGGAAGGAAGAAGGGGAAATGTGTTCCCCTTCTTATCCCTCGAAAGGAGTCTACATGGCTGCTGATATTAAAAAATTGGCCGAAGAATTGGTCAACCTTACCGTTCTCGAAGTGAACGAACTTAAAAATACTTTGAAAGATGAATATGGCATCGAGCCAGCTGCTGCCGCTGTTGCAGTTGCTGCTGCTCCTGCTGACGGCGCTGCCGCCGCTGATGAAGGCAAATCTGAATTTGACGTCGTTTTGAAAGAAGCTGGCGCTCAGAAGATTGCTGTCATCAAAGCTGTTAAAGAAGCTACTGGCCTTGGCCTTGGCGAAGCAAAAGCTATCGTTGACGGTGCTCCTGCTACCGTTAAAGAGAAAGTCGCCAAAGACGAAGCTGAAGCTCTTAAGAAAACCCTTGAAGAAGCTGGCGCAACTGTCGAGCTTGCTTAATTTTAATTTAATCTACGTCGGATTTTAAACTTGAAAAAACCACCTCCGTATATGACAGGGGTGGTTTTTTGGTGGTGCGTTTTTATGCAAATTCGAATTCGCCGTAAAGGCGATCCATCTCAGTAAAGATGTCAACCTTTGTGGCAAAAATTAAAGCATCAAGCATTAGTAAGTTTGTCGTATCTGTATCATGATACCCCATCATCGGCGAAATCATCGCTCCAGGAGAAACTACGATATCAATATATCTAGCCCACTCCTTGACACTCGTCAAGATTCCAGACAAATTTGCCCAAGCCGCCGCCATAGAATATGGCATTCTCGCGTAATCCGATGGCTGCAACTCAAACAGAATCTTTGCCAGGTTTCTGACAGCAGGGTTGATTTCCGAAAAAATCATCCCCTCATAGAGCTGACTTCTTGAAGCTTCCCTCATTGGAATATAAGAGATAAACATTACCTCTCCATCTCTATTCCTTACGATTTCTCTACCAGTAAGTGGCTGGCCAGAGAGCTCGTCTCTGTAGCCTCTTAATGCTTTTTCAGAAAAGTTGTCAAACAACTTGTCCAAATTTAGCAAAGTTGCAAGTCTTTTTAGTTCCTTTTCAGAGTATTCCTCTGCTTTATTTTCCTTTGCGGCCTTCCTTAAAAGGCTCATATCTCTATCAAACTGTAATTGCATTAGCACCTCCTTCTTAATGTTCGCCCACCTCTATCTATTTTACCACAGATGCGTCAAAAAGTCAATATAGCCGTAAGCGACTTCGTAAGTCAACTTCCCCTGTTCATTGTCAAATTTACAACATTTTTTGCCGCCTATCTGTAATTGTGGTGGAAAACTTTTCCAAAAATCTTCTTGACATAGACAAAGCCAAGGCGTATTATAATATCAATACTATATTTAACAGACGTGAGCGAGGTTATGTCTGAACTACCAGAAAAACAAATAAAAAGACTCCGCAGCCTCATCCAAGAGGCCGAGACTAATTTGGCAGCCGCAAAAGAGCTGTTAATTTCTGTGCTCGGAGATGGAGATGCTATTACCGCCCCACGCGACGTCGTTGTTTCTGCTCCTGAAGGAAAGATTATTGAAGGCGTCTTTGATGGCCAGATTATGATTGATCAAGATGGCAAGAACTATCCTGTCCCAGCTAACTACGCCTCCAAGTCTAAGCTTGTTGAAGGTGACATCATGAAGCTTACCATCACCCCAGAGGGTAAGTTCCTCTACAAGCAGATTGGCCCAGTTGAAAGAAAAACCGTTATCGGCACTCTTACTCACCACGACGACAAATATTTCGTAGAAGTATCTGGCAGAGAATACGAAGTCCTTTATGCCTCCGTTACTTATTTTAGACTCCAAGAAGGTTCCCAGGTAGCCGTCATCATCCCAGCCAACAACGAAAACGCCACCTGGGCCGCCGTCGAAGCCGCCATTTAACCTAGAAAATAGATTAGCTACTTAGTTAGTCTATTTTTTAATGCTATAATAGAGCCATGAAGGCTCTATATCGTAAGTATCGCCCCACCAAAATTGCCGATGTCATCGGACAAGAACAAGTCACGAAGCCATTGTCTTCCGCCCTAAAATCCGGCAATTTTTCCCATTCCTATCTTTTTACTGGCCCACGTGGTTGTGGCAAGACCTCTGTTGCTCGTATTTTTGCTCACGAAGTCAACAAATTCCCCTACGAAATAGAGGACAGCTACACCGACATTATCGAAATCGATGCCGCTTCCAATACTGGCGTAGATAATATCAGGGAACTAAGGGAAAAAGCCGCCATCGCCCCATCAAAAGGCAAATACAAAGTCTATATTATAGACGAAGTCCATATGCTCTCCAAGTCCGCCTTCAATGCTTTACTTAAGACTTTGGAAGAGCCGCCAAAGCATGTCATCTTCATCATGGCTACTACCGATGCCTACAAAGTGCCGATTACTATTACTTCTCGCGCCCAAGTTTACAATTTCCAGCTTGCATCGCCAGATGTCATGTTGAAGCATTTACAAAGCATCGCAAAAAAGGAAAAAATCAACATCGACGATGACGCACTTAGTATTATCGTAGCTCGTGGTGGTGGCAGTTTTCGCGATTCTATCTCACTTTTGGACCAGATTTCTACCCTTGCTAGCGAAGAAAACGCCAAGATCACCAAAGAAGATATCATAAAAGCCCTCGGTCTTCCCGAAGAAGAAAACTGCAATGCCTTACTACAAGCCTACGAGACCGCCGATAGCGTAAGAATCGCCGAACTCCTTAAATCTACTCTTAACTCCGGCATTAAACCCGAAATTTTAGCCGAAAACTTAATCAAAAAAATTATTGATAGCCCTAAACCAGAGCTTTTGCCTTTACTTGCCAAGCTCCCAGAGGTTAAAGCACCTTTTGCCGAAGCTAAAATTTTGCTTGCTTTTCTAAATTATGACGAAAATAATATCGTTAGAGGCCCTAGGACATTCTCTTAACCCCCTATAGTTTCAACCCCTGCTACACCTAAGGTTTCAGAAAACCCCGTTGAAAAGACCCTGGAGGAGCCAAAAACCACCCCAAAACCAGCAGAATCCGCCCCAGGCGATTTCAACTGGGATTCCTACAAATCCGCCATCTCCGAAATCAACCTCGGTATCGCCTCTACCCTTAACAAATGTGACTACGATTTTACGGATAACGCCCTCACTATTATCACTGAGCGCAAAATCCACAAAACTATTTTAAGCTCCACCAACAATCAAAAAGTCCTCCAAAAATTCCTCCCAAGCGGCGTTGCCCTAGAAATCGCCGACCGCACCGAGCTATCAAAAAACTCCAAAGAATTTAATAAAATTTCTGATATAATGGGAGGTGTTACGGAGGTCAAGTCAGATGGAGTCCCATTCTAGCACACAACCTAGGGAAGAACAGGGTCAAATCCCGCCTCAGGATATTAATGCCGAAAAATCTTTACTCGGCGCTATTTTGTTATCCGATGCCACTTTTCCAGATATCTTAGAGCGTGTCAACGCTAAAGATTTTTACGAAGAAGCCCATGGCAAGATTTTTCATGCCATGACTACGCTTTATAATAC
Source organism: Candidatus Nanosyncoccus sp. (assembly GCA_045651545.1). GTDB lineage: Bacteria > Patescibacteriota > Saccharimonadia > Saccharimonadales > Saccharimonadaceae > Nanosyncoccus. The sequence continues at coordinate 34,590 of JAZRSM010000049.1, forward strand.
GCACCGACCAATTGATCTCGTCACCTTAACTTCCGAGCTCCGCAGCAACAAAGCTTTGAAAGACATTGGCGGTTCCAAGTATCTCGCCGAACTTACCAACTTTGTCCCTACCGCCGCCCACGCCCTAGCTTATGCCGATACAGTTTCCGACTGTGCTACCCGTCGCCGCCTCATTGACGCCGCTACCAAGATTGTCAGCCAAGCCTATTCCAGCTCCGACACTATTGGCGACCTCTTAGGCGATGCCGAAAAAGACCTCTTCGCTGTCACCGATACCAATATTAAGACCGAATACACCGCTCTTTCCGACCTCCTCGTCGAGGCTTACGACCGTATTGAGAATCTTTATCAAAACAAAGGCGCTCTTCGTGGCCTTAAAACCGGTTTCCGCGACCTCGACAAAAAGACCGCTGGTCTCCAAAAAGGCGACCTTGTCATTCTCGGTGCCCGCCCTGCTATGGGTAAAACTACTTTCGCTCAGAACCTCGCTACTAACGTCGCCACTATTAATAAATGCGGCGTTCTGTTCTTCTCTATGGAGATGGCCAAGTCCGAAATCGTTGACCGCATGCTTTCTGACGGCTCCGGTATCGACGCCTGGAAGCTCCGCACCGGCAACATTACCGGCGAAGATTTTGAAAAGATCGGCGATGCTCTCGGCGAGATGGGCGAAATCCCTCTCTACATTGACGACACTAGCAGTATGACCGCCTTGGAACTTCGCAACAAAGCTCGTCGCGCCGCTCATGACCATAACATTGGTCTCATCGTGATTGACTATCTTCAGCTCATTACTGGCTCCGACCGCTACAAAGGCAACCGCGTCCAAGAGGTTACCGAAATTTCCAGAAGTTTAAAGCAACTTGCCCGTGAGCTAGAAGTTCCTGTTGTCGCCCTCGCTCAGCTTTCCCGTAATGTTACTGGTCGTGACGACCCACGCCCAGTTCTCTCCGACCTCCGCGAATCCGGTTCTATCGAGCAGGATGCCGACCTCGTCATGATGCTCCACCGTGTCGATTATTACCATATGAACGAAGAAGGTTACGAGCCAACCAATATTACCGAGCTCCTTATTCAGAAGCATCGCCACGGCGAAGTCGGCAAAGTCGAGCTCTACTTCGATTCTGCCCACGTTCGCTTCATGTCGCTTGATAAAACCCACGAATAAGTGTATACTGGTTATGTGAAGAAAATCACAATTTCTAGACTTTTTCTATACAAGCATCGGTTTGGCATTGGCTACGCCGTGCTGTTTTTACTTTTTACTGCACTACTAGTTTTGATTCCTATGCTCAGCCCTGCCGGCTTATCCGAAGCCGAGATGGAATCTGCCGTTACTTCCCATGCACTCAACATGGAAACTATTATGAACGGCAGCATCGTCGACCTTCCTTATCATTTCCTCCAAAAAATGTCGATTCAATTCTTCGGACTTAACGCCTATGCCATTAAACTTCCTAGCATCGTCATTGGCTTACTTCTCGGTATTCTCCTGATTCTCCTCCTAAACCGCTGGTTCAAAAACAACGTCGCAATTATCGCTTCCATCCTTACCGTCCTTTCTGCGCCATTTTTGTTCCTAGCAGGGAATGGCACACCACTAATTATGCTAGTTTTCTGGCCAACATTACTTCTTTGGCTCGGCTCCAAGATTAACGGCAAAAAACTATCCAAAGCTATTTATGCCTTCTTCTTTGGTTTCTTTATGCTTGGCTCGCTCTTTACGCCGTATATGATTTACTTTGCCGCCTTCTCTGTCCTCTATGCCCTCGTCCACCCACATCTCCGCTTCATGATTAAATCTCTCCCCCGCATTCCGTTTATCATCATGAGTCTAATTGTTCTCGCCGTACTTGGCATGATGGTTTACGAAATCATCAAATATCCTGCCACTATCACCGAGCTCTGTTTCATAAAAGATTTTTCTTGGAGCGTCTTCTTTGACAATATCAAAAACGCCTTCCTTGTTTTCTTCTCTTGGAGCGGCAATATCGACTCCATCTTCCTCGCCCCAATGATTGGCATGGCTTCACTCATCCTCGCTATTACTGGTCTTATTTCCACCACCAAGGGCTTCTTTGCTTCCCGTAACTCTATCGCTTCAATTTTCATCATCTTTACCGCTATTATTTCTGGTTTTAATCCTGATTGCGCTGTCCTTATCATTTTGCCATTCGCTATCCTCACTGCCCACGGCATCCGCTACATTCTTGATAAATGGTATGGTCTCTTCCCAGAAAACCCTTACGCTCGTGTCTTTGGGCTTATCCCTATCTCTACCTTCCTCGGCATCATGATCGTGTCGTCTCTTTTGCACTACGTCTTCGGTTACAGCTACAATCCTATTGTCGCTAACCAATACCACGACGACCTCGCTCTTATCTATAAAGAAGTCCAACGTGACACCACTATCCTTATTCCTGCTGGCACGATTAATTATGACTTTTACAAAATCCTAGAAGAAAAAGGCGATTACAAAGTCACCAGCAACACTCCTTCCACCGTAGAAAAAGCCGAGATTAAACATATCGCTACGCTTGGTCTCTGGCCAGCTAAATTACCGTATGATTTATCCCGCATTATCACCTCGTCAAAATCCACAAATTCTGATAGAATATACCTATACGAAGATAATAATCAGGAGTAATTGTTATGGGCCAGACTATGGACCAAATGAAAATGTTGAATCAGCTACGTAAAGCACAAAAAGAGCTTAAGAATGAAATCGTAGAAGTAGAAGCCGGTGACGGCGCTGTCGTTGTCCAGATTAACGGGGAACTAAAGGTAAAGAAAGTCACCATCGACCCAGAAAAAGTCGATCTAGACGATATCCACGAGCTCGAACGCTGGATAGAAAACTGCTTCCGCGACGGTTATGCCAAGGCTCAAGAAATCGCCACCGACAAAATGAAGCCTTTAATGGGCGCTCTCGGTAATCTCGGACTATAATAGTAGGTTTTTCAGATGCTACCAGAGGCGCTTCAAAAAGTTATTGAAGCATTAGGTACTCTTCCAGGAGTCGGGCCACGCTCTGCCGAGCGTTATGCGTATTATCTTTTTCGTTCTAGTCCCAAAATTAGCGAAAATATCGCCGACAGCCTAAAAATGCTTCACGCTGGGGTCAAATCTTGCCCTATTACTTTTGCGCTCGTAGATGCCTCAGAGGAATTCTCTCCGCTCTATACCGACCCCACGCGTGACAAGAAGACTATTCTAGTCGTAGAGGAGCCACTCGATATTTATGCTATTGAACAGACGCACGGGTTTAAGGGAACCTACCATGTCCTAGGCGGCGCCGTATCGCCCATTGGCGGCATTACTCCAGACAAACTTCACATCACTGAATTAATCGACCGCGTTGAAAAAGACACAGTAGAAGAAGTTATTATCGCCACCAATCCTTCCGTAGAAGGAGAATCTACTGCCCTACTCTTACAAAAGTTATTATCAGAAAAATATCCCGAGCTTAAGATTACCCGTCTCGCTCGCGGTTTGCCACTCGGCGTCGATTTATCTTACGCCGACCAAATTACGCTTTCTGCCGCTCTAGAAAACCGCACCAAACTTTAATTTTTAATGTCCCACAACGTACATTAACCGACATTAGAGACGGAGAAACCTACCGTGTCCGCAAACTCGCCGATGGCAACATCTGGATGACACAAAACTTAAGATTAGTAGGTCCAAAGACGCTAGACGCAGCTACAACAAACATTGCTAGCGGTGAAACTTTTAATCTTGCAACACAGAATTCAAACTCCTGGTGTAGCGTAGTCAGCGAGGAGGCGGCGGCAACATGTTATAGTCAATCGCTAAACTTAAGCACTGGAAATACCGACTACGGCACTTACTATAACTGGTACACAGCTACGGCAGGAAGTGGAACTTATGACTCTATAGATATTAATGTTTCATCCTCGATTTGCTCAAGAGGTTGGCAACTACCTACAGCGTTCAATGATAATTCGAGTGATTACAAAAAGCTCGCCATGGTATATAGTATCGATACACTAGCTAAAGCTACGGCATTCCCAACGGAGTTTGTTCTTTCTGGGGATCGATATGGCGATGGAAATCGCTACCAAGGTAGGAGCGGAAGTTGGTGGTCCAGCTCAGCTTATGAAACAGATCATTACAGGGGACGCAACGCGTATATAAGTGACACTCGCGTTCTTTTTGCAAATACTAATGGCAAGGATTTGGGTCTAGCAGTTCGTTGCGTAGCTAAATAGCCTACTCCGAAATCTTTACATAAAACCGTAAGTGTGATAATATAAAAACATAAAGGAAGCGATCCAGAATTTCGCTTCCAAGTGGGTATGTTTAGCCCGCCCTACTAGCGGCGGGCTATCTTGATACTAAGTGTGACTCTGAAAATAGCGATTTTGCACGATATTCTCATAGTACCTCCTTTCTCAAGAAAGCCACAAATTTTATCTGGGTCAATTTGCTCGCAGATACTTTCTCGTAACTGCAACTAAGAGCCAGTACTCCACACCCAATTTCACTATTGCAAAATCGACATTAAAAAGCAAGCGCTAGCGAGATATTATTTAGCTAGGCAACGGACGGAAAAGCCATAAATCTTATTATCATCACTAAGAGCAATCGATGGCGTGCTACGAAAGTCCATTTTTTTAGCTCTAGAAGCTGATTGTGCAGTAGATGTCCAATAGATGCCGAAGCCAGCACCAGCAGTGGTCCCGTTTCCACTCACGACATCTACAAACCTGGCAAACGGGTAAGAAAAAGGAAAGCCGTTTATTCTTGGAACAGCTACGCTAGCAGTTGATATCGGAATGTTGTAAGTAGTAACGAATAGATTGTTCCATGATTCTGGCATATGCCAACTTGCCGGACAAATATCTGCAATAGTATACTTTTTCTCATCGGTACTACTATCCATATCGTAAGTTCCAGTCCCAGCAGTCGCAGTATACCAGCTATAATAGGTTCCCAATTTCTGGTTTTCTCCAGTGGCATTATTGCCAATTTGCAGTTCTGTTAGGCCATTTGTCCCACGGGAAAGCCAACGATTAAAGCTTTCTGGAGTCGGCCACGGATTGGAATCATCCCAGTCCGATGGTTTGGTGCCGACGCCCCAATTATAGTTATTGTCGCTCGGCTGGTCGTACGGTTGTGTAGCTGCACCTACCGTCGTGTTCGTTTTGACATTAGTCGTTTCTGGTTTTAGGACTTCGCCAGCAGTAAACTCCTTACGGAGATTCTCAGACATCCATACATTACCGTCAGCGAGCTTTCTAACACGGTAGGTTTCTCCGTCTCTAATGTCGGTTAATGTACGTTGTGGGACGTAAGTGTTGTCGCCCTTGTGGCTGCCGTCGGTGTCGGCTTGGGTGGCGGAAACAAGAGGAGTAGTAGTGTTCTTCACAATCTGTGGGGTCATTTCTTGCATTTTATCAATGTCAAAGAGAGTGCGGGTGTCGACAAGACAACGAACAGAAAAACCGCCGCCGACGCTATTGTAATTCTGTGGGCGGATAGCACCATTATTATCGATAGTGAAACTATAGGCAACGCCAACCGTAGTAAAGGAGCTACGGGACCACCAATAACTATAAGAGCCCTGACCAATTGCACCGCCCCCATAACTATAATGTCCAGAATAAGGAAAGCTGAGCGGGTCGGCCATAAATTTGTCTCTCTGCGTAGAGTCTGCACGGCTTGAACCGTTTCCGCCATACGCCTTATCTAACTGATAAAACGACATCTTAGTGCTTTGTCCACCGTCAGGAAGTCTCCAACCCTTAGGACAGATGGAGCTAGTAGCATTAAGTAAATCTGTGGCAGAGGCAGAAGCCATAGTTCCTACACCAGTTCCAGCAGTAGCAGTATACCAGTTGTAGTAATTGCCGTAATTAGCATTGCTCGTAGCATAAACGTGCTTGGAGTTGGTGGAATTAGAAGCGTCGGACCAAGCATCACTACCACTCGTCTGCGCGACCGGTAAGACAAAGTCAGAAGTAACATCGCTATCGTCTGAGGTAAGAGTGATTTCTGTAGTGCTATCTCCTAGTCTTAAGTTCTCCGTCATCCAACAGTTGCCATCAGCGAGTTTTCTGATGCGGTAGGTTTCTCCGTCACGG
>JAZRSM010000050.1:0-16208 GCA_045651545.1 Candidatus Nanosyncoccus sp.
TCAGTTAGTCTTAGGTTCTCCGCCATCCAGCATCTGCCATCAGCTAGTTTCTTGACGGTGTAGGAGTTGGTGTCACGACTATCGGCAAGGACGGTAGTAGGGACTTCATCAGCAGTAGCATCAGCTGGTGGAGTAGGGACACTAGAACAGACTTCAAAGGTCATGTCTTGCATGTTAGAGATAGTGAAGAAAGAGGCTAAGGCGTTAACGGTAAAGGTATTAGCATAGACTTGATCGTATTTAGCGGATTTGACGTAGATATTATAGTCTCCTGAGGTAGATTTAGGGACTAGACAGGAATAGGTAAGTGGAGTGCTAGATGTCTTAGTACAAGTTAGCGGAGAGACACCAAGGGATTCTACAGGATGGGTAGAGTCTATAGTATTATACTGAGCACGAGTGAGAAAGTAGACATCAGCTGTAGCATCAGTTGCTGTAGAATACATAGTAGTTTTTACTTCTATTCTGGTGGCAACGTTAGCGGCAATATTGTTTGGGGTGAGAGTTAGAGTATTACTAGCTCCTGCATCTGCTAGAGCGGTAAAGAGGACGTTATTAGTATAAGTGCCAGCAGGGGTGTCTGTGTTAGCACGAATACCATAGTAGATAGGATAATCATCTCCTGAGCCTGTGGTAGCAGTAGAGGAGACAGCTAGAAGCTGTTGGTTAGCATTGCTTGTTGGTGGGACAGCAAAGCGTTTGGATGCGTCTGGAACGTTACTAGCGATAGTATCGTATTCGCTGTTGAAGCCAGAAGAGACTAGGTGAGTAGTATTGCTAGGAATAGCATAACCCCAACTACCACGAGTGAGAGAAGTTGGAGCGATGAGTGAGCCAGTGGTGGCTGGGATAGTGTTATTGTTGCCACTAGCATTGAGGCTGGTGGAGTTACCGGTCATACCAATGTAGAGCTTATAGCCTGGGGAGGTAGTTTGGACATTGATGTTACCTAGGGCTACGGTCATAGTATCTACGTGGGTGACAGTGAGGTTAAGGTTGACGTTAGATGTAGCGGAGAGAGATAGACTATAGCCATCAGCAGAAGCATTAGAAGAAGAGTTAGTATCGGCATTAGAGTTATGGACTGGAATGATGAGGGAGGAGACGATGAAGGTGATGAGGAAGGCAGAGGAGAAGATAGCTACACCTGTGGTATAGGCATGCCATTTCTTGTGGGAATCTGTGAGGCCGAGACGATGTTGAGTTTTTAGGAAGTTGTATTTAGCGAGAAGTCTATCAAGGGAACTTAGAGAGCGCCTATAATGACCCCCCCCCCAGACCAAGATTAATCGTAGACAAACGTTTTGTTCCCATACTTATGTTTATTTTATTATAAGCATTTTGAAAAAGCAAGAGCTTTTTTACCTTGACTTTTTGGCTAATCTGTGCTATAATAAAGATTGGAACTGTTGTTTGAAACAATTCAGAACATTTGGAGGTGCAAGATGCAGAAAGATTATTACAAGACAAAGTGTTTTAAGGAGACAGAAATCAGAGCGTTTGTAAAGAACAAAGAGAGAAAACCTTTCCTGAGATACAGAGAAAGAGAAAGCATGATTAAAAATGACGTTCACCACGTAACGACACTAGTCCTAGAAGACGGAACAGAGCTTATTAGCTACTCTGGAAAAGTATTTACCGCCGCCAAGGTTGGAAAATATATCAGCGTAAAGGTAGCTTTCTGTAAAATGCCTGACGGCAAAACTTTGCTTTATGCTTAATGCTTAGAGCTTAGTTTTTCCATGAAAATAGCCCGCAAATTTCGCGGGCTTTTCTTTTGGTTTTAGAACATACGTTCGATGTTGACTGTTCTGCCGACAGATCTTTTCCAAGCATAATGATGAGAGTCATCGCCATACTCGTAAATTTTCGCTTTTCCCTCTCCAGAGATACTAACCGGTGCAGCAATTTCTTCGCCATTTTCTCGACAGATAAAAATCGCGTCGGGTGTAGCTACCACCTCTTTTACTCTAGCGCTTTCGTCCCTAATAACGTCGCCAGCACCATAATAAAGTGGCTGGTTCATGGTCGGAATTTCTACGACGATACTAGTGGGGCGACTGGTCTCGTTCTTAAGAGAAAACGTAGTCGCATGTTCTGATTTTGTGACAATTAACATAAATAATCCCCCTTTGTCTTAAGTTTAAGGTACATAAAGAAAAGGGCTAAAATCTTTAGCCCTTTTCTATTTTACCACTTATAGCAGATTTGTCAACTGCCTAGCGTTATTGCCTTGAGTCAAAGTACTTACTTAGAATTTCTCTTTTCTATGATCTCTTGCGCAACGTTAGGTGGAACTTCCTCGTAAGCGTAGAGCTCCATGCTTGATGCGGCACGACCTTGGCTCATGGAGCGGAGGTCACCAGTGTAACCGAAGAGGTTAGCAAGTGGACAGAAAGCCTTGATGAGCTTGGCGCCACCGTTTAGATCTTCCATCTCGTCGATGCGGCCACGGCGAGAGTTGATATCGCCAATGACATCACCCATGAATTCTTCTGGGGTGGTAATTTCCATCTTCATAACAGGCTCAAGAAGAACTGGGTTAGCTTTCTTGATACCTTCGCGAGTAGCGAGAGCACCTGCCAAGGTGAAGGCGAGCTCGGAGGAGTCGACGTCGTGGTAAGAACCATCATAGAGGGTAGCCTTAACATCAACTACTGGGTAGCCAGCGATAACACCACCGTTAAGGGTTTCTTCAACACCTTTCTGAACTGGCTTACGGTATTCCTGAGGGACGACACCGCCTTTAATCTGGTCGATAAACTCGAAGCCTTTGCCTGGTTCGTTTGGCTCAAACTTAATCCAAACGTCACCATACTGACCACGGCCACCAGACTGCTTGATGTGCTTACCTTGGGCCTCGGCAACGCCGCGGATGGTTTCACGATAAGCAACCTGTGGAGCACCAGTGTTAGCTTCGACGCCGTGCTCTTTGTTGAGGCGGTCGATAATAATCTCGAGATGAAGCTCACCCATACCAGAGATAATAGTCTGGCCGGTTTCTTCGTCGGTGTGGACGCGGAAGGTAGGGTCTTCTTCAGCAAGCTTGGAAAGGCCGAGGGCCATCTTCTCTTGGTCGGACTTAGTCTTTGGCTCGACGGCGATAGAGACAGGTGGGTCTGGGAATTCGATAGACTCGAGGTGGATTGGGTGGGCTGGATCACAAAGGGTGGTACCAGTAGTACAATCCTTCAAGCCAACAACAGCGGCGATATCACCAGCGGTGACTTCGGTGATTTCTTCACGCTTATCAGCGAACATACGGACGATACGGCCGACGCGCTCTTTGTTACCAGTAGTAGCGTTCAGGATAAAGGAGCCTGTAGAAAGTTTACCGGCGTAAACGCGGATGAAGATAAGCTTGCCGACGAATGGATCGGTAGCGATCTTGAAGGCGAGGGCGGTAAGAGGCTCTTTGTTGTCAGCCTTACGGATAACTTCGTCACCAGTCTTAGGGTTAGTACCAACGGTCTGGCCTTGATCGCGGTCAAGTGGGGATGGGAGATAGTCAGTCATGAGGTCGAGAACTTTCTCAACAATCACGCCACGGCCATCGCCACCAGTGACGAGGAAGAAGTCGCCGTCGAGGACACGCTTTCTTAATGCGGCCTTAAGTTCGTCAATAGTAATAGCTTCTTCGCCTTCGTTGAAGTATTTGTCCATCAAAGCTTCGTCGGCTTGGACAGCTTCTTCGACGAGCATAGAACGAGCGTTTTTGGCTTTTTCTACCATGTCGGCAGGAATTTCACCAACGGTAAGCTCGTGGTCTGCGTAATCTTTGTAGGTGTAAGCCTTCATATCAACGAGGTCAACGACGCCACAGATGTCTTTTTCGAAACCGATAGGAAGGTGAATAGCGACAGCGTTCTTAGAAAGGCGCTTGTGAATAGAGTCAAGGGACTTGTAAAAGTCGCCACCAATTTGGTTAATCTTATTAACAAAACAGATACGAGGGACACCATATTTAGTAGCTTGGCGCCAAACGGTCTCGGACTGAGCCTCGACACCCATCTTACCATCGAAAACTACGACGGCACCGTCGAGCACACGAAGAGAACGCTCCACCTCAGCGGTAAAGTCGATGTGACCCGGGGTATCGATGATGTTAATTTGGTGGCCTTTCCAGTAAGCGGTCACAGCAGCAGAGGTAATCGTAATACCACGCTCCTTTTCCTGCTCCATCCAGTCGGTTGTAGCACCACCGGTGTCACCTTTAACTAGGTCGATTTTGTGTTTTAACCCTGTGCGATAAAGAATCGCCTCAGAGGTTGTGGTTTTACCTGCGTCGATGTGCGCGATAATACCGATGTTGCGCAACTTGGACAGGTCACTGATTTTTTCAGCCATTTTACTCCTTTAGATTTTATTGCAATAAAAATAATAGATTTGGGATTATTATAGCACAAGTCTTAATGATTGCAAAGAGAAAACCCCGCAAAATGCGGGGTTTATTTTACCTCAAGTCTATCTGCTTTCTAGAACGCTGATTTTACATTCTATGTCGTGAATTTCCCTGGTGAGTTCCTCATATTCGTCATTGTTTTCGGCTGTTTTATAGCCATGATAGACAACATTGAATGCATGTAGTAATAGATATAGGGCTAGACCAAGCATTAGGACGGTTAGTTTTCCAAAATAAAAACCGCAACAGCCGACTAAAATAGCACCAAAGATAAAAGGTATTAGATGAAATTGTGCCGACATGTATTCATAGAGGATACCGCGGCGATTTTCTTCCAGAATTTTTAGCTCTGTTTCTAGTTCCGCTATAGACTTTTTGCTCTTGTTTTCCATCGTTTCACCCCCTTGGAAAATTTTAATGTGCGATTTTTTGATTATACCAAAAAGATAATGTTTTGTCAAACATAACATGAAGAGACCCCCGCAAGATTTGCGGGGATTTAATTTTAGGAAAGTTTCTTACGGAGGATTTGCTGAGCGGAGGCAGGGTTAGCCTTGCCTTGAGATTTCTTCATGACTTGACCGACAAGGAAGCCAATCACCTTCTCGGAGCCAGCCTTAAAATCGGCGACAGCCTGAGCGCAAGCTGGGTCGGCGATAACTTCGTCTACGATTTCTTCTAGAGCGCCCGTGTCATTTTCCTGGATAACATTAAGCTCTTTGGCGATAGTTCTGGTATCTTTTTTACCCATTTGCGGATCAAAGAACTTCAGGAAGACTTCTTTGACGGCGGTAGAGCTAAGCTCGCCTTTATCCTTCATGCCACAAAGGTCTTGGAGCTGGGTGGCAGATGGCAAAGTCTTTAACATCTCAACAGATTTTTCTTCAGCTAATAAGACTGACGCAAAGAGATTTGCCACAGGTTTGATAGATTTTGCGTCTAGCTCGCCAAGTTTTCTCATGAGCTCTGGATAGTCCAGTAGAACTTCCAAGGTGTCGGCTGGGAGGACTCCGCCGAATTTGGCACGGTAGTCATTAGGGAGGAGTGGAACTTTGGCGATTTCGGCAGCGATAAATTCTTCGGATAAATTAATCGGCGGGAGGTCTGGCTCTGGCATGTAGCGATAGTCCTTAGCCTCTTCCTTGCTGCGCTGGCCAGTAGTCTTGCCGGTAGCATCATTCCAGCCAAGCGTCTCTTGGATAACTTTTTCGCCATTTTCTAGAAGTTTCTTCTGACGAGAGATTTCGTATTCGATGGCGCGCTCGACCGAACGGAAAGAGTTAAGATTCTTAACTTCGGTGCGGATGCCAAGCTTGTCGGAACCTTCGGGGGCGATGGAGGTATTAACATCAAAGCGCATATTGCCGTTGTAGAGGTCGCCATTAGTCACGCCAGCATAACACATGGTGCCCCAAACCTCCTTACAATAATCATGCGCATCCTTAGCGCTATGGATGTCTGGCATAGAGACGATTTCGATAAGCGGGGTATCAACACGGTTCAAGTCAACTAGGCTATAGGTATCAAAATGAGTGAGTTTACCAGCGTCGCCTTCAAGATGGGCGTGTTCAATGCGGACTTTGGTGCCAGAAGGCAACTCGATATAGCCTTCACCTATAATTGGATGGTAGAACTGGGTAATCTGGTAACCCCTAGGAGAATCTGGGTAGAAATAGTGTTTTCTATCAAAGCGAGAAGTAGGGTTAATCTTGGCATTCATGGCGCGACCAGCACGAATTGCAAAACGAATGGCTTCGCCATTAAGTCTCGGGAGCATGCCTGGGAGTGCGTAGTCAACAGGAGAAACGCAGGAATTTGGCTCTTTACCACGAGCGTCGTTATCGACCTCGGAGAAGAGCTTAGTTTTAGTGCAAAGCTGGACATGACATTCAATGCCAATAGTAGGAACGTATTTCATTAGATGGCCTCCAAATCTTTAAGGGCTTGTTTAAAACTGGCTAGGGCGCGCTTGGCTTGTAAATATTCAACTGAGAAGCCATGCTCATGGGCAATTTGGTTTCTCATCTTATGCGCATGCCAAACGGAATTAATCTGGGAGAAATAGCTATCAGCTTTCTTAAGGCGTTCACCCATATTCCTGCCAGGGACGCCCATTTCTATAAGAGCTTTGTCGAGTAGCTTGTCAGCTTCGATAATGGCAGCGGTATAGGTGGCTTTGTTATCTTTTGCTAGAGAATTCTCAATGTGAAGCCAATCAGCCTGATACTCTTCTTTTTCAAAAGAATAGCGTTTCTTAGAGGTGAGAGAAATAGCTACAAAAACCATAATGCCAACTAAGACAATAGCGATTAATAAAAAAATCATGGTAGGCATTAGTTTTTCTCCTCGTTAGTTTTTTCGGCGATTTTGGCGGTGCCAGCGATGGTGCTAGCGAATTTTAAGAGAGCTTTGTCGCTACGACGCGGTCCAACAATTTGTAGGCCAACTGGTAAGCCAGTTTCGGTCTCCCCTGCTGGGATAGCAAGTCCTGGCACGCCGGCGAGGTTAAGTGGAACACTCATAACATCTTCTAGATACATCGAGACAGGGTCGTTGACTTTTTCGCCGAGCTTGAAGGCTGGACTAGGAGAAACTGGCGTTAAGATAAAGTCGCATTTTTCGAAAGCTTTGTTATATTCGTCAATGATGAGAGTGCGAGCTTTCTGAGCTTTGAGATAGTAAGCGTCATAAAAACCACTCGATAGAACGAAGTTGCCAATCATGATGCGGCGCTTGTTTTCTGGCATGAAACCAGCTCCACGAGAAAGCGCAAAGACGTCGTCTAGAGATTTAGCATCCTCACTGCGATAACCATAGCGGATACCGTCATAACGAGAAAGGTTAGAAGCGACTTCGGCGGGAACAACGATATAATAGACCGCGAGTGCGTATTTAAGGGCTGGCATAGAAAGCTCGACGATTTCGTGGCCAGATTTTTTGAGCTCGTCAATCTTTTTATCAAAGGTCGTCTTGATGTTTTCGTCGACTTTGCTAAGATCAAAGTCCTTAATGATACCAATCCTTTTATTTTCTTTATTGCCGCTCGCTTCGTAATAATCAGGAAGCGTGGTTAAGTCCTTGGGGTCTTGGCCAGCACAAATAGACATCAATAAGTCAATGTCCTCGGTGGAACGAGCAAAAAAGCCGATGCAGTCCGTGGATGACGCCATGGCGACGACACCGTATCTAGAAATCGTGCCGTAAGTCGGCTTAAAGCCGTAGACACCGTTAAAGGAGGCTGGCTGACGGATGGAGCCACCTGTGTCGGTACCGGTAGCAAACTGAACAATACCCTTAGCCACAGCAACGGCGGAGCCACCAGATGAGCCGCCAGCGACACGCTCTTTGTCATAAGCGTTCAAAGTTGGACCGAAATAGGAGTTCTCCGTGGAGGAACCATGCGCAAAAGCGTCAAGATTAGTGCGGCCAATCATGATAGCGCCTTCTTTTTCTAGCTTCTCTACGGTAGTGGAATTAAGTGGAGCATGAAATGGTTCGAGGATTTTGGCGGAAGCAGTAGTATTACCCTCTTTACTTAAGAAGTTATCCTTCAAAGCATAAGGCACACCAGCGAGACGACCAGCATCTTCGCCACGGGCGATTTTCTCATCAATTTCTTTGGCGCGATTCAAAGCCGCTTCTTCATTCAGAGATACAAAGATGTTGTAATTTTTACAACATTTAGCTTTCTCTAAGGCTTCTTCCACCATAGAGACAGCGCTATTTTCTTTACTCGCAATCTTCACACTCGCTCCTTTCTTCGTTTTCAGAATCTTTTTCTTCGGAGGCGAGGATTTTCAAATCTTTTTCAATTTCGTCCATATTTACTACTCCTACAAGACCTTTGGCACTTTAATCTGGTCATCTTGAACACCGCTAGCGCCAAGATAAGCTGGGGCGAGATTTAGCAAAGCTTCACGATTGGCTTCTTGCGGCAAAATCTCGTCTTCGCGCCAGACATTTTCCATTTCAAAAACTTGATAAGTAGGCTCCACACCCTCAGTATCTAGCTCATTTAGCTGAGAGATATAGCCAATAATATTTTTAAGATCAGTTGTCAGACTATCTTTTTCTTCATCTGTTAATGAAAAATCAGAGAGTTTGGCAAGGTGATCAATTTCCTCGCGTGTAATTTCCATCTGTTTTATTATACCATAATTTATGTGCACTAGGATATGAAAAACGCTATAAAAAGCGGGCTAATCTAGCCCGCTTGAGGTTTATTCTGTGTCTGGAGTCTTAAGTTTGAGCTCTAGAAGGATCTGGAATAGGCTCTGGAATTTTAAACTCAGTTTTTAATAGCATTAGTTCCCTGTCTGCTTCATAAAGCGAGTCGCGAATGTCGTTCGCGGTTGTCAGAGCATCTTTTCTAACCTGTGCAAATTCCTCATCAGATACCATTTTCCAGCTTTGACGGTAGCAACTTTTACTAGTTAGGACTAGCGTAGCAGCCAAGTCTCCAAGGATCATACGAATATCCTCGCCAGAGGTAACGCAGCCGTTGTCGTCCTTTTTAAGCGGAATATCTCGAAAATATTGCAAAAACTCTTCTAGCGTCAGAAGGCTGTCTGCAAGGTCAGATAAGTGCTCACCGATGTATTTTCCGCGGCTATCTTTCTCGGTCTCGTCTTCGATAAGATGGATTTCTTCATCCGCTCTACTAATCTGAACTAGTAGCTCGCGACGGATTATCGCGTTTAAGACGCGCGGGAAATTTTTGGGCTTCTTGTTATAAAACTCCATTAGTTTCAAGACAAATTCTGAATTAACCATGTTTACCCCCTTTAATGTGCGACTGTTTATAGTGACTTGTATATTATATCACTTTTTCGTGGTTTTGCCAGACTTGATGTCGTCGATGAGATCACGGAGAGAAGCAGCGCGCTCGAACTCAAGGTTGGCAGCAGCGAGTTTCATCTCTGACTCTAGCTGTTTAACTAGCTTTGGAATTTCTTCTGGCGGAACTTTGCGCAAATCGAGAGCGTTTTTCTGCTCTTTTTCTGGGATGATAGCACGTAGACCAGCGGAAATCTCCTTATTAATCCCCTTTGGAGTGATGTGGTGTTTTTCGTTATATTCCTGTTGAATTTCGCGACGACGATTAGTCTCGGTGATAGCCTTTTCCATGCTCTCGGTAATATGGTCGGCATACATGATAACTTTGCCCTCGACATGGCGAGCGGCACGACCGATAGTCTGGATGAGCGCAGATTCGGAGCGGAGGAAGCCTTCTTTGTCGGCGTCTAATATCGCAACGAGGGAAACTTCGGGAAGGTCAAGACCTTCACGGAGGAGATTAATACCGACTAGGACGTCATAAGTGCCGGCACGGAGGTCACGTAAAATATCGCCACGTTCTAAGGTATCAATATCAGAGTGAATGTAGGCGGTCTTGACGCCGCGCTCTTTGAGATGGTCGGACAAATCTTCGGCCATGCGCTTAGTCAGAGTAGTGACGAGAACGCGCTGGTTTTTAGCAATGCGACGGTCAATTTCCTCCATTAAATCATCAATCTGGCCATCAGTGGCACGGACATCAATCTCTGGGTCTAGGAGCCCCGTTGGACGGATGACTTGCTCGGCAGGCTCAGGAGAATGTTCTAGCTCGTATTCGCCTGGAGTAGCAGAAACATAAATTGCATGGTTAACATGCTTCATGAATTCGTTAAAGGTGAGTGGACGGTTATCAAGCGCACTCGGCAAACGGAAGCCATATTCTACGAGGGTTTCCTTTCTAGCATGGTCGCCATTATACATACCGCGAACCTGCGGCAAAGTCATATGAGACTCGTCAACGAGCAGTAAGAAATCCTTCGGGAAGAAATCAAGCAGGGTGGCTGGCGGCTCGCCGGCACGACGACCATCAAGATGACGAGAATAATTTTCAATACCCTTGACGAAGCCAGTCTCCTTTAACATCTCTAGGTCATATTTAGTGCGCTGGGAAAGGCGCTGAGCTTCGAGGAATTTGCTGTGGCGTTCGAAAAAGGCGAGACGGGCATCATATTCGGCCTTAATCGTTTCGAGGGCACGGTCGAGCTGATCACGTGGTGTAGCATAGTGGGTATTTGGGAAGATGTGGATGTGGTCGGGCTTTTCGCGGATGTCGCCGGTTAGTGGGTCGATAATTTTAACTTCTTCTAGCTCGTCAAAGCCAAATTCAAAACGGTAAGCATGTTCGCCGGAGGCAGGAAATAAGTCTACGGTGTCACCCATTACGCGGAAGTTGCCGCGCTCAAAGGCAAGGTCGTTTCTATGGTATTGCATTGAGACTAAGTAGTAAATGAAGTCGGACTGCGTTATAGCGCGAGCTGGTTCTTCGCTCGCACTTATCCACTTCCCTTCCACTCGCCAGAGTGGCAGGGACATGGCGGTGTAGTGAGCGGGGGAGCCGATACCGTAGATACAGGAGACGGAGGCGACAATAATTACGTCGTCGCGCGTAAGCAAAGCCTCTGTGGCGCCGTGGCGGAGACGGTCGATTTCGTCATTAATCGCCGAATCTTTTTCGATATAGGTATCAGATGATGCAATATAAGCCTCTGGCTGGTAGTAGTCAAAGTAGGAAACGAAATAATGGACTTCGTTATTTGGGAAAAACTCGCGGAACTCGGAATAGAGCTGGGCGGCCAAAGTTTTATTGTGGGCAAGAATTAAGGTAGGACGCTGATAATGCTCGATAATATTAGCCATGGTAAAAGTCTTACCAGAACCAGTCACGCCAAGCAAAGTCTGTTCGCGAATACCTTTGTCTAGTCCGTCGCACAAAAGGGATATAGCCTGAGGCTGGTCACCAGTAGGCTGATATTTGCTAACAAGTTCAAATTTTTGCGACATATTACATAATATATTGTAGCATGAAAAAACCGAGAGCGGGACTCTCGGTTTTTAGGTTTGCTTGAATTAGATTCTGATAAATGTCGGACTAGGTCATAGACTAGGTTCTGGCACCGTTTTCGCCATCATCCTCCTCGATGTCTCCATCTTCATGAAGGTCGCACTCGATACCATCATAGTTTAGGTGTCCGTTTTTAGTCTCTGTGCCATAGGGCTTGTCGGCTAAATTATAGAGGTCTGGTATCTGTTCCACGTAATTGTCTGGCAAGAGCTGGTCTTTGAAATATTTGCGCCAATTGATGCAGTAGCCTGGACGGTAACGCACTGCTAGCTCAAACGAAATATTAAATAATTCCAGCATAACAATGGAGCGGATGCGCGTAGAAGTGACACTGGTCGGATATGAATTGAAAACCTTGTAGTAATAATACGTCTCGTGATTGACTGGGTCCTCAACCGACTCTACTGGGACATAGAAATGGCCGTTATGCATCAAGGTAATCCAGCCACAGGTAGGATAAGACTCAATCTCGCAAAGCGCGTTGCGATAAGCAATTTCTACCTTTAAAACTGGGTTGTCCAAATCGAAATTGTTTACTACGAGCGGCTCGAGCTTAATGTCGTCGCCAAAGTCCCAGATGTCTGGCTCAAAATTGAGCATAAAACTGCCGTTTTTGGCAGAGCTATCGGCTTCCTTCGCGAGCCCAGGTAAAGGCTTGCCATTACTGCTGGGCGCTTCTCCCTCGTCGTCGAATACCTCTTCGTCGCCAAGGTCTACGTCGGAATAAACAGTTCGGGCATAGCCGTCATCAGAGAAGTCGGGCAGCGGAGCCCAGGCATAATCATCTTCGACATAGATCCGAGAATTGACGACATATAAGTGGTGTTTTTCATTGTATCCTGGAGGAATTCCTGCACCAGCCATGCGGTAGTCAAATTCGCCGTTATCAGCTGGAACCATCTCAATAAAAATTCTGCCATTCATAGCCCAGACGATAGATGAATCAGCGCCAGTTGTCATAGTCAGATAATTATCAAGACTTTCCTGAAATTCTGTTGGGACTTTATCAACCATATCTTTGGTGTATTCAACGATATGCTCGCCCTCAAACTGCTTTTCAATAATCTTATCAAAATCTATCATAATCTCGCCCCCCTTTCCAAGCGTTAATGTACCAACTTATAAATTCTAGTTCTATATATATTATACCACAAAAAGCAACCTCTGTAAAAGAGGTCACTGTTTGGGCGCGGTTTGCCGCTATGAGCGCTGACCTTTGCGGGCTCTAACCTTTGCGGATGGTAGGCATAGATTTTTTGGGATCGAAGTTATCGTAAAGGTTTTCGTCGACGCGTGGATGACCGACTTTGTTGGCGGCGCGGACGATTTCTTCAATATCGTCGGTAATCTTATAAATATGCGTATCGGAAAGATGGATGAATTTCTTGCTGGCAGCCTTGGTGCGGAAGAACTTGTCTAGACCTCTCCAGTAGGACTTACCAAAGAGGAACATCGGCATGCGCGGCATCTTGTTTTCTTGCATCAGACAGAGAATTTCTGATAGTTCGTCTAAAGTGCCAAAGCCACCTGGGAAGTAAACAAAAACTTTACTTGCCATGCAAAGCATCACTTTGCGCGCAAAGAAGTAGTTAAACTCTAGGACGTCGGTTAGATATTGGTTAGCGAATTGTTCGTGCTCAAGGGTAATGTTAAGACCGACAGAGCGTCCGCCATACTCATAAGCGCCACGGTTAGCTGCCTCCATGATGCCTGGACCGCCACCAGTAGTGATAGCGTGGCCGTTCTTAGCCATTTCAGCACCTAGCTCCCTAGCCTTGTCATAATATTTGTCGCCTTCACGGACACGGGCGGAACCGAAGACGGTTACACCCTGAGGAATAGTGCGAAGTAACTTTAATCCTTGTGAGAGATCGCGCGCATAACCAAGTGCACGGTCCATATCTTCTGGAGGGAGACTCTCTGCGAAGACTTCCATTTCTTTGTTGAATTCTGCACCTGTCCTGGCGATGTTAGCGCTTGAGCCATGACTGCCTTCTTTACGATTGTTTTCTTTGTTTGGATTCATTTTACCTCCTGTATTGGCATTTCATGTAATTTTTCGGAGCCGGTTAAAAGACCCTTTTTGGCACTAAATTCTGAGACGACAGCAGTAGAATTGGCAGAAGCGAAGATAAGCGAGTCGCGGAAATTATATCCGGCAGCTAGATGAGCAAGGAAGCCAGAGCCAAAGGCATCGCCGGCACCAGTGGTGTCCTTAACTGGAACGTCTTCGTAGATGCCAAAGCGATAAGTCTTATCACCGTCGGTCGCGATAGCACCCATGTTGCCGTCGGTAATAATGACGGTCTTAACATAGTTACCAAGGCGAGAGACGAGTTCGGTCAGAACTGTTCCTGGGACAATTTCGGCAGCCTCGGATTTATTAACGAGCAAAACATCGATTAAGTCCATCAGCCCAATCATCTTTTTCTTTTCGGCTAATTCTAGCTTGCCCGGGTTAAACATCACTTGGCAGCCGATTTCCTTAGCCTTTTCGAAGAAGCGAAGTAGCGTGTCCATGTCACCACGGAGAGAAGTAACGTAGAGCCAATCTGGTTGGATGCGGTCCAAATCTTCTTCGTCTAGATTGTCAAACTTGGCCGAGGCGCCGCGATAAGTTAAAATTGTGCGCTCGCCAGATTGTCGGTCGAGCAAAATGACAGAGCAACCGGTGCTTTTTCTAGGGGCGTATTCAACATAGCTATTATCTACGCCTTCATCATCTAGGCAAGCAAGAACAGCATCACCAGCAGAATCATGCCCAATATTGCCAAGATAGATGCTCTCGTGACCGTGACGAGCAAATTCAACAGCGGAATTAGTGCCGCCACCACCGATTTCGTAAAGCAATTTATCAATATCAATCTTGGTGCCAATTTTGAGCTCGCCAAAGAGGTTGTCGGTTTCGCGCTTGGTGGCAGAGTGAACCTTAGTCGCGACAAAATCGTCGCGATCTATCAAGTATAAATCTTGGAGTGCGGAGCCGAGGCTAACAATTCTCGCCATTAGACTACTACTCCCCTCTTATCAAGGTCGGCCACGAGCGCCTCGTACATAGCGCCTGGGTCACTAGCCATGGCGATGGCCGAGCCGACATTAATCGCATCTACGCCAGTGTGCGCAATGGCACGGACATTACGAAGATTAGCACCACCATCCCAGCCGATTTCTACTTCAGGCTTCATAGCTTTAACAAGTGCAACCTTTTCGGTCTGCATCATGTCGGCTTCGCCGCCTTGTTTACCGATTTCGCCGGCAAATACGAGAACATGATCGACTGTATCAATATATTGCTTAACACTGCCTGGGTAGGTATTCTTCATCAGGGCAACGCCAGCTTTAATATCGTTTGCTTTTAGTTGCTCAATGAGCGGCAAAATATTCTCGCCACATTCGGCATGGAAAATCACTAGAGACGGCTTAAGTTGTAATAAAAGTGGCATATACTCGGACGGACGCACTACCATCATGTGAAAATCAACCGTCCACTCCTTAGGCCAATAGATGTTATTTAGTGGTAACGTAGCGCCCGGAGCAAAAGTGCCGTCAGATACGTCTATATGGACACGCTTAGCAAAAGGCTGATAAGTAGTAATAGTCTGTTTATACTTCTCAGGGTCGTTAGTGAGAATTGCAGGGACAATTTCTGCCATTTTATACCTCCTCGTCTAGTCTATTATTGCGACGAATATACCGTTCTTCGCTTATGAAATTGGTGTTTAGGAAAATCCTAGCGATGGTCTCCATTTGGTCATTAGTCAGGAAGTCGGCAGAAAGACAGAGGACGTTGGCGTCGTTATGCTCGCGACCAAGGCGAGTTAGTTCTTCCGTAAAGCCATTGATAGCACGAATGCCCTTAAAACGATTCGCCTGAATACAAACACCATGACCAGAGCCACAGATAATGATACCCTTGGCACCGTCATAGGATTTGACGGCCTTTGCTACGGCGATAGCGGCATCGTTATAGTCATCGGCAGGATTAAGCTCAAACGGGCCGAGGTCGGTGACGGTATATTCATTATTGAGATTAGCAACAAGGGCGTTTTTAGCATTAAAGCCACGGTGATCGCCAGAGATGAAGACCTCATCCATTGTTCAGTTTTCCTTTCCAAAATCGGCGGTCAGCTCGACGAGACGGTTGGAATAGCCCCACTCGTTATCATACCAAGCGACAACTTTAATCAAATTGCCATCAACTACATCAGTGAGGGCGAGGTCTACGATAGCAGAGTGAGAGTTACCACGATAATCAATAGAGACGAGCTCTTCGTTGGTAACACCGATAATTCCCTCGTAATATGGCTCTTCGGCGGCTTTGATAAAGGCTTCGTTGATTTCTTCGATAGTGACGTCGCGCTTTAAGACGGCAGTAATATCAGATAGTGATACGACAGGGGTCGGGACACGGACGGAAAGACCGTTGAACTTGCCCTTTAAGCTTGGGATAGCCTTAGCGGCGGCTTTGGAGGCGCCAGTAGTGGTCGGGACGATGTTCTCGGCGGCAGCACGAGCTTCGCGGAGATCCTTAGCTGGAGCATCTTGAAGACGCTGAGAGGCGGTATAGGAGTGCACTGTGGTCATCATGGCTTTTTCGATGCCGAAATTATCTTCTAGGACTTTCATAACAGGGGCGATACAGTTGGTAGTACAGGAGGCGTTGGAGATGATCTTATCTTCTTTTGCGACAATATCTTCGTTGACGCCGAGGACAATGGTCTTAATCTCATCGCTTTTGCCTGGGGCAGAGATAACGACTTTCTTGGCGCCGGCATCAAGGTGTTTCTTAGCATCTTCGTATTTAGTAAACAGGCCGGTAGATTCGATGACGACATCGACGCCCATTTCACTCCAAGGAAGAGCGGCGGGGTCTTTTTCGGAGAGCACGCGAACTTTTTTGCCTTTTAC
>JAZRSM010000051.1:0-6096 GCA_045651545.1 Candidatus Nanosyncoccus sp.
GATACTTGAGCTGTACAGTAATATCGCTGCATCCTTCATTTACTCTCTCGTCGAGCTTTACTAAGCTATTGTAAATCCCAGCAACGAACCCCACGATTGCC
The DNA here is from genome assembly GCA_045651545.1 of Candidatus Nanosyncoccus sp. GTDB lineage: Bacteria > Patescibacteriota > Saccharimonadia > Saccharimonadales > Saccharimonadaceae > Nanosyncoccus. The sequence continues at coordinate 102 of JAZRSM010000051.1, forward strand.
ACGATAATCACAATAACTACAATTAATATTATTAGACCTGTTGGCATTTTACTCCTTTTTTAATATTTATACTTACAATTATATCACGATTTTTCACACAAATCTAAAAATATATGATATAATCATAACATACGTGCGAATGTAGCTCAGTTGTTTAGAGCGCTTCCTTGCCAAGGAAGAGGTCGAGAGTTAGAGTCTCTTCATTCGCACCATTTTTTATGGCTTTGATCATTGTTGATTTAGCTGATTGGTCTAATATATATTGCGGGAATAAAGAAAATGCGCCTTTTTAGGGCGCATTTAATGTTTCTAGGTGAATAAACTATCCTCTCTAGAAACTCCACCGGTATCAGGGGGCTCTCAACTTCGTCCGATATCTTACTTACATTTTAGCATGAGCAAAATCTGTGTCAATATTGATTTTTAAGATTTTTCGTGTTCTAATATCTTGGAGCGTAACAGGGGTAGGGCTCGTATTTCTATTGACTTTTTGAATAATCTGTGCTATAATTAAAGTATAGTATAGTTCTAAAAATCCGTAATTTAGTCCCCCGAGTGTTCGGGATTTTTTAATGGTCGGTTTCCTGTTCGGTTGCTGGATTTTTGATTGTGGATTCTTGTTCGGTTTTTCCCTTATACTGAGTGCGTGGTAGCTTTTGATGCTATAATAGAATGTATGAAATTTGCTTCTGTAAAAACAAAAATCACAAAGTGGGGAGACGAAGTAAAAATGGCTAGCATGGGGATAGTACTAGCAACTAGAGAATGGCGATTTTGGGCGGTATTTGTGCCAGTGCTAATAGTTTTTGGAACGCTACTGACGTTGCTCTCGGCTGGGATGGGGGCGATTAATCTATTCTTTGCCTCGGATTTTGGCGGAAAAATGCAGATTCTAGGAGATGGGTTCTTGGGGTTCTTTGGGAAAGATAAATATTTCTTGGACTTTTTGCAGAATTTTGTGATTGCATTTTTGCAGGCAGTGCTTATTTCCCTGATCGTGTTGGTTTATAAAAAGCGTAAGCAGAATACCTGTGGCGCAATTCAGAACGCTGGGATTGCGGCAGGATTAGCACTGCTTGGTAGCGGCTGTCCAACCTGCGGGACAACACTGGTCACACCAATATTGGCATCAATTTTCTCAACCTCTGGCTATGCAGTAGCAGGAGCGATATCGGGAATTATGACATTTGTTGCGATTTTGTTATTATTATGGTCGTTAAAGCGTGTGGGGCTAGAGGCGTATGCTATAATAATAGATGAAAAATGGCGCAAAAAGCGCGAAAAGAAGAAAACGGAGGAACATGAAAGCGATTAAATGGGTAGCGCTAGGACTGATTGCAGTGGCGTTTTTTGGAATTGTTTTTGCTAACGTTAATAGCACGGATCATACTGATGCGGTATGGAACAAGGCAACAACAATCGGTAAAATGGATGCAAAGAATTATTATATTTTTTACACGGATTTGGCTTGTCCGTATTGTAGCGCTTTTTCTCTGTCGATTCTGGATAACAAAGAGGAGTTTGAGCGGGATTATATTGAGGGGAAAGATATTTTGTATGAAGTGCGCGTGACGGATTTCTTATATGAATACGGCGAGCATCAGCCGGAGATGTCCAGGTGGAGTGCAGAGGCGGTTTATTGCGCAACGAACGAGAACAGGTTCTGGGACTACTATTATGGCGCATTGCACACGCTAGATGAAGATTATTATTCTAACGGAGTGGGCGTTTCTAAAACTGCACCAATGATTTCTGACATGAACGAGGAATACTGGCTAAATATCGGCAAGAAGATTGGGCTGTCGGACGAGTTTGAGAGTTGCTACACGGAACACAAGATGCTCGATAAGGTCAAAGAAAACACTGCCAAGGCCGCACAACAGGTGCAGGGTGGGTTGCCATACTTTAAGTTTGGGAAGTTTACGACGGGCGGATTTGATACGAACTGGGGATGGAATTACGTCAAAAAGTATCTTGACGCTGGGCTGAAGAGCTAGATTGCTACGGAATTAGATTGTTGTGATTTTAGCATAAGTGTGATAGTATAAAAGCATAAAGGAAGCGATCCAGAATTTCGCTTCCAGTGTGAGATTAGCCTGTCGCTTTAGCGGCGGGCTTTTTTGACGCTAAGCTAGCACTCCACACCCAATTTCACTATGGCAATCCAGTATTAAAAAGCAAGCGCTAGCATGATGATTTATTTGGCAAAATGGATGATAATGCGTTCGAGTTTAATGTCCCACAACGTGTATTGTCAGACACTAGAGATGGAAATAGCTACAGAATACGTAAGCTCGCGGACGGTAAGTGTTGGATGACGGAAAACTTAAAGTTGGTTGGACCGTTTAAGCCTGATAAAACCGATTCGGATGTGACCTGGAATAGAACTGACACGAACGCGTTTGAGCTTACTGCATCTTATTCTGGCACTTGGTGTGATTCCGTCACCTCATGGTGCTATAATCAGTCATTAGTTCTTGATTCTGACAATACGGCTTACGGTACGTATTATAATTGGTACGCAGCGACTGCTGGAACAGGTAAATTTGAAACTGCTTCTGGTAATGCCCCTTCCTCTATTTGCCCTAAGGGTTGGCGTTTACCTACTGGCGGTGGTTCTAGTGAGTTCCAAGGTCTTTATGAGCACTATGATTCTCCGTCGCTAATGCTAAACTATGAGAGCGGTCCCAATTTCACTCTGGCTGGTATTCGAGTCGGAAATACAACTGGTTACCAAGGCGAGTATGGTCGTTATTGGTCTAGTACGGCTGTCAATGCTACTACTGACACGTATTATTTAAATATATATCCTTGGTATGTCAGTCCTGAATATTCCGTGCTTAGAACTCGCGGACATACCGTTCGTTGCCTGGCTAAATAGCTACTTTGAAACGCAGCGGACTGAGAAACCGCTACCAATAATAAGATTACCCTGTACGAGAATAGTCCCATCACTACCAATATAGAAACCATAGGCATAACCAGTTGAGGTATAGGCACTACGAGACCACCAGTAACCGCGTGAGCCATCAGGTGGATACATGCCATCTTGGTAACTATAGAAACTGGAGAAAGGAAAACTGAGTGGAGTCGCTATATATTTGTCTCTGCGCGTGATATCTCCACCGCGATTCCCACCACTACCGCCTAAAGCAATGTCTAAGACATGCCACGATTTGGTGGCTGCCCACCCACCATCTGGAAGCCTCCAGCCCTTTGGGCAGATAGAGCTCGAGGCATTGTTTAGGTTCGTTGTTGAGGTGGAAGCCATGGTATATGTCCCAGTCCCCGCCGTAGCAGTAAACCAATTATAGTAGTTGCCATAGCTAGTATTATTGGTAGCATAGACATGTTTGGAGTCAACCGTGTCCTGCCAGTCGGACCAGACGTCAGCTCCTGATGTCTGCGCAATAGGCAATTCAAAGCTGGTCGTAACGTCAGAATCAGTTTGCGAGAGTAATATCTTGGAGGAGCTTGAGCCTAATCTTAAATTTTGAGTCATCCAACAGTTGCCGTCTTGCAATTTTGATATAATGTAATCATTTCCGTCTCTAGTGTCTGACAATACACGTTGTGGGACGTAAGCTGGATCGCCTAGGTGCATGCCATTGGTATCTACATCTACGGCGGTGATAGACGGGGTGACGACACTGTTGCAGATTGCGGTGGTCATTTCTTGCATATTGGAAATGGTATAAAAGTTTGGAGCAGCAGTTACAGTAAAGGTAGTGAAGTAAGTAATATCATATCTAGGAGATTTGGCATAGATATAATATGTCCCATTAGAGCTAGCAGGAGCAGTACAAGACATAGCAACAGGAGAGGAGGAAGTTTTGGTGCAAGTGAGGGCGCTAGCTACATTCTCTACAGGAGTGCCACCATCTACGGTATTATACTGAGACTGCGTAAGGAAATAGACATTTAAGTCAACGGTGCTAGTGGAATACAGGGTGGTCGTAAGGACAAAAGGAGTAGCGGTATTAGTCACAGCGGCAGTAGGAAGAACAGAGGCAGAATGGGTAGTTCCTGCATCTGCAATAGCAGTAAATAGAACATTGTTAGAATAAACACCTTCGGCTGTGTCTCTATTGGCTCTAACACCATAGAAGATAGGATATGTATCACCAGTAGTAGCGGCAGTGTTTGCAGCAATGAGGGCTGGGTTAGCGTTACTAGCTGGTGGAGTAGCAAAGCGATAAGAACCGTCTGGAGTAGCGTTGTTCATAGTAGTATAGGTAGAGGAGAAGCCATTGGTAGTGACATGAGCAGTATTGCTAGGAATAGCATAGCCCCATGTGCCACGAGTGAGGGATTGTGGAGCAATGATACTACCAGCAGTACCGGCAATAGCATCAGACGTGCCTGATTTGGTGAGGGAGGTAGAATTGGTTTTCATACCAATGTAGAGCTTGTAGCCGTTGGTGGAAGTAGTAGATACTTGGACTTGTCCTTCGCCTACTGTCATGACGTCTACTGTGCCGACAGTGAGGTTAAGATTAACGTTAGAAGTGGTAGAAAGAGATAGGCTATAGCCAGAAGCAGAAGAATTATCATCATTGGTGCCCTCTGCGTTAGTGTCCCGAGTTGGACTAGCGAGCGAGGAGACAAGAAACGCTACGAGAAACGCCATAGTGAAAATAGCTACAGAAGCAGAAAAAGCGCGGAAATGAGTATTAGAGGTCATCAGACCGATACGTTTTTGGTTGCGTAAGAAAGCATGCTTAGCATGCCAAGAGACTAGCCAGCTAAGCCCCCCCCCCTGCAGGATTTATTGGTTTATTTTTCCACAGAAAGATTCTCATACTTAGGTATATTTTATTACGTTTGTGGTTTATTAGCAAGAGTTTTGTGGGATTTTCTTGGCTTCGAAGAGGACGGTGGGGACGGCTGGGGGTGGAGTAAAATCAGTCGATTTTAGCGGATAGCGGATTTTGATTTGATATTCACGGATTAAAGCCTCACCGAGCTGAGAAGTGTAATGGCGGTCAGTATTAAGTAATTTTAAGGCGAACTGTTTTTGCAAGATTAGATAAAAGCTCTCGGGCTGGTTTTTTGCTTCTAACAGTTTGTGGACGATTTTGGATGATAAATGGAATGGTGGATTAGAAAAGACTTTGTAGGGCTCGGCTGGCAAATCGTAGTCCAGGAAGTCTTGCTCCACGATTTCGACATTTTCTATACCGCGTGCGGCTAGGTTTTGACGAAGTTTGGCGGCGGTTTTTGCGTCTGGTTCGATAGCGATAACTTTCTTGCAGCGCTTGGCAAGAGCGTAAGTAATTACACCAGAGCCAGCGCCAATATCTAAACACAAGTCACGCTTTTTAATATTGCTGTGGCCAATCAACATGAGTGCAAGGCGTGGGCTTCGCAAAAAATGCTGGGACAAACGGAAATCGCGAGTGCTCGAATGACGGTCGTCTATGCTTAAATTTGAACCGCTTGTGCTTGTTTTTACCATAAACTAAATACTGAGTAGCTTAGATTCGCCAGTTGCAAAATCTTTGACGAGATATTCGCCAGTCTTAACTTCGTTTTCTCCAACGACGATGCCAGATTTGGCAATACGGGAGGCATGTTTCATCATGTCGCCGAGCTTCTTACCAGATAAAATTACATCGACAGATAGACCTTTTTCACGAAGCTGCTTTGCGAGGTTATAGCAGGCGGATTTTTCTAGTGGGGAGATAGGCATAATTGCAACATCTACAGGAGCAGAAATCACTTCATCTAGTAAATGATTCTCACTCAAAATATAGAACAAACGCGAAAGGCCGACGGAAGCGCCGACGCCTGGGAATTTTTGATCGGTAAAGTTACTAGCGAGATTATCATAGCGGCCGCCACTACCAATAGAACCAACTTCAGGATGGTTAGGTAGAATAGTCTCGAAAACTGTGCCAGTATAATACCCTTGACCTCTAATTATTGAAATGTCGTAAACAGCATTGATATTATTGTTTGTTATTTCTTTTAAAGTTGAAATTAAATAATTTAA
>JAZRSM010000052.1:0-2220 GCA_045651545.1 Candidatus Nanosyncoccus sp.
AATTTTTACCTTTTCAATCCGTGGTGCAAAATCAGAAATCTTAGCACGCGGCTCTTTAATTACTTCCAAGATATGATCCAAGATAAACATTCTACCATCATGGCTTTGCTTAATTGCTTTTTCTAGAATCTCTACCGGCAAGCCATGCACTTTCATATCCATTTGAAGAGCCGTAATACCTTCCGTGGTACCAGTAACCTTAAAGTCCATATCGCCAGCAAAATCTTCTGCATCCATCAAATCGGTCAGTACATATGCCTTATCAATATCAGAAGCCTCAATTGGCTGGCCCTTTGGCACATCTACCATTAGCCCCATTGCCACACCAGAAACTGGGCGTTTTAATGGCACGCCGGCATCCATCAAAGCCATACAAGAAGAACAAGTCGCCGCCATAGAAGTAGAACCATTTTGAGACATAATCTCAGTCACCGAACGTATAGCATACGGAAAATCTTCCTCACTTGGGAGAACTGGAAGCAGCGCTCTCTCTGCCAAATATCCATGCCCAATCTCACGACGCCCAGGGCTACCAAGTCTACCCGGCTCACCTACAGTATAAGAAGGTGCATTATAATGATGCATATAGCGACGCTTGCCATCAGTTACTTCCATTGTATCTACATCTTGAGAATAAGAAAGAGGTGCCAAAGTTACGATATTCATCGCTTGAGTTACGCCACGAGTAAAGAGAGAAGACCCGTGAACTCTAGGCAAAATCCCAACTTGAGATGAAAGTGGGCGAACTTCAGTTAGTTTACGGCCATCTGGCCTTACACCTTCTTCCAAAATTCCCCGACGTACTTCTTTGTGAACGGCAAGTTCAAATGCTTGATCATAAACATCACGCAAGTTTTCATCATACCATTTAACCTTTTCGTTATCGGTCTCGCCTTGCCCTTTTGAAAGAGCAAATTCATCGTGCATCGCATATTTCATATCGTCGAGAAGATGGGCTCTTTCCATCACGTTGCCACGAATCTTCGAACCAAACTTGCCATCAGTCCATTTTGCAACTTCCTCGATTACTTCTTCAGATGGCAAAACCAGCTCGTATTCTTGCTCTGGCGCATTCACTTGCTTAGAGAGCTGCCTCTGCAAATCCAACACCGGTTGTACATTTTCTACTGCCCAATGCATCGCTTCAATAATGGTATCTTCTGGAACTTCTTTCGCACCGGCTTCTACCATCACCACCTTACCATCTTTACAGGCCACTACAAGATCGAGTGGAGATTCATCTCTTTCTTCAGGGCTAAGGAAGCCTTTAAATTCCCCACCGATTCTACCAATTCTAATACCAGCTACCGGACCGTCAAATGGCACACCCGCGTTCATTAGAGCCGAAGATGCCGCAATCATCGCCACACAGTCTGGTCTAAACGAAGGATCCATTGATAAAACCGTACAAACCACCTGAATTTCCTGGCGATAGCCCTTCGGGAACAAAGGTCTAATTGGCCGGTCAATCAAACGCCCCACCAGCACCGCCTCATCAGCTGGCTTACCTTCTCTCTTAATAAATCTCGACGCCGAGATTTTACCCGCTGCATAGAATTTCTCTTCGTAGTCAATTGAAAGTGGGAAGAAATCTTGCACCACCGGCTTAGTTCCTACCACCACAGAGCCGAGTACCACAGTATCGCCATAGGTTACCAAAACAGACGAAGTAGTCCTAAACCCAACTCTGTTTACCTCAATAGTTAATTTCCGCCCGAGCCAATCACAAGACACCGAAACGGTCTTCTTACCATTAGGGTTTATTATTTCCATAAAAATCCTTTCTTCGGAGAAAACATCAGAGAAAAACCACTATATATAATATATAGTAAATTATCTCTGCCGTCTTCTCCACTTAATTTACTATATCTCTATTATATCACATTTCTGGCAATTTTTCGGCGTCTTTTACATCATACTCGCCAATTTTAAGCCGCCTCAGAGCCTCACAATACGCCCCCGTCCCCAGTTTCTCACCAATATCCTCCGCCAAAGTCCGAATATATGTCCCCGACGACACAAGGCATCTAATTTTGAGAATCGGATAATCATACTCCAAAATTTCAATCTTATAAATCGTCACCTTACGACTCGGCATTTCAAACTCTTGCCCTTTTCGTGCCAATTTATAGGCCCTTTGTCCATTAATTTTAATTGCACTAAACTTCGGCGGTCTTTGTTCAACCTCGCCAGTGAAGGTCTGGAGCAGAGATTCAATCG
>JAZRSM010000053.1:0-4331 GCA_045651545.1 Candidatus Nanosyncoccus sp.
CAAAACAAAATTGGAAAATAGCTAGTTTCATGTTATAATTATGTTAATGAAAACCTCTGATTTTGATTATTTTTTGCCAGAAGAGTTAATCGCTCAGACCCCATTAAAAAATCGCGCCAGCTCGCGCCTGCTTGTTGTTGATAGAATTAATCAGAGTTACGCAGATCATCATTTCTACGATATTATAGACTACTTAAATCCAGGTGACGCCCTAGTCTTGAACGAAACCAAAGTGCTCCCTGCGAGAATTATCGGCACGAAACAAGAAACTGGCGGCGTAGTCGAACTGTTACTACTAAAAGAACACGAAAAAGATGTTTGGGAATGTCTCGCCCGCCCACAGAAACGCTTAAAGCCAGGCACCGTCATTAATTTTGGTAAGCAAGCCAACACACCCATTCTTTCTGCCACTGTCACGGAAATTCATGAAGAGGGAATTACTTTCGTTAAATTTAGCTACGAGGGCATCTTTCTAGAAATCCTAGAGCAACTTGGCACTATGCCGCTTCCTCCATACATTCACGAAAAGCTAAAAGACCAGTCTCGTTATCAGACGGTCTATGCCCGGAGTTTAGGCTCTGCCGCCGCACCTACCGCTGGACTGCATTTTACTCCAGAACTACTTCAAAAAATTGCAGAAAAGGGAATTAAAATTATCAAAATTACCCTCCACGTCGGACTCGGCACTTTTCGCCCCGTCCAAGTTGACGATGTTAAAAAGCATAAAATGCACACCGAGTCTTACGAAGTTTCCGAAGAAGCTGCCAAGCAAATTAGCGAAGTCAAAAACCACGGTGGCAAGATTATTGCCGTTGGCACTACCACTGTCCGCACTTTGGAGACTGTCGCAAGCCATCACGATGGAAAAATCGTTGCCGAAGCTGGCGAAACCGACATTTTTATCTACCCAGGCTACAAATTTAGGGTCGTGGATAATCTCATCACTAATTTCCACTTACCAAAATCCACCTTGCTTATGCTAGTCTCCGCCTTTGCCGATCAAAGCCAAGGACAAAACCAAAGTCAAAACCAAGATTCTGTTCTTTCTGGTCGCGATTTCATCTTAAAAGTTTATAAACATGCCATTGAAGATAAATATCGCTTTTTCTCATTCGGTGACGCAATGCTTATTAAATAGGAGTAAAAAATGAAAGTTAAGTATCAGTTAATCCATCAAGACAAAACCACTGGCGCCCGCTATGGCAAAGCTATCTTTCTAGACAAAGATGGCAAACCTGCCAAAAATCCCGATGGCACCTTGCAAGAATACGAAACTCCTATGTTCATGCCAGTTGGCACTCAAGCCACAGTCAAAACTCTAAGCCCTGAGCAAGTCAAGGCTACGCATCCAGGCATCATCCTTGCCAATACTTATCACCTTTGGCAAAGACCTGGCGCCGACATCGTAGCAAAAGCTGGTGGACTCCACAAATTCATGAATTGGCACGGTCCAATTTTAACCGACTCTGGTGGCTACCAAGTTTTCTCTCTTGCTATGAATAAGAAAAAGGACATTACCGAGGAAGGTGTCCACTTTAAGAGCGAGCTAAACGGCGCCAAGCTTTTCCTCACACCAGAAAAGTCTATCGAAATCCAAAACAAACTCGATTCAGACATTGCCATGAGCTTTGATGAATGTCCACCTGCTTCCGCCGACTATAATTATCTTAAAAATAGCATCGAGCGCACCCTCCGCTGGGCCGAACGCGGCAAACGCGTCCATAACAATCCAAACCAGAATCTCTTTGGCATTGTTCAAGGTGGTCCATATGAGGATTTGCGTCGTTTCTCCGCCGAACAAACTGTCGCCATGGACTTTGACGGCTATTCTATCGGCGGCGTCGCCAATGACGACGAATGTAAGGACGATATGTACAAAGCTATCGAGTATTCTGTCCCATATCTCCCAGAAGATAAATTGCGCTATCTCATGGGCGTCGGCGAGCCAGTCGATTTAATTGAAGGCGTCGCTCGTGGTGTTGATATTTTTGATTGTGTCTCTCCTACCCGTCTCGCTCGTCATGGTAATGCACTTATTTCCGGTATCCGCTACACCGACAAAAACGAGCCCAAAGAAAACCGTATTAATCTCAAAAATGCTCGCTTTGCCGAAGATTTTACACCTATTGAAGATTCTTGCGATTGCTATGCTTGCCAGAATTATACCAAGGCCTATATTCACCATCTCATGAAGTGCGATGAGACCTTTGGCGCTACGCTACTTTCTATTCACAACATCCGCTTCCTTATTCACCTCTGTGAACAAATGCGCGAAGCTATCAAAAAAGACCGCTTCGCCGAATTCAAGGAACAATACCTTGACACTTAATAACCTAGGCGCTTAGCGTTTTAGCTAGTATGATATACTGCTGCAAAGAAGTCTTAGCGGATCTTGCCGAATCAGAAGCTCAGATAGCCAGAGGACAAGTTGAAGATGCAAGGGTGGTGGTAAAGGAACTACGCACCCAGTATGGTTTATAAGGTTATCATTACTATAAAAGCAAAACGCCAGCCTATATCAGATTTTACTTATATCTACGAAGTATTAATGAATCCGTTCGCAGCGGATTCATTTTTGAAATGTCGAAGCAATCTATCACAACCTACAACAGATTAGAAACCCGATAAGAAATTAGGATTGCTTGGCAACACAGCGAACAGGAAAACCGACCGTCTTATAAACACGACTATTTGACCAAATGCCATTTGAGTCACCAAGCTGCGTGCGGAAATTTCCAGCACGAATTTCGTCAGTCGATTTGTCCGACCAAAGGCGGATGCTATTACCAAGGCTTGCATATATGCCAGTGCTACGAGAAAGAATTCCGCCACCCATTAATGAGAACGGGAATTTATAAAGCGTAAGGATGTTACTGCCATCTGTCTGATCACCATCTTCGTCAATGTTATAGGTATATTCAACAAGATATGCCCAAGAGCTAGAAATTGCATCGTCTCTTGGCAAACGCCAACTAGCAGGGCAAATATCTTCTGTGGCTACTCGCTCTCCGACCGAAGTAGAAACAGAACCCATTGTCGCCGTCCACCAGTTGTAATAAGTTCCCACTTTCTGATTTTCACCAGTTTGAACGGTGGCATCGATGTTCAAGCTTTGTTCAGTGGCGCCGTTGCTTGACCTCGACAGCCAACGATCGGAATAGCCGCCAGCAGTTTTTCCTTCATACCAACAAATGCGTTTAGAAATATCAGTGCCACAGGTATCGTCCGCCGTTCCTGCTGTTCCAGGCATTGAAGTATTCTTTTCCCAATCTTGGACCGTGCCGTCGAGTGATTGTGTAGCGTGGGCTGCAGTCTTGGTGGAGGTGACGTTAGTGTCGCTTACGGTAAACTGGCGGCCTTCTTCGTAGTTCAGGGCGAGGTTTTCCGTCATCCAGCAGTTGCCATCTGCTAGTTTTCTAATGGTGTATTCGACTTCTTCTTGAACTGGTGAGCCTTCGGAAGAGTAGTTTCCTTGGTCATCCATGTAGAAGATGGATTTTCTTTTATCCTTCATAGTGGTTTCTGGAACATAGTCAGTATCTCCGAGGTGGTTAGGACGGTAGGTGTTGACAGTGTTGCCTTTGTAAGTGACGGTTCTACCGGTATCGGCATAAGTAGCTCTAGGATAGGAATGGACGGTGCTATCAGTAAAGGTGCTACCGTTGTAGACTTGGTTAGATGGCGTAGTAACGTATTTGGTATTATTGCAGATATCTGCTGTCATGTCTTGCATGTAAGTAATATTATAGAAGTTAGCAACGTAGTTAAAGGCTTTAGAGTAGTGTTGTCCATAGTCTGGGATATCTACATAGACAAAGTAGCTACCAATAGGTTTAGCGATATTAGTACAAGTAAGTTCTAGGTAGCCATTAGCAGTACTGGCGGTGCAATCCATTTGAGAAGAAGAGTAGTTAGAGATGGATGTAGGAGAAGCTGTAACGGCAGTTAGTTCTGACTGGTCTAGGATGTAGGCATTAGCAGTAATGGTAGAGGCAGTAGTAAAGAGTGAGGTATTGATAGTTAGTGTATCTCCACCATCAATGGATGGGGTTTCTTCTGGGAAGACTACCATGTTATGAGTAGGTCCTGCATCAGCTATGCCAGTATAGAGGATTTTGTTGGTATAAGTACCGGATGGAACAGTATAGTCTGCTTTAACGCCATAGTAGACATTGAACTGGTTAGGAGTGCCTGAGTTAGAAGTTGATGTTTCTGCGATTAGTTCTGCTTGCTGGGATGAGGTTGGGACAGCAGCAAACAGTTTGCTGTCATCTGGTTCACCAGAAGTGACGGTAGAGTAACTAGCGCTAAAACCATTAGTAGACTTAACG
>JAZRSM010000054.1:0-2459 GCA_045651545.1 Candidatus Nanosyncoccus sp.
AAGACACTAAAAAGAAAAGGAGATAACAATTATGGATAAAGAAGAATCAGTGCGCTTTGCGACTAAATATCTAGAGGACCTACTAAGTTTCTTTGGTATTAATGTTGCCGTTGATTCGACGATGGATGACGAGGTAATACAACTGTCAGTTCCTTCAACTTCAATGAACTCGCTTTTAATTGGCAAAAATGCTGACAATCTTCGTGCGCTCCAATTTATCGTTTCCCAATCACTTGCTGCAAGAGGAGCAGAAATTACTCGTGTCAACGTCGACGTTGCTGATTATAAGCGCCAGCGCGCTGACCGTATCGCCGAAAAGGCTGAGGGTTGGATCAAGAAGGTCAGAGAAACCGGCGAGCCAATGCGCTTAGATCTTTCCCCGGCAGACCGCCGCGTCGTTCATAAACTAGCTGAAGATTATTCTGGCATCACAACCCACTCTGAGGGCGAGGGCCGCGAACGCCAGCTTATTATCGAGCCTGTCGCTGAATAGCTTATTCTGCGCCACTTCCAAGAATTATCAAGACATCAATTCCTGTAGTATCAATACCTGCAGGGATTTCTTGTGCAGAGCGAGCCTCCACACCGTACTTCTTTGCTAGGCTTTCTACTGTGGCGACTTTCTCGCCGCTTACATCATACAGATAATAGCTCTCCACGAACTCGCCCTCTGGTGCATCGCCAACTTTTTCTATGGCTATCCCGTTCTTCTTTAGCTTGTCTTTCTCGGCTGCAGCCGCCCCATCTTTGCCGGAGCCATTTAGGATTACGATTGTAGCGCCTTCCCGAGCAGCCGGATCAGCTGACAACATTTGTTTGACGTAGTTCTGAATATTCGTATAATTTCTAATTCCACCAGCCGGCACGACATATGATATTCCATTCATTTCCGCGGTAGATAAATAATAAATATTATTGTTGTAGTCGATCAATGGGATTTGTCGCATGCTATCAAGTGACATTTCTTTAGCCAAATAGAATACGCTCTTAATCTCTTCTGCAGAAAAGTCCATTCTTACGTTATCGCCAACAGCGTCAATCAAGCTAAGCGCGGTGCCAAAATCTATTCCCTCATTGACCAATTTGTTCTGAATCGCAGCTAAAATCTTTTGTTGACTATTGCCTCGCGTAAAATCGCCCATTTCTGTGCCATGTCTAGCTCGGGCGAGCCCTAGCGCACGTTCGCCGTTCAGCGTCACTGGCTCACCAGCTTTAATAAATGTACCAGTCCAATCATCTTCAATATCTTCATCCAGTGTCACGGTAATTCCGCCTAAACCATCTACGATTTGTACTAATGCCCCCCAGTCAACATGAACTCTGTATTGAATATCTAAATCAAATATTTCTTTCATAGTCGCCTTTAGCGCATTGGCGCCACCCGCCTCATCATCTCCAGATAAGTTCGAGCAATAATACACCTCATTGACTTTTCCAGTGGCAGTACAAGTATTACCAACATAGAGATCTCTTGGTAAACTTACCATTGCGACGTCTCTTGACTCCTGGTCTACAGATACGACCATAATAGAATCCGTCAGTTGTGAACCGTCATGCTCGCCATATCCAACCGAACCAGACATATCATATCCTGACGTTCCAAAAATCAAGATATTTGTACGGCCATTTTCATCGGTTTTTAATTTAACATTGCTAGAAATCGCCCCAATTAAATCAAAAATACCAGATTGACCATCAGTTAGTTTTGATATTAATTTATTTCCCCAAAGCAAAGCTCCTGTTGCTCCAGCAGCCAAAACGAAAACGACAAGTAGTGCAATAATTTTGCCTTTTTTATGGCCTTTCTTTTTGTGCTTTCTTTTTCGAGTCGGGGCTTCTGTTACGTCTCTATGCTTCAGGCTATAATCGGGACGTAGCTCTTTAGAAGATAAATCAAATTCAAATGTCGACACTGGTTTTAAAAAATCCTCGTTCGCCTTTAATCTTGCTGCTCTTGCAGTTTCACTATTCTTCTTCAACCCAAAATCTTCATTGCGTTTCTTCGTTCTTGGTGAAGAGTTTTTTCGCATCGAAACAGAGCCTTGAGTACGGCGAATGCTTTGGGCAGATTTTTTCCCGGCATTACCAAAGCCAACCGTGCGCGCAGAAGTATCATTATTGCGCACGCGCATACCATCAATAGTAACTCCACTTTTTGCAACCATCTATTGTTCCATTATAGCATAAGCACCAAAAATAATAATTATTTTCTGGTTATTTGGGGTATAATCTAATCAAATGAGTATTAAATTAACTAAAAAACAGGCCCTAGTTTATAACTATATTGCCGATTTTATCAAAACGCATGATGGTTTAGCACCGTCTTATAGGGATATTTGTGCTGGGCTTGGGCTTTCTTCTGTTTCAGCTGTTGCAGAGCACGTTGAGAATCTTGTTAGAATTGGCGCCCTCAGAAAATCTCCTGGCGCAGCGCGTTCTCTTGAGGTAGTGGACTTTAC
>JAZRSM010000055.1:0-2200 GCA_045651545.1 Candidatus Nanosyncoccus sp.
GGCGAATAATTGAGAGGTCATAGTCATAGTAAAGCGAGTACTCCATTTTGTTGCGATAAAAGTAATCATGATTATCGGAAATGACTTTCGGAGCACCAACATCAATACCGTGTTCACGAAAAATCTCGCTGACGATAGCAGATTTTTCTTTTAGCTCATAATCGTAATCCATGATTTGCCAAGGGGAAGTAGAAAGGAAACATTCGTCTTTAGGTTCGACGCGATAAAGAGAGATGCGTTCGACTTCGTCGGCGATAGCTTCAGAATAGCGGGATTTTTGCTTAGTAATATGATACTTAGTGACGAATTCACCCGGGAGAGCATTCCAGAAAAAAATCTTGCGGCCATCTTCGGCTGTACCAAGCCCCATTCCGCCAGGAATCAGTTTTTCAATCTTAATCATGCCTACTATTATAACATGGGTAACTTCTAATACCTCGATTGGAACTTAAGGCTACTAGATAAATATTGGTTCTAATTATGGAGTTAGAACCGTTCAACACTAGTAATGATAACTTGATGATGCTTAAAGTTTTCAACTAAGCAGGCACGGCGAGAGTCATCAAGTTCAGAGAAGACGTCATCGAGTAGAATAAGGGGTTTTTTATTAAGAACATCCTCGATTAGTTTAGCTTCGATAAACTTTAGGGCAAGAATAATAGAACGAGTTTCGCCGCGCGAGGCAGAGCCGTTGGCGAGTTTACCGTTAAATTCAAAAATATATTCGTCGCGATGGACACCGAAAGTAGTATGACCAAGATAGTGATCTTTTTGAAAACTAGCTTCAAGCTGATTAAAATATTTATTTTCGGAAATGTTTTCAACTTCAGATTGATAAAGAATTTTAACTTGATCGGAGTTTTTGGCGATGGAGTGGTAGGTTGCAGGGAGGAGAGAATTTATTCTTTCTATATAAGTTTGACGAGACCGCCATAACGATGATCCAAGCCGAGCAAGAAGTAGGTTCCAGGAGAAAAGGTCGGCCGGGTTAAGATTCTCGCTTTTAAGGGATTCGTTGCGTTGTTTGAGGGCTTTTTTATACTTCGAGAGATTTTCGGCGTAGGAATCATCGAGACTAGAGAAAGTAGCATCGAAATAGTCGCGGCGACGTCCTGGGGAATGACTGATAAGATTTAAATCAGAAGGGAGAAAGAGGATAACTGGATATTTATTCTTTTTGGGTAAGCGACGAGTTTTTTTGTCTAGTATGGTAAAGTTTTTTACGCCACCATCGTAACTAGCAATTATTTTTTCTCCATCTAGATATTCAAGTTCGATACGATAAAATTTGGAACCGCGTTTAATAATTTCTGGGTCGGTGGCGCGGAAACTCTTGCCGCGTGTCAAGATATAAATAGCTTCAAGGACAGAAGTCTTACCACAGCCATTCTCGCCAAGAATAAGAGATGTTTCATCTTCACATTCGAGAGAATAAGAGGCGTGATTACGAAAATTAGTAAGAGTAATTTTTTTAATAATCATTAGGTGTTAATCGGCATTACGATGTGCAGATATTTATTATTTTTCTTGTCTCTTAAGATAGCTGGCGAAGACTGACTAGAAAATTCAAAGGAAACCTCGGAGCAGTCGAAAGAATTGAGGGCGTCAATGAAGAATCGGGAATTGAAGCCAATTTTAGCATTTTCAGAAACTTCTACTTCGATACGAGAGTCATTTTCGCCGAATTCGTTCGCAACCGAGCGGACAGAGAAGGTGTTTGGGGAAATAGTCTCGCAGACTATGGCGCCGTTTGAAGAGCGAGCAAATAGAGCGGCAAGCTTAGAGACACGGATCAGTTCGTCGCGTTGCATAGTGAGTTCAATTTTAGACTCTTTAGGGATGAGGTTTTGGTAATCCGGGTAGCTAGCATCGATAAGCTTAGAGATGATTTCGATTTCGCCGATGCGAAAACGCACTAAGTCTTCGTTAAAGGAGATCTCGACCGTTTCAGAGTCCTCTGGGATGGAACGAAGGACTTCTTGGATTGAGCTAGCTGGAACGATTGCCTTAATATCACTTTCAACCTTATCGATGAGCTTTTTAAGAGCGAGACGATAGCCATCAGTCGCAACAATAACAAGTTGATCTCCATCAGTATTAAAGAAGACTCCGGTTAGTGCGGGCCGAGTTAAATCATGACTGGCTGCGGTGAGAACTTGGCTGGCGCTTTGTTTAAATTCATCGATTCCGATTTGATAAG
>JAZRSM010000056.1:0-1414 GCA_045651545.1 Candidatus Nanosyncoccus sp.
CACCTACAACTTCACCTCTCTTCACCGATCCATGCAAAACGAATGCCCCGAACACAACTGGCAAAACGATCTTCCAGAAAAGCGGCAACGCCAACCATCCTGCAATCAGAGCCTTTACCCTATCGCCCGCAAGATGCCACCATAGAATCGCCGCAAGCGCGGCAACAAGCACCGCGCCAAAGACAAGCAAGGTGATTTCAAATGAGGTCAAATTCGGCATGAAGATATTGTAGCATAATTTTGCTTATGGCTCGGAGCCGACAGCTCGCCCGATCCGTCGTATTTCGTGGGAACACTCCCCTTGGCTATTAAAGGCACAAATAGCATACAAATCATTAAGGTCCCTAATGAGGTTTGTAGATATTCCATCCAATTAAGATCATCTCTTAAATACGTAATGAGAAAAATCGCTTCGATTATCATTAAAAAGACAATCGAAGTCGTGACCTTTGCTAGATGTCTTAATCCTTTTTTGTCAGAAGCTTCCACTTGCATTTAACTCCATATCGATTTGTTCTATAATTTCTTCTTGTTCTGCACCAAGATCGTTTATAGCTTTTATTGCAGCTTCAGGCGCTGTCAATAACACCGTCTCTGCTGCTGTTGTGCTTACCCCACAAGAAATACTTGTTGCAAGGCAGACACACCATACCCATCTTGTTCATTCTTTACTAAATTAACTGTCCGTAATATGAAGACAAATTTGTAGGGTCTTTAATCCGATATCCAGTTTTAGAATGCGTGAAAATGACGGCACTGGTTTTGGCAACGGATCGCCAGACTTTAGCAATTCTTTTAGGCATAATTCAACTCCCAATTACAATCATAATTAATTTTATAATCGACACTACTATTCCAAGAATAGAAAAAAACAGAACCCAAGTTTTTGACAACTTACAGTTTTTTACCAAAGGATTATATTGTATAAAAATAGATTGCTCTTTCTTCTTTCTTAAATTAGTTTTTTTAAGCGAATCATTACGAGAGAAATTATATCATTTCGTAAATGCCTCCACAAGAAAACCGCCAAATTTCGGGAGAACGAGCACTCCAAGAATCGCAAAGACGATCCCCATCGCAATTTTCGAGGGGAAGACATTGCGCTTTGACCAGCGCGACATCCGCTCGGAATCCGCCCCTTAGCAGCAAGTATGAATATCACTATCAATGGGGCTATAAACGCAAGATTGTAAACGGCAAGAAGCATGAAGGAGCGCCATGCTTCAACTTCGCGTGAGATTAGCGCGAGAACCGGGACGTATATCTGGCCCGTGCAGAGAGAATCGAGAAGCGTAACAAGAAAGCCGCATCCGAATCCTGTAACTACTACAGCCGGCGCGCTCCAGCTCGTTTCGGCTACAACAGGAATAAGGCGCTTTACTTTATCTGGAAGCTGAAGAGCAATAGCAGACGG
>JAZRSM010000057.1:0-1414 GCA_045651545.1 Candidatus Nanosyncoccus sp.
GTCAATCAGTCCTTCTTCCGGCTTCATCACATTGACACCCATACCATCTTTCGCATTTTCCACCTGGGCGAGTAGCGCTTGTGCATTTAGTCCAGCATTCTCCATTATATTAATAAATGGTGCCTTCATCGCCTCGCGCACAATCTTTGCGCCAGCATCATTCCCCTTTATATTCTTGATAGCATTTAGTAGCGTTACGCCACCACCAGCTACAATTCCTTCCGATAGTGCCGCCTTTGTTGCCGCTACTGCATCATCTACGCGGAATTTCTTTTCATCAATTTCCGTCTCTGTCGCACCACCGACTTTAATTACGGCCACTTTTCCAGAAAGCGCAGCTGCACGTTTCTCGTATTCACCACGCTCATAATCAGATGTCGCCATCTCGGCCTGAGACTTAATTAATGCGATTCTAGCTTTTACCTCAGACGCCGAACCCGCCCCCTTAATAATCGTAGATTCATCTTTTGTTGCAATTACCTTAGACGCAGAGCCTAATACTTCTAGCCCAGCTTCTTCTAACTTAATTCCCCTATCATCACTTACTACCGTCGCATCAGTTAAAATTGCAATATCTTCTAAAATCTCTTTTCTGCGTTCGCCAAACGCTGGAGCCTTAAGTACTAGTGTATTAAACGCGCCTTTTAGCTTATTAAGCACTAGGAGCGACAGCGCTTCGCCTTCTACTCCTTCAGCGATAATCACTAAATCTTTCTTTCCGGCTTGCGCACATTTTTCTAGCATTGGTAGAATATCGTTCGCAGAAGAAATCTTTTTATCCGTAACTAGAATTACTGGTTTCTCAAAGACTGCTTCCTGACGATTTACATCCGTTACAAAGAACGGCGAAGAATAGCCCTTATCATAAGAAAATCCTTCTACAATCTCTTGCTCCATTTCTAGGCCTTGACCAGCCTCTACGGTTACTACGCCGTCTTTACCAATCTTAGAAATCACTTCCGCAATTAGCTTTCCAATTTCCGCGTCCCCCGCAGAAATCGTTGCTACTTCTGCTACTTTTTCAGAATTCCCATCAATTTTTTCGGCAACTTTATCAATTCCTTTTATGATTTCTGCGCCAGCCTTCTCGATTCCCTTGCGAAGCTCCATCGGGTTCACTCCCGCTACGATTAGTTTATTAGCTTCAGAAATAATATTATACGTGAGCACAGTTACGGTCGTAGTTCCATCGCCCGCAACTTTATTTAATTTTTGTGCTGCAGTTTTAATTAGCTTTGCGCCAATCTGCTCGCCTAGGTTTTCTTCAGAAGAGCCGAGGTCCACCGCCTCCGCCACTGTTACGCCATCGTGCGTAATCGTTGGCGCACCATATTCTTTTTCAATTACAACATTCTGGCCCTTTGGCCCATACGTTACTTTTACTGCGTCGTACAGTTGCTTTGCTCCGGACAAT
>JAZRSM010000058.1:0-1221 GCA_045651545.1 Candidatus Nanosyncoccus sp.
TAAGTCATTCAGAATCGCCACTAACTCTTCGTGCTTTTCTGGAAGTTTGTTTAGCTCCCAAGGTTTCTTTTCATCGATTTCCCTGTTCAAATCTTGTACTTTTGTCCAAACATAGTCGAGAGCTTTACTAAAGTAAAATGACTCCATGATCTCGTCATACGACTGGTCGCGTTCTGACTTGAATACCAAACCAGAGAGATTTTGTTTCTTGCATAGATTAGCAAGACGTTGGACGAGATTACCAAGGTCATTGGCGAGTTCGTTATTGTAGGACGTGTCATACTTCTCCCATGTAAAATCCGAATCGGAAAAAGTATCAATGTGGCGCAAGAAATAATAGCGGAAAGCTGGCAGGCCTTTAGAATCTAGGACTTCGATTGGGTCGACAACGTTGCCGATAGATTTACTCATTTTCTGACCGTTCGACAAGACGTGACCATGAGAAGTAATTGTTTTTGGCAAAGGCAGCCCTAGTGCAAGCAACATAGCTGGCCAAATAATCGCATGAAAACGCAAAATGTCTTTGCCAACAAATTGTGCGGTGGCTGGCCAATAGTCAGAAATGTCATGATCTGGGTATCCCAGAACAGTGATATAGTTAGATAGTGCGTCAATCCACACATACATAACCTGAGAATCGTCGTCTGGAACTGGTACTCCCCAAGAAAGTTGCGAGGTCGGACGAGAGATGGATACGTCTGGACTATCGTCTAAAAGATTAAGTATTTCTTTGGTGCGGAACTCTGGTAGAATCTCCATGCTTTTACTCGTGATAGCTTCTCGAATTTGGTCCTTAAAATCGGATATGCGGAAGTAGTAGTTTTCTTCGCTAAGTTTTTCATAAGGTTTGTTGTGGTCAGGGCAGATTCCTTTATTCTCTTCGCATTCTTTATCTGTGATATAGCGTTCGCATCCTTCACAATACCAACCTTCGTAACTGTCTTTATAGATATGCTTCTCAAGTTTTTTCCATATTTCTTGACAACGACGTTCATGATCAACGTCAGTAGTGCGAATAAAATCAGTATAAGAAACGCCCAGTTTCTTAATGAACTCTTGAAATTTAGCGGAGTTTTCGTCAACGTAAGTTTTAACATCAAGATTGAGCTCGGCGGCTTTTTTGGCAATCTTGTTACCATGCTCATCGGTTCCAGCTTGGAAACGAACATCGTTTCCTTTGCCTTTTTGATAGCGAGCATAGACATCGGCCAAAATGTAATC
>JAZRSM010000059.1:0-1176 GCA_045651545.1 Candidatus Nanosyncoccus sp.
GTCTTTGATATCTGGGACCAAGTTAATTTCTTTTTCTCTTCTTGGCTCCGCGGCAACTTTGGCCGGACTACCCGCTTTATTGAATAGGCCGTCCAGCTTAAAATTCTTAATGCTATCTAAGACACTCATTAGTCATTACTCCTTTCGGACAAACCAATTACCACTGCAAATTCTGAAGCTACTGGAAGGAGTGCGTGTTGCTGTTCTGGCGTGGTACGAACTAGCTGCCACGGGTTACCTTTCATAGTAGGAATGTTGGTTTTAGCTTCGATGTATTCTGGGAAAAGTGGAATCATACTAGCATAGCCAGAAAGCACGATGCCACCAACTTTACCGTTCAAATATTTAGTCTGGAAGAAACGCACAGATTTAGCAAGTTCAGATGCGTAAGTATCTAGAGATGGGTTTAAAATTTTGAAAACTTGGCCTTCGACTTTGTCTTCGGCAAGGCCAAATTTAAGTATAAACTGACGAGCTTGTTCTTCTTTAACACCGAGACCATTAACCACGGCTGAAACGAGCTGACCGAAACCACCTGGAATAGAACGTACCAAGCGAGGTTTACCCTGATAGACAATTACAAGGTCGGTAGATTTTTCACCAAAATCTACGATGAGGTTAGCGTCAATCGCACCTGGAATAGCCAAACTTCTGGCCATTGCAAGAGGTTCTGGCTCCATCGCAATAACGTTGAGTCCGGTTTTTTCAATGGTTTCTAGCACATCTTCGGCATATTCCCTAGCTACGGAACTTACCAAAACTTCGGTTTTCATAGGGTCGTTAGGGCTTGGGCCTAAAACTACATAGTCTGCTTTAGCATCAGACATTGGCATTGGGACGTATTTATCAATTTCGTACTGAAAAACTTTGTTTAGCTCTTTTTCTGGAAGAGTATCTACCTCTACGATGGAAGTAAAAGTTTTGGAGGCAGGAAGACCTACAGCTACAGATTTGGTTTTGATGCCGGCTTGTTCAACTGCACCCATAATAGCTTCGCCAAGGTGTTTTTTGCCAAGCTCGGAAGTGTCTGCTGTGAGTTTTTGTTCAATTGGAACGTAAGCATAGCGAACAAGAGCCCAGCCGTTTCGATTATCTCCGGCGAGCTGAATAATACGCATCGAGTTTGTGCCGATATCTAACGAAAAGAAATCGCCCACGCCATGCAATAAATTCATA
>JAZRSM010000060.1:0-1046 GCA_045651545.1 Candidatus Nanosyncoccus sp.
CAACTTGTTTAGATTCACCGAAGATTTCAATAAAAAACTCAACTTAATTTCAGAATAGCTTCAATAGCCTCGCGAATTCCACATTTCGGGCAAATCTCCGTCTTATTATCCTTACGCGATAACGCAGGATAACCTACATAATATTTGCCACATTTGGGGCATTTGTGGCGCTTTTGACGGGCTTTCATAGATCCACCGAGCAAACATGCTCTAGGCCCAACTCTCGCCCCAAATCTTCCCACATCGCGCGCGGCGCATCTTCGTCAAGCACGCGCCAAACCGGATAATCATATTCAAGCAAAATCTTAGCGACGTCTTTAGGATCCGCCATTAGTTGGCAATAATACCCAGTCGATGTTTCGCCTTCGACCATTATCGGATCCTGTTCTTCCGTTTTAGCAACGGACTCATATTTTGCACGCAAGTCGCGAATCTCTTTTTGTACGACTGCGACAGCATCTTCTAACTTAATAGCCATAATAAACTCCTAAAATGTTTTGCGTATTTAAGCTTACTATTGGAACAATTGCAAGTTCGAACTCGCCAAATAACAGATATACGAAACGCCAAATATATATCTCCCCACACTTCCAAAACGCTTATGCTTGGCATTTTCGAACTCTTGTAATATACTTATGTTAATTGCGGTGCAGAGTTCTGCGCCTTTCGAAAGACGAGAGGGGGTAGCCCCTCATATTTTATGCGCAGATTCTGCACTACAAGTGATACTTGCCGAATGGCAACACTTCGGGTGGAGAAAGAAAAGTATGTACCTTAAATGCAAAAGGAACAGCCGGTCGTAGAAGACCGAAAAGAAGCCGTCAAAAACCTAGTGCAATTACTTTGCGCATTAGTCGCCTGACGATTCGCCAGAGCGCGAGTTGGGCAATGAGAAAGGAGTGTGCGACGACGGAGTAGTTGTCGTGTTCTAAAACTATGAATAGAGCGCTAATCAATGCGAGTAGCGGCATAGTCCAGAAGCCATTACGCTATGTACTCTACGTACGTAAATCTTCCGAAGATGCCGAAGCTCAAGCCAAATCATT
>JAZRSM010000061.1:0-1307 GCA_045651545.1 Candidatus Nanosyncoccus sp.
TGGGGAGGCTTGCAGACATCGCGGACAACTCTAAACTCTACACTCTACACCCTAAACCCTAAACCCTAAACAACGAAGTTGTTAATAGCCAAAAGCCAAAAGCCAAGAGCCTAAACACCAGAATTTACGGGGCGGCGCATCGCAAAGAGTTTGAGACCTCCCATTTGGCTCTCTGTCTGTCCTGTGAGCTGGAAGGCGAAGTGCTGATACAAGGCTACATTTTTCGCTTCTAGCGTCTCGAGATAGCAACTCTCGCCCGAAGCATCGAGATGATTCAGTAGAGCCGTTATCAGCGGTTTGCCATAGTGTTGTCCCTGCTTGTCGAGGCGCGTGGCAAAGGCCATCAGATAGCCATCGTCGGCGGCTCTATAGCGTTTGCCTATTTGCTCTATCTCGATATTGAATCGCGTCAAACGCATGATTCTTCTGAGGCGAAACTTGAGGAACATCTTCATTCCGCCCGCTTTCACATAATCGAGTAGGCTGGGATCCTTGCTATGGGGAGGGATATAGGCCAGTACGGAATTGGCCTCCTTACTATCGGCGATGCAGATGGCATTGTCGGGGAGGAGAGCAAGTGAGACCTCCCAAAACAGACGCATCAGGTCGTGGTCGTATCTGCCGTAGCAAACGTGCTCGAACATGCTGTACCCCTTGAAACCATCGGCAAGCGTGGCGGCAAAACGCTGAAGGTCTTCGGGCTGCATGAGGTAGCAATCCTTAAAAGCTGGTGTGGAATGGATGTTCATGAATTAGAATCTGTTTTGATTTTACCGTTAATAAGTTTTAGAATCTGCTTTTCGGTTTATTTGAGGTCCTTTTTAGCACCTTTACCTTCTCTGCTCTTGCAAGGATAGTGCTCAGCGAGTGCTAAAAAATGAATACTCCTTTGTGCCGATAAACCGGCAGTCGTCGCAACCGACGCTTTCATACCGCGTCGGCAACTAAACTCGAAATAAAATCCAGACAGATTCTTACTTCTTTCTGCAAAAGTAGTAAACTTCGGCTGATGTACAAAAAACAAAAGATTTTTAATAGGCAGGATGCTTGTAACAAATCATTTGCCGATGCTGGAGATGGAATAAACTAAACGGCATTTATCTATAAGTCATGAAAAAATCATAGAATAGGGTTGTTTTCTCATTTAAAAGCAATAATTCTATCAAAAATATATTCGTAAAGCTTTTATATTAAAGCATTATTCGTATATTTGCATCGTAATGCTTAGAAATGCAATCATTATGGAAGATATTTATATTCTATCAGATGCTCAAATTCAAAAGAAGATTGGTGAAAAGATCAAGGCA
>JAZRSM010000062.1:0-21955 GCA_045651545.1 Candidatus Nanosyncoccus sp.
GACAAATTAATAACAAAAGGAGATAATAAAGAATGGCAGATTTTGACCGTTCCAAACCTCACATTAACGTAGGTACCATGGGTCACGTTGACCACGGTAAAACTACTCTTACTGCTGCTATTACCGCAGTTTTGGCTAAGAAGCTTCCTTCCGAAGTTAACAAGCCAGTTGCTTACGACCAAATCGATAACGCCCCTGAGGAGAAAGCTCGTGGTATTACCATCGCCACTTCTCACCAGGAATACGAATCTGAGAAGCGTCACTATGCACACGTTGATATGCCAGGCCACGCCGACTACATCAAGAACATGATTACCGGTGCTGCTCAGATTGATGGTGCTATCCTTGTCGTTGCTGCTAACGATGGTCCACTTCCACAGACTCGCGAGCACGTTCTCTTGGCTCACCAGGTGAACGTTCCAAAAATCATCGTATTTTTGAACAAAATGGACCTTGCTGACCCAGAACTCGTCGAACTCGTCGAGATGGATGTCCGCGAACTTCTTAACAAATATGGCTTTGATGGCGACAACGCTCCTATCATCAAAGGTTCCGCTACTAAGGCTCTTGAAGGCGACCCAGCTAACGAAGACGCTATTATGGAACTTGTCAAGGCTATGGACGAATACTTCGACATTCCAGAACACGATCTAGACAAGCCATTCCTCATGCCTATCGAGGATGTCTTCTCTATCAAAGGCCGTGGTACTGTTGCTACCGGTCGTATCGAACAGGGTGTTGTTAAACTTAACGACGAAGTTGAAATCGTTGGTCTCCGCGACACTCAGAAATCTGTTGTTACCGGTATCGAAGCCTTCCACAAGACTCTCGATCAGGGTCAAGCAGGCGACAACGCAGGTCTTCTTCTCCGCGGTATTGAGCGTGAGCAGATTGAGCGTGGTCAGGTTATTGCTAAACCAGGTTCTATCACTCCACACACCGAGTTTGAAGGCGAAGTTTACATCTTGAAGAAAGAGGAAGGCGGCCGCCACACTCCATTCTCCAAGGGCTACAAGCCACAGTTCTACTTCCGCACCACCGATGTTACTGGTGAAGTTGAGCTCCCAGCTGACAAAGAAATCGTCATGCCTGGTGATACCGTAACCTTCAAGGTTAAACTCTTAGCTCCAATTGCTATGAACAACAACGACCGCTTTGCTATCCGCGAAGGTGGCAAGACCGTCGGTTCTGGTGTTATCACTAAGATTATTAAGTAATAACCTTTAGGCTACACTTATAAAGCCCCTATTACAGGGGCTTTTTTGATATCTTTAAATGCCCGCACTTGTGTCTCCCTGCACTTTTGTGCTTATGCTAGTCTTGCATAAAATCGCAATCTGTGATATAATAAGATATGACATTGTTGTATGAAAAAGAAAGGGGTGAGTCAGCAATGAAAAAGTTCTTTAAGAAGGTTTTGTTTGTTTTGTTGGTTATGGGGGTTTATCTCTCGCTAGGTTTAGCGGTTCGTGCCGCTTCGCCGGGAGGAATAGTCGGCGTGCCAATTTACGCATCTATCGAGGATATTCCAACAGTCTTACCAGATGTCTCAGACATCTGTTTTTGTGCCAAGCACAGTGTTTACCAAAAAATGCCAAACGCTCGGAATCTCCTGCTTGGTCAGGTTGTGACTAGTGATGGCAATATCTTGGTTACATTTTCTGTGCCAAAATTAGAGGGAATCGAGACTCTCGATGTTGAGGAATACGATTTTCTCTTAAAGGAATGCCCAGATAAAAACATATTAATGGTAACGGTAGAGTATTCGAATCACAAAAATGGTGAGGTGATTGCCGAAAGCTACCTATATGTTTTTAATCCAGAGGAGAATCCCGCAGTCGGTTTTCATTACGAGGATGGCGTATTCTCTGTCCATATGGACAAAATCGTCGCAATGGCGCACTTTTCTTCAAAAGAAGCGACTATGCCCAAACTCTGGACGGATGACTATACTCAGCGTATAACTCGTACTAATATCTACAAGAGTTTTAGCGCTGGCATGTCTAATTTCAACTATGAAGGCTGGAGCTACGATGTAGTCGACGACGTTTTCTATGATTATGGCTATGTTAATCTGCCATATGATATGCGAAAATATCTCATGGAATACATGTTCGATTATAACGAATATGTTTCCCATCTTGCCGAGAAAGAAAATTGGTATAAAACACTTAAGGCTTTTTGGAAAGGCAAGAGCTACGACGAGTTTGACCTTGACCGCTATGCTGAATCGCTTGGCGCTACGGTTCAAAATCCGCCTACCAGTAACGGTGAAAAGGAATATGTCTTAGGCGACCACATCGTTCGAGTTGGCTGTTTTCTCTGCCAAACAGATGTGGATGAAACTACCGCGCAGCGTGCTAGTATTGGTCTAGATTGCTCCTATGTAGAATGGGATGCTTCCGGCGCTAAAACGTCTAAAAACTCGTACGATTTTAATACCCATTGTTTTAAGGTACGCGACAGCGAGGAGCTTGTGCCTGTCAAAGTTGACCAGGATGGCTATTTTGTTTCTCGCTGGGACTTTGACTTTGTCGTTAGTCTCCTTGGCTACTGCGCCAAAACTATGTAATTCGACAAACTAAACCTCAAATGACTTAGGGCTGGTCCCCGCGACCAGCCTTTTTCTTGCCAAAATGAAGAAAAAATGCTATAATAACACATATTTTGTTGTTTTGCAAAAAAAGAAAGGGGTGCAAAATGAAGTATCTTAAATTTTTATTATTGTCAGTTGTATTTCTAATCCTAATTCCAAGTTTAAAAGTCGAAGCCAAAGAGAAAATTTATTACGAAGATGATTATAAAATCGTTGAGTATGAATATATTGGTGAGATACCTGCGGTTTTACCGGAATGTGACATCGTCAAATTTCCAGCTTATTTTCAGCTGCAGCGTGGCACAGAACTAAAAACTTTTGTCTCAAAGGAGCATAATAGTCAGATAACTATCTCTACGCCAGACCTTAAAGGCTTAAACTATTATGATCTTGAGGTAAGAAAAGACGACCATGGTAAAAGCCATCGTTATGATTACATGATGGTAACTATTGAGCCACTCAGCGGAACTTTGCCCTATAATTTGATTGCTGATGCAGACATTTTTATTTGGGAGGGTTCGCAGGCATATTATGATAATGGCCCATATACCGCAGACTATGGCGATGCTCCAATCATCTCAATTAGATTTTCTGATTATGGTTCGAGTTTTATAAAAGCCTCATGGATGACCATGGATATTAGTCTCTCTGCAAGAGAATATGACTCACGTTCCAAAAAAGACGAAGGACTATTCAGAAGTAGCGGCGCCGGCATGGACAATTTTGCATATTCTGGTTGGGGAGAAGGCGGAAAAGACGATGTTGTCTTTAACGCTACCGAAGTGTATCTTCCAAAAGATATGTTAGACGATACCGATTCGTATCTTTCAAGTTACAGCCAGTATTTGGACGATAAAGCTGAACTCAAAAAATGGTATAAAACTTTCGGAAAATATTGGAAAAATAAAGAATATACCGAGTTTGATTTAGACGGCTTTGCAAAGTCTCTAGGTTACACTGCTTCTGAAAGGAAAGTTGAAGACGACGACTATTTCAATCTTGATGTTGGCATAGACAAGTTTAAGGTCTACCGGAAAAATGGTTACGAAGTAGCCATATCATGCGGCAAAAAGGAGAAAATTATGTCTGGATTCTATGCCATGACATATGGCTCCGTCTATTTAGATGGACAATATCTATCGTCGCCGACTACCCATAACTATACTATGCGCGAAGAAGATTTCCCAGCCGTAACCGTGGGAGATAGCTATTACGTCTCGACCAACGACCTAATCATAACGCTAGAATTATTAAAACAGTACAACTGACCAGAAGGACCAGGTTCGCCTGGTCTTTTTCTTTGACAAAATCCTAAAAATGGTGTATATTGTATAAATACAATTTAATATTTCTCCAAAAACTCATGGACTGCACGTCTAGTTGCAATCTGAGATTATGGAGAGGAAAAGGAAACCATGGCAGAAGCAAAAACTGCTAAAACCACCAAAGCCGAGGAAGGCTTAAAAATCCGCATCCGCTTGAAGGCTTATGACCACCGCGTCATCGACCAAAGCGCCAAACAAATCGTTGACACCGCTATCAGAACTGGTGCTCGTGTCTCCGGTCCAGTGCCACTTCCAACCAAGCGCAGCACTTTCACCGTCGTTAAGTCCCCACACGTCTACAAGACCGGTGGCGAGGCTTTCGAGATGAAAGTTCACAAGCGTCTCATTGATATTCTTGGTGCTACTCCAAAGACTATTGACAGCTTGCAGAATCTTTCTCTTCCTGCTGGCGTCGACGCAGAGATCAAGATGTAATATCGCATCAAAATACAATATAAAATCCCCCAAAAATTGGGGGATTTTTGATATAATTAATACATGAGTTTTACGGCGCGTTTTAAGAAACGTTTCTACTTCATTGCGGCTGGATATTTCCGCTTTTTTGCGAATCGCGCTTTTAAGCGTTGGTCCCCTCGCGTTATTGCTATTACTGGTTCCGTTGGCAAGACCACTATGCTTCATATCTTAGAATGCCAGCTGGGTGACCGCGCTCATTATTCTCACAACGCTAACTCCGCCTTTGGTATCGCCTTTGACCTCGTCGGCATTAATAAGGGTGTCACCGGTAGCAAGCTTCGCTGGGCTTACTTGTTCCTCGCTGTCCCAATTCGCGCTCTCTTTTTCCGTCATACTGAGGAATTCTATGTGGTGGAGATTGATGGAGAGCGTCCACACGAGACTGAATTTCTTGCAAAATGGCTCCGCCCAGAGGTTACGCTTTGGATTGCGTTGGGCCGTTCCCATGCTATCCAATTCGAGCATCAGGTAGATAACGGCGAATTTGAAGACCTAGACCGTGCTATTACCCACGAATTTGCCATGCTTCCGCAATACACTAGGAAGAAAATTTACATCGATGGCGATATTTACCTAATGACTAAGGCACTAGAGAAGATTAAGCTTCATCACAACATTAAAGCCGATGTCGTAGAATGTTTCAAATCCAATCTAAAAGGCTATGTCATCTCGCCAAAATCCACCGATTTTGTCTTCGAGAAAAACGTTTTCCATTTTGCTTCGCCACAGCCTCGCGATCTTGCTATTCAGCTTGATATGCTGCAACAGCTCTGCAAATATCTAAGACTAAAGGTTAAGACCGACTTTTCCAATATGACCCTCCCTCCGGGCCGCAGTTCTTACTTCCCAGGCAAAAACGGCCTCACTCTGATTGATAGTAGCTACAACGCTCACCTTATCAGCGTTAATTCTGTCCTCGAAATGGTTGCCAATATGAAAGAGCGCCATCTCTGGATTGTGCTTGGCGATATGATTGAGCAGGGCAAAATCGAGGGTGAAGAGCATAGGAAAATCGTTGATGCCGTCGTCAAAGCTAAGCCAGAACAGGTTATCTTGGTTGGTCGTCGCATGAAAAAATATGCTTATCCTGAGCTAAGGGTTCGCGGCATTAAAACCGAAGCCTTCTCAGATGTCAAGACTGCTTTAAAATTCGTTGAGAAAAACACTACTGGTAAGGAAGTGCTAGTCTTTAAGGGCAGCCAATACCTCGAATGGATGGTAGAGAAATTGCTAGAAAACCCAGAGGATGCCAAGAAATTACCGCGTCGCGATCCAATTTATATTAAGCGTAGGGAAAAGAGAGGATTATTGTGAAAACCCTATATGTAATTCACGGGTGGACATATACGGTCGAACCCTGGGAAAAAACCATCGCGCTACTAGAAAAAAACGGCATCAAAGTCAAGATGTTAAATGTTCCAGGCTTGACCAGCCCGTCCGACAAAGTCTGGAAAATCAAAGACTATGTTAAGTGGGCTGACGAAAACATTCCTGACGGCGCTATCGCTCTCGGACATAGTAACGGTGGTCGCATTCTCCTGAATTTACTAAGCGAAAAGCCAAACAAGTTAAAACACGTCATCTTGCTCGACTCTGCTGGAGTCTATGAAGAGAGTAAAAAGCGCGATATTGCTCGCAAAGCTTCCAAAATATTATCCCCATTAAAGAAAATTAAGCCCCTAAGAAAAGTCGTCCATAAAGTGCTTGGCGCCTCTGACTATAGTCACGCCCCAGAAAACATGAAGAAAACCCTCGTCAATATGTTGGAGAGTGACAAAAAGCTCAAAATGGACCAGGTTACCACTCCTGCTACGATTTTGTGGGGCAAAATGGATAATGTTACTCCTCCTCGTCAGGCTGCTACAATGCACCGTTATCTTAAAAACAGCGAACTCAAGTATTTTGAAAACTGGACCCATGCCCCATACATTTGTGACCCTACTGGTCTCGCTAAGGCAATTTATGTAACCATGGAGAAACACGCGTGAAATATTTTCTAGGTTTATCATCCCAATACACTTTGGGCGACGTTTTTCGCCACACTCTTGCTATCGGCGATGAATATCAGCTTCCAGAACTCCGTGCCTTTCTTGCTGCGCACTACGGTGCTACGTTTGACCATGTCGCAGTTTATGCCAATGGTCGCACTGCACTTAATGTTGCAATTAGAGGCGTTGCGCCACGCGGCAGTAAAATCGTTATTACGAGTCTAACTTGCTATGCTGTGGTTCAAGCCGTCAAATCCGCTGGCTGTGTGCCAATTTTTGCCGATGTCGATAAAGATACTTTGCACTTCGGTGCTAAGGAGCTAGAAAAGGCTATAAAAGGCGAGACAGGCGTCAAGGCTATCATCGTTCAAAACAACCTAGGCATCCCTGTCGATATCGAGGCTATCGAAAAAGTTGCAAAATTGCATAAACTTTCTATCATTGAAGATTTGGCGCACTGCGCTGGTGTGCGCTATCCTGACGGACGCGAAGTTGGCACCGTTGGTCGCGTCGCCGCATTGTCCTTTGGCAAGGGTAAATCTATTGATGCTGTCTCTGGTGGCGCCGTCGTCTTTACCGACCCGCTCGACCCGCCGATTAAACAGCCAGTTAATCCTCCGAAACATGCCGAAAATTTCCGCGCACGTTTCTATCCGCTATTTTCGCTGATTACGCGCGGCTTTTATTATGTTCATCCTAAGGTTGGCAAAGCTTTCATGGCTTTCCTCTTAAAAACCAAGCAAGTCAAGCGCTCTGCCGATGGTGTCGTCGATCCAAAAACTCGCCTCACTTTCTGGCAATGCCGCCTCGCTTTAAAACAACTTCGCGCTATGCCGCACCGTGGCAGAAGACCGCTCCGCGATTTCTATCTCGTTAAGGACCGCGACGAAGTTTTGTCTGGCTTAGAGAAGAAAGGCTACTACTTTAGTGACATCTGGTATGATTTACCAGTTGCTCCTAAGCGTTATTTCAGCAGAGCAGATTTTCATCCTGATCTTTGTCCAGTTGCCGCCACGCTTGCCGAGCAAATTATCAATCTTCCAACTTGGTATGACCCAGCCCATCTTCGCTCTGCCAAGCGTCTCATCATGGCACATCTTACCGAAAACGCTGATGAAAATGCCGAAAACGCCGAAGTTCCAGAAGATGAAATGACCGAAGACGAAAAACGCGCCAAAATTAAAGCCGAGCGCGCCGCACGCAAGAAGCAAATCAAAGCCGACAAAAAGGTTAAGAAAGAAAAAATCAAGAAGCAGAAGGCTGACGGCGCCCCAGATGAAGAAGTTACAGACGATAGCAATGATAGTGAAAAAACTAAAAAGCCAAAAGCGGGTGCCAAGCAAAAAATAGCCAAAATGCTCGAAAACGCTTCAAAGAAAGTTGCTGAAACTCCAGAAGAGAAAAAGAAAGAAAAGGCTGCCGAGAAGAAGGCAAAAGAAAAGAAGAGACGCGAAAAAGAAGCCGCCAAGTTAGCTGCTCTAGAAGAAAAATCTAATATTCTAGCTGCTACCGATGACCGCGAGCAAGAAGAAGCCGACATTGACGAAGATGTTGAAGACTTAAACGTCGACGAAGACGATGATATCTTCGTCCGCCCAAAGCAGCCAGAAACAAAACCAGAAGCCAAGTCAGTACGCCCAGCTACGCCTAGCCGTGCCATGGCCGAAAGTCCAAAGCAAAATCCAGTTAGCCGTCCAAAACCTTCTGGTATGCGCAAGGCTCCACCAAAGCTCTCCGATCGCGAGAAATTAAAACAGGAATTAGAGGCGGGCAAGAAGGAGCAACCAAGTGTCCTCTAGATATTTCCTCGGTCAGGCCTCGAACTACAAAGCTAAAGACGTGTTTCGCCATACATTTGCCACGGCGTCAAGAAAATGGTCTAGTATGTTGAAGCATCATTTGGCTAAGGTTTACAACGCCGAAGCAAAAAATGTCTTTTTGATGAATAATGGTCGCTCCGCTCTTGCCGCTGCCATGAAAGCTTTCTTAAATCCAGGTGACGAAGTCATTATTAACGGCTTTACCTGCTATGCCGTCCTCCAAGCCGTCGAAAAAGCTGGCATGGTTCCAGTTTACGCCGACATTAACCGTAAAACTCTTAATTTTGATGTTAAGACCCTAGAAAAAGCCATTAAAGACCACAAAAAAGTAAAGGCTCTCGTCATCCAAAACACTCTCGGCATCTGCGTTAACATCAAAGAAATTGAAGAATTCGCCAAAAATCACAAGCTCATCATTATTGAAGACCTCGCTCACTGTGCTGGCTTTAAATATGCCGATGGTCGCCCAGTTGGTTCTGTTGGTGTAGCGGCCGCACTTTCCTTCGGCAAGGGCAAATCCTTGGACGCTATCACCGGCGGCGCACTCATCATTAACGACACCTCGAAACTCGACCAAAAATCTGCCTCAAAAGCCTCGCTTCGTTTCGGCTACAAAGCCCCCAAACTTTCCGACTCTCTCCGTGCTCGTTTCTATCCATTACTCGCTTCTATCGGCCGTGCCACCACCAAAATTCATCTCGAAAAATACTGGTATGGTCCACTTATTAAGCTTCATTTCATTGAGCGTGCCGTTGACGCTAAGCTGAATTTCTATCGTCGTCCTGCCCATTGGCAATCCAAACTTATCTTAAGGCAACTTCAAGATATCGAGGCCCATGGCGCTAAGCCTATTCGTACCTTCCGCCTCGTCAATGACCGCGCCGCCGTTCTAGATAAGCTACAAAAAGCGGGCTACAATTTCCGCGAAGTCTGGTACGATGTTCCAGTTTCTCCTGTCCGCTACTATAATCAAGTCAATTTTGACGAGTCCGCCTGTCCAGTTTCCACCGAAATTTCCAAACATATTATTAATCTCCCAACTTATTACGAGCCAGCAGAACTAAACCGCGCTATCAAAATTATTGAGGAGGATGAATATGCTAAAAACTAATTTCCTCCAAGCTCCCGTCTGGCAAAAAACTAACGAGCTTATCGGCCATACCGTCCTTGTAGAAAAACTAGATGGTAAGCACGATACGTATATGATAGTAAAAAGCGCTAAGCGTGGTCGCTATTTAGAAATTCCAGGCGGTCCCGTGCTTAACTGGGACGATGTCTCTACTGCTAAAACTGCCATCAAAAAAATGCTAGAAATCGCAAAAAAGCACCACTGTGCCTTTGTTCGTGTCCGTCCGCAACTTACCGATAATCTAGAAAACCGTCGCATCATGAAAAAGCTGGGCGGAAAGTTATCCCCGATGCATCTTGCCGCCGAGCACACTGTTATCTTGGACTTGACTAAGCCAGAAGAAGAACTGCTCGCCAATATGCGTCGCCAGACTCGCTACGAAGTCCGCCGCGCCGCCAAACTCGGCATTGCCGTCACCTCTGGCAACGAAAAAGAACTCTTCGGTGAATTTCACAAAGTCCAAAAAACTACCGCCACTCGTCAGCATTTTGTCCCACCAGATTTAAAAACTCTAATGTCTGAGCGCGAAGCCTTCGGCAACAACGCCAAAATCTACGTCGCAAAAACCGCGGATACGGACGAACCTATCGCCTATGGGCTCATTCTGATTGACGGCGAAGAAGCCGAATATTACGAGGCCGCTAGTACCGATCTTAACCGCAAGCTTCCAGGCGCCTACGCTCTTCAGTGGCAGGTAATAAAGGACCTCAAAAAAGCCGGCGTTAAGCGCTATAATCTTTGGGGAATTGCCCCACCAAATCAACCTCATCACCGCTATGCCGGTGTAACCACTTTTAAAACTGGTTTTGGTGGCGCCGTTGTTAGCTTTATCCCTGCGCACGATTTCGTCGTCAACAAATTAAAATACGCACCTGACTATCTGATTGAAACAATTCGTAAAAAAAGGAGACATCTCTAATGATTAATATCACCGACGCCAAATCACGAAAAGATTGGGACAAATTCGTCACTTCGCACAAAGAAGCCAATTTTCTCCAATCTTGGGACTATTACGAATTCCATGCTTCGCGTGGCAACCAGATCGTCCGTCGTATCGTCACCGAAAACAGCAAAATCGTCGGCGCCTATGCTGGCGTCGTAGAAAATGCTCGCCGTGGTCGTCATCTCGCTATTGCTGGTGGCCCAATTTTAGATTACAAAGATAAGAAAATCGTCCAGCTAGTATTTAGAGACATCAAAGAACAGGGAAAGCTAAACAAGTGTGTCTTCGTTCGTGTTCGCCCACAACTAGAGCGCACTAAGGAAAACTATAAGATTTTTAAGGCACAAGGCTTAAAACCTGCTCCGACTTATCTCTCGGTCGAATATGCTGCCATCCTGGATTTGCATAAGTCCGAAGAAGAAATCATCAAGGGTATGCACCGCCGCATCCGTTACGCGGTTAATAACGCTAGAAACAAAGGCTTCACCATTGAAAAATCCCAAGATCCCAAGGATATCCACGAATTCTATCAGATACAGCTCGCTACCGCCAAGCGTCAAAATTTCGTCAGTTTCTCTGAGGATTATCTTACTAAACAGTTTGCCGCTTTTGCTAAAAATAACGAAGCCGTCCTCTATACGGCAAAGTATAATGGCGAGATTCTTGCTCAGAATTTCATGATTTTTTACGGCAACGAAGCTTCCTATCATTATGCCGTTTCTACTGAACTCGGCACTAAGTTATCCGGTTCACCTATTCTTCATGTCGAAGCTATGCGAGATGCCAGGGCACGTAAAATTTACCGCTACAACCTCTGGGGTATTGTTGGCGAAAACGAGAAAAAACACCGCTTTTACGGCGTATCCTTCTTTAAGCGTGGCTTTGGCGGCGAAGAATTCAAGTATCTTCCAGCGCACGACTTAGTTATCCACAAACTGCCTTATCAGAAAACCAAAATTATTGAAAAAATTCGCAAAAAAGTTCGCCACATTTAGCACAAGCATGATATAATTAAAAACATAAGCAAAAAGGTTGGGAGTTTTTAAATGCCAAGAGCAAGAAAATTTATCGAAACACACTGGCTATTTTACGCTTTTCAGGGTGTCATCTCCGTTTTGTTTGGCGCCTATATTTTGTTTACTAACATCACTAATGTTTCCAATCTGACCGCCATTGTTGGTACTTCTTTGCTCTGTCTCGGCGTGATAGAGACTTTCAGCATTATGTATCGCAGACATTACGGCAAATCCCTCATTCTCTCGCTTATCTTAGCCGTCTCAGAGGCGATTATCGCTCTCATGCTTCTGTTTCTACAGAACGAAAACATGGCTTGGGCACTTACGCTTCTCGCTGTCTATACTATCGGTCGTGGCGTGCTAGAACTATTACTCGCTTTTCTCGCTGTTACCGACAAGACTGACCGTTTCATGTGGGCTACCTGTGGTATCTGTGGTGTAATTATTGGTATTGTTATCTTAAATTCCGGAGGATTCACCGACCAGACCACCTTTGTCAGGTTCTTCAGTGCCTACATGATGATTTACGGTGTCACGAATTTAATTTATGGTGTGCATAATCGTAATGAGCTAGCAGAACAGAAGGAGGCCCTAAAGATTGCCCGCGCGGCCGTGCTAGCAAACCGGAATTCTCGAAAACAAAAACGCCAATCATCAAAAAGAAAGAGAAAAAGGGAGAAATAAAAAAGGCGCTCCGTAAGGAGCGCTTTTTTGTTGACGTCTATTCTTCTTCCATAAAATGCGAAAGCGCCAAGAAATAATTCTTTGGGTCGCCTGTCGTCATCCAGGTGCCACGAGCCTCTTTTACATAAACTCTGCCCGTTGGAATGAGCTTGGCGATTGCATCTGCTGTCCAGAGCTCGCCGTCTAGTCCTGTATTCTTTGGGTCTAGATGCTCAAAAATTTCTGGAGTGAGTAAATAACGTCCATAAGATGCCAAATCAGATGGCGCGTCTTCTGGCTCTGGCTTCTCGACTAGCCCAACCAACTTCTCGCCGTCCATTGAAATCGAAGCATACTTCTTAATCTCTTCGTGCGCTACAGGCTGACCAGCGATAATCGCCGCTGCATCTGGATGCTCGGCATGTGCTTCAATTAAATCTTTTACAGCGCCTTCGCCAAACACTACGTCGTCAGAATATGCTACGATAAACGCTTCGTCGTCATCGATAAACTCGCGCGCCGATGCTAC
This sequence comes from Candidatus Nanosyncoccus sp., assembly GCA_045651545.1. GTDB lineage: Bacteria > Patescibacteriota > Saccharimonadia > Saccharimonadales > Saccharimonadaceae > Nanosyncoccus. Next base: position 12,487 of record JAZRSM010000062.1, read on the forward strand.
TGGACTTCCATTACCATAAGGTAAGCTCTGGTCCTGTTCGATCACGGTTACCTTTGCCATGTTTAGCACCTTCTTTACTGGCTCAAACCTATCATCTTTGCCCTGAGCATGAAGTTGCTTTTCAATCTTAGGCACGGCATTATGGAAATAATCGTCATAAATATGCTTTCCTTCAGGGGTAGCAACAATAATAATTTCCTTAATTCCTGCATCAACACATTCTTCCACTACAAGCTGCATGATTGGTCGATTTCCCATTGGCAGCATGGCTTTTGGAATAGTTTTGGTAATAGGCAAGTACCTGCTAGCGAACCCAGCATCTGTAATGATAGCTTTAGTTGGTGTCTTGTAATTCATAAGTTCTCCTTGAGAACTCATTATAGCATAAGTGTCTATAAAAAGAAAAAAACGAACAAGGTTCATACCACTTTCATATGTTATAATAATCACATGACTAAGGAGGTTGAAGAAAATAAGTCTGATTCTGGCGAACTTACGCCAGCTGATTTTGTGCACCTCCATAACCACACCCACTATTCAGTTCTAGATGGTCTCACTAAAATTCCAGACCTGATTAATCTCTGTACCGAAACTGGCATGGAAGCAGTCGCTGTTACCGACCACGGCACTATGTGTGGCCTAGTTGAGCTCTACAAGGAAGCTAACGCTGCCAAGATTAAGCCAATTCTAGGATTAGAGGCCTATGTTGCCGCCAGAAAACACACCGACAAAGACCCTGCTCACGACAAAGAGCGTTTTCACATCACTCTTCTCGCCATGAATAACAAGGGCTACGAGAATCTCTGTCGTATGCTTACTATCGCCGAAATCGACGGCACCTATTATAAGCCGCGCATCGACCACGATTTGATGGAAAAATACAACGAAGGCATTATCTGTCTCTCTGGCTGCGCTTCGTCCGAGATTTCCGTCCACCTAAAAGACGGTGACTACGAGGGTGCGAAAAAACTGGTCGATTGGTATTCGGGTGTCTTTAAGGACCGCTTTTATCTAGAAATGCAAGACCACGGTCATCCCGATTCGCCGACTCACTGGGATGTCCAGAACAAGATTAACCAAGGTCTCCAACAAATCGCCAAAGAAACTGGGCTTCCGCTGGTTATTACCTGTGACGGTCACTATCTAAAGCACGAAGATCGCGACGCCCACGAAATCTTACTCTGTGTCGGCACTGCCTCCAATCTATCCGACCCTAATCGCATGACGCTCAAAGATTTTGAGCTCCATGTCATTCCACCTTCCGATATCATTAAGCGCTGGGGCAAAGATTTCCCCGAGGCTATTAGAAACACTCGCCGTATTGCCGAGCGCTGCGATGTAGATTTGCAGCTTGGACGCATCTTAATTCCAAAATTCCCAGGTATTCCAGACGGCCTAGACGAAAAACAATATCTCGATCAGCTCGTTTTTCGCGGTCTCGCCTTCCGCTATGCTGGCAAAACCGAAGAAGAAGCAGAGAAACTCAGCGTTGCAGAGTGTCGCAAAGCCATCGAGGATGCCGGCAGGAAAGATGCTTTAGAGCGTATTGATTACGAGCTATCCGTCGTCGATAAAATGGGCTACAACGGCTATTTCTTAATCGTTCAGGATTTCATTAACTGGGGCAAACGCCAGCGTATTGTCTATGGCCCAGGGCGTGGCTCTGCGGCTGGCTCACTTCTAGCATATTCTCTCCGCATTACCGAGCTGGACCCGTTAAAATACGACTTACTCTTTGAGCGCTTCTTGAATCCAGACCGCATTTCCATGCCAGATATCGATACCGACATCCAAGATACTCGTCGTAACGAAGTTATTCAATATTGTACCGAGAAATATGGTCGTGGTCGCGTGTCCAACATCGTCACCTTTGGTAAAATGATGGCCAAAAACGCTGTCCGCGATGTCGCGCGCGTTATGGAGGTCCCATACGCAGAAGCAGACCGCATCGCCAAGCTCGTCCCAGACCCAGTTATGGGTCACCATGTCAAATTAAAAGACGCTATTGTTAAGGAACCTGACTTAAAGAAAGAATACGAGACTAATCCTACCGCCAAGGAAGTAATCGATTTTGCTAGTAAATTGGAGGGAACTATCCGCTCTCACGGCGTCCACGCCTGTGGTGTGATTATCGCTCCAGACGACCTCGTTAAATTCTTGCCTCTAGAAGTTGCCAAGAAAACTGGCTCTTCTGGTGAGATAGTCCTTGCCGCGCAATTCCCGATGTCCCAGGTAGAGGAACTGGGGCTACTTAAGATGGACTTTCTCGGTCTTTCCAACTTGTCCGTGATTAATAACGCACTCCGCATGATTCGCAAGGTCTATGGCGATGATATTGACATGTATCAATTGCCATTAGACGACAAACCGACTTATGAGCTCCTTCAGCGCGCCGAGACTACGGGTGTCTTCCAGCTTGAATCTGCTGGTATGAAACGCTATCTAAAAGACCTTAAGGCTGACCACTTTGAAGATATTATCGCTATGGTAGCGCTTTATCGTCCAGGTCCAATGCAATTTATTGAATCCTTCATTAAACGTAAACACGGCGAAGAGCCTATTACTTACCTCCACCCTGGTCTAGAAAACTCTCTCAAATCTACCTATGGCATCATGATTTATCAGGAGCAGTTTATGCAGATTTCGCGTGAATGGTGTGGTTTTACGGGTGGCCAAGCAGATACCTTGCGTAAGGCCGTCGGTAAGAAAAAGGTAGACCTCATGAAGAAGGTCAAGCCTGAGTTTATCAAAGGCGCCGTCGAAATTGGTGGCGCTACCGAAGAAATTGCCGAAACTTTCTGGTCTCAGCTCCTAGACTTCGCAAACTATTGTTTCAACAAGTCTCACGCCGCGTGCTACGCCCTGATCGCCTACTGGACTGCGTATCTTAAAGCCCACTATCCAGATGCCTTCATGGCGGCACTCATGACCTCTGACATGCGCTGGACTGACCGTCTCGCTATTGAGATGAACGAGTGCAAACATATGGGACTCAAAGTCCTCGGTCCAGACATCAACGAATCTTACGGCGATTTTGGTATCGTTAAGGGCAAAAAGACTATTCGCTTTGGTCTCTCCGGTATCAAGAGTATGGGCAAAGCTCTCGTAGAAGAAGAAGTTATCCCTGAACGCGAGCGTGGTGGTCCATTTAAATCTGTCTGTGACTTTGCTAAACGCGTCAATTCTACTAAGTTCAATAAGCGCTCTTGGGAGGCCGCGATTAAAACTGGTGCCTTTGATAGCTTTGCTGACCGCTCTGATTTGCTATTTAACCTTGAAGCTATCCAGGCTTATGGCACTAAATGCCAAAAAGACGTTGCTGCCGGCCAGACCGACCTCTTTGGCGCCTTTGGTGCGGCTGGCGCTATCCCAGAACCAGAAATTAAAACTGCCCCAGTCAAGATTTCCGAAAAAGAGCAGCTTCTCTGGGAGCGCGATCTCATGGGTCTTTATCTTTCCGCTCACCCACTTGATAAATACGACACTTATTTTGAAGAGCAAACCCACCCATTCTCAGTCGTTACCGCCGAAAACGACGATAAAGTCGTCACGATTGGCGGCATCATCACGAGCATTCGCACCATTTTGACCAAATCCAATACCAAAATGGCCTTCGTTAAGATTGAAAACAAGACCTCCGAGCAGGAAATTATCGTTTTTCCGTCTGTTTTTGAAGAATATGGCGGCAAGATCGTTCAAGATAATGTCATTAAGTGCACCGGCAAGGTCAATGCCAAGGACAAAAACGGTAATATCACCCCCGAGGTCAAGGTTCTAGCCGAGGCTATTGAGGTGATTTCTGACGAAACTCTCGAAAATTATACTGCTACGGGCGCTAGAATGCCCGCCCCTGTCGCCGCGCCGTCCAAGCGCCGTTACAATAAGGTTTCTGCCGAAGGCGTCAAAAAGAGCTTCTCTGGGGCTAGTAGGGCTGCTTCTGGGGGTCCTGCTGGTGGCTCTGGCAAATCCGCCTCTGGTATCCAGGAGCCAGTTATCCCTGCCAAGCCTGTTGAAGATGACCGCAAAAAGCGCCTCTTCTGCCTGATTAAGAATCCTGATAATACCGATGTTTTGTCAGAAATCAAACATCTCTGTGACCTTCACCCAGGTTTCCAAGAGATCATCCTCGTCTTGCAAGAGGGCGCCGACAAGAAGCCTCTGCGCATGCCATTTAGGGTGGACGCTAGCGCAGAACTCACTGTTCCTCTGGCGGAGCTTCTCGGTGAGGATTGCGTAAAAACCGTCTAAGTGCTATAATATAACCAAATGGAAATTATATTGTTTCTCCACAATATCCGTTCAACTTATAATGTGGGTGCAATTCTTCGTACGGCCGAAGGCCTAGGTGTGGATCAAGTGATTTGTTCTGGCTATACGCCAAGTCCTCTTGACCCTAACTGTCTTCCTCACGTCGCCGACAGAATCGCCCACCAGATAGAGAAGACCTCGCTTGGTGCGGAAAAATACATCCCCACCTCTTGGGCGGACGACCCCAAGAAGCTTTTAAAGCGCTTTAAAGAAGATGGCTACCAGATTATCGGTCTAGAAAATCGCATTGATGACGGACGTAAGTTCACGCTTGGCTCACCTACTCTACTTTCTCGCCTTAAGAAAAAAGCTGTTTTAATTCTTGGCGAAGAAGTCTACGGCATTGATAAGTCGCTCTATGATTATATAGACCTCTTTATCGAAATCCCGATGGTCGGCGTCAAAGAATCGTTCAACGTTTCCGTAGCCGCTGGCATTGCGCTCTTTGCCTTAAAAACCGCGTTTTAAACATAAAAACCCCGCACTTATAGGTTAGCTACTCCTACGTAAAGCAGTGCGGGGAAACATGAAGGGGGAAATTGTCAAAATAAAAATGTCAAAAAATTATAAAAACGGAATCGTCAAGTCGTAGGAATAATCATCCTTATCATCTCCAGCAGTTTGCATCAGAGTTTGCCTTAGCCGACCGTCTTTATAATAAGCCTTAGCGAGCAGTTCCAACATTTGTAGATACACCGATGCATATGTGCCTAGCGCCATCATTAGCACCAGTATCAATACTATAATTCGTGCAGAGATACCCGTTAGTGTAAAAATAGAGAATATAACAACGATAATTGGCAACAATACTATTAGCATCGAGAGCCAAAAGCTAGCATCGGCGATTACTCTTGCCGGCTTCAGCGCATCTTCATAATTATCTTGAATTTGCACTTTTGCTTCGGCAGCTATTTTTGCTGCTTCTGTCGGCATGAACCGGACCTTCGTATACTTCTTTCCTTCGGCGATAAATCCTTGCAGTCGGACATCTTCTAACTGTTCTAGATGATTCCTCACTACAACGGCTTGAGAATCCGCCTTGCGACTAAGAAACAGCGCTTTCAGAATATCTAACAAAGAAACCTGAATAAAATTTTCAGGCACTGGTGTTTTTGCAATTAATCTTAACAAATTAACATCACCTCTCTTCATACTAAAGTTCACCCCTATCTTTCTATTATACTACAGATTGAAAGAAATGTCAAGTTGTGTTATAATAACAGGGTTAAAAAGAAGACAAGGCAAAGAACATCATGGACAGATATAATCCACAAGAAATCGAAAAGAAATGGCAACAAATTTGGGAAAAAGAAAAGCCTTATCAGGCTGCTCCAGAAAACAAAAATCTTCCCAAAGACCTTAAAACGCCCAAAGTCTTCCTTGCCGAGATGTTCCCATATCCATCTGGCGCCGGTCTCCACGTCGGACATGTGCGCAATTTTACTATTGTTGATGTGCTTGCCCGTTTTTATGCCCAACAGCAGATGAACGTTCTCCGTCCTTTCGGTTATGATACCTTTGGTCTTCCTGCTGAGAACTATGCTATTAAAACTGGCATTTCTCCCAAAAAAGCCACCGAAACTAACATTAATAATTTCCGCAAGCAGCTAAAGCGTCTCGGTTATGCTATTGACTGGTCTCGCGAAATTAATACTTCCGACCCAGAATATTATCGCTGGACCCAGTGGTGTTTCTTGCAGCTTTATAAAAAAGGCCTTGCCTATCGCAAAGAATCTTATCAGTGGTGGTGTCCAGTCGATCAGACCGTCCTCGCTAACGAACAGGTAGAAAACGGTCATTGTTGGCGTTGCGGCACCGAGGTAGAAAAGAAGAAAATGAAACAATGGTTCTTCAAGATTACCGACTATGCGGATGAGCTCTTAGCGGATATCGACCAGCTCGATTGGCCTGACAAGATTAAGACTATGCAGAGAAACTGGATTGGTCGCAGCGAGGGTGCCGAGATTGATTTTGAAGTAGATGACTCTCCAGCTAAGACCTTCATCAAAGTCTTCACTACTCGTCCTGACACAATTTTTGGGGCAACCTTCCTAGTTTTAGCTCCAGAGCATCCGCTCGTCTCTAAGCTTGTCACTGACCAGACTAAGCAAAAGGTTGACCAATATCGCACCGAAACTCTCAAGAAATCCGAAATCGAGCGCCAAGAGAATAAGGAAAAAACTGGCGTCTTTACGGGCTCCTATGCCATTAACCCAGGCACGGGTGAGAAAATCCCTATCTGGGTATCTGACTATGTTTTGATGGGCTACGGCGAGGGTGCTATCATGGCGGTCCCAGCTCACGACGAACGCGACTTTGAGTTTGCCAAGAAGTTTGACCTACCAGTGAAGAAAGTCATCGAAAAACCAGAGAGTTCTGCCGATGACGACGCTTGCTACCACGGCGAAGGCGAGTTAATTAATTCTGGCCACTTTAACGGCACTCGCACCGAGGATGCTCGCGAGCAAATCGTTGCCTGGCTAAAGGAACAGGGAATTGGCGAGCAGAAGGTGACTTATCGTATGCGCGACTGGCTGATTTCTCGTCAGCGTTATTGGGGTTGTCCTATTCCTATCGCCTACGATGAAGACGGCAACGAATATCCTATCCCAGAAGACCAGCTTCCCGTCATTATTCCAGAAGTAGAAGATTATAAACCAGACAATACTGGTCGCTCCGCCCTTGCTAAGGCAACTGACTGGCTCACTTTTGAGATGGAAGTAGAAGACAAGAAAACTGGCAAGAAAATCAAGAAAACTTTGACTCGCGAGACAGATACCCTGGACGGCTATGCTTGCTCTTCCTGGTATCTCTGGCGCTATGTTTCACCACACGACGCTAAGGCCGCTTGGGACCAAGATGCTATAAAGTATTGGGCTCCGACCGATATTTATGTTGGCGCTGACCACGCTGTTGCGCACCTGCTCTATATCCGTTTCTGGTGCAAATTCTTTGCCGACCAAGGCCTCTTGCCTTTCCGCGAACCTGTCAAAACCTTACTTTATAATGGCTACATCAACGCTCCAGATGGCAAAAAGATGAGTAAGTCCAAGGGCAATGTGATTGATCCGCTCGACGTGATTGACCAAGGCTACGGCGCTGATACTTTGCGCACTTATGAGATGTTTATCGGCCCATACGACATGGACGCTGCTTGGGACCCTAAGTCTGTTGGTGGTGTCTACCGCTTCTTAAATCGTTGCTGGACCCTTTGCTTTAAGCACGAAATTAAAGATGTTAAAAACGAAGTAATTAGAAACAAGACTATCAAGAAAGTCACCGACGACATCCATAAACATAATTTCAACACTGCCGTTTCTGCCATGATGGAATACGTCAATAAGCTTTATAAAGTCGGCGCTACTACAGACGACTTGGTTACGCTTGCCAAGCTTTTGAAGCCTTTTGCTCCGCACCTTGCTTGTGAAATGCTTGAAAAACTAGACGCAGACGATGTCTGGCCAGTTTGGGACGAAAAATATCTTGTCTCCGATGCTGTCGAGCTAGTTGTCCAAGTTAACGGCAAACTCCGCGCCAAAATTCAGGTTAGCGTAGATGACCTAGAAGACCAAGCCAAGATCGAGAAACTCGCTCTTGCCGAGAAAAATGTCCAGGCCTTCACCAAGGATGGCATCAAGAAAGTTATTTACGTCAAAAAAGCTAAGCTCCTAAATCTCGTTGCCTAAGTATCAAAAAGAAGCCCCAACGGGCTTCTTTTTTTGCACTCTCATTTTCACAAAAAGCTCTTGCTTTTCCAAAATGCTTATAATAAAATAAACATAAGTATGAACGTATTAGGGTTGTCAAATAAGATGAACAAAACAAATTCTCGCTTTTTGCTATCCAAAAACATCCTCCTGGGGGGGGGTGCATTAACAGCTCTCTTTCTCATCCCATTCCTCGCCTTCACTCTTCTTCCACCCACTAAAGACTCTAACGCCGCAGAAACCCAAATCACTGCTAATGTCTCCTATGGTATCTACTCTCTCACTGTCTCCGCTAGTCCTACTGTCACTATGAACATAGCTACTGACCCAGTAGGTACTATGTCCGTAGTATCCACTACCGTCACTACTACTACTGCTTCTCCCAATGGCTATAAGCTCTACCTAGGTATGTCAGGTAGCACTAATGACCTAGTCAATACTTCTAACTCCTCCCTCCGTATCGCCTCTACCAAAGGCACTCTAACTTCTCCTATTGCCCTCTCCGCAGAAGGCACCTGGGGCTATGCCTTATCTTCTACTGCCTCTAAGGTTGTAGCAAGTGGCTTTGACGTTACCTACACCACCGGTTCTTCCTTCACTCCAAACAACAATAAGTTTGCTAGTATTCCAACTAGTGATAAAGCCCCACAACTCATCGCAGAGTCAGACACTGCCTCAGCTGCAGGTGGTGATAACCTTTCTGTCTACTATGGCGTTAGTGCTAACTATGGTATTCCTAGCGGTACTTACTCCAACACAGTTAAATACACTGCTATTGCCGATAGTGGTTCCGGACACAATCTCTACGTCTACCCAAACAAAACCACTACTACTGTTGGTGGAGACCCTATCGCAGTAGCTACTACCCTCTACGCTACCACCAGCACTGGTCTAACCAGTGATATCCCAGCTAACGTCTATATGCTCACCCCTACAGAACTATCTAACGTCCATAACGGCACTCCGGTATCCCTCTATAATTCTAAACAATTAACTTGTTCTAGAATCACTACATCAGAAACTCTAGCCTTTGACTGTACTACTCTCCCAGCCGACAATGGTAGCTACTATATCTACGTAGACATTCCTACTTACGGAGAATCCTATGAAGCCCCATTCCTAATTACCGCCCCTACTTCCTTCTTTACCTTAACTACTATGCAACAAATGTCTGAACATCCAGAATACTGCACTTCCGCTACTACTCCATCAAACACCGCCCAGTACGAAGACACTACCGGAGCCTTTGCTGGTAACACCAACTACGTTCCTACCGTCACCTTAAGAGACACCCGTGACGGAGAAACCTACCGCATCAGAAAACTCGCTGATGGCAACTGTTGGATGACGGAGAACTTAAGATTAGAACTCACAGAAAACCAAGTCTTAACGCCAGACGATACTGATGTTGCCATCAACACCACCGTCGGCATGACTACGCAACCATATAACCA
>JAZRSM010000063.1:0-56555 GCA_045651545.1 Candidatus Nanosyncoccus sp.
GGGGTGAATTTGGCTCGGGTTGGGCTGATTTTGGAGGGAAAATTAAGTTCGGTTTTTGTTCGGTTTTTGGAATTGGTGGGGAATTGAACGAGAGAAACGAGTAGTATTTTAGTCTGATTTTGGCGAGGGTGGGGAAATAACAGGGGTAGAGAAGAGGTGAACGCAAGAAAATCAGGGAAAAGTCAAATCTTTTAAATTTGGGCAAATTTGGGCGAAAAATGGGCGAAAAAATGAGCGTAACAGGGGTGAAGGTTCAAAAGCGATTCTGGAAGAGGTCGGAAGAGCTTGCGGGATGAGTCTGTGCGGCCTTATACTAGACGTTTCAAGTCTTCTTGGTTTCAGCCCGATTCAAACTATTCGCAAATCTTTACTGCGCCGGTCTAAATCGTGCTCGTAAAGTATTTGCTCATAGTTCTTATCGGGTGAAATCCGCTTTATAGACTTGAAACGCTAGTATCTCGGCCGCACTTGCCATTATACCTTAGAGCTCCTTATGCAGGCTTTGTCCTGGCGCATTTACAGCCATTTATAATAGTCCAACTATCGTCTGGGTTTTAACTGGGTTAATGTCGTAAAAGATACATTGTGCGACATTAAGGATTTGGACAAAAGACGATATCTCATGCGTCTTTGCGAGGCTAGTTTTAGCTAAATTTCATCCTGCTTATGTTAAATTTGCCGTATTTCCCCATTCTCGTGCGTTTCTAGGCCGTTTTGGCCTTTTGGATGAGTGTTGATGCGTTTTGAGCTAAAATGGGCTTTTTAGGGCCTTTGGTGGCTCCAGGCGATTATAACAGGGGTAGAACAGATATGGAATAGGGGTAGTTTTGGGATAATAGATATGGAACAGAGAACTAACAGGGGTGGGGAAGTATAGTATTTTTCAGAATAACAGTGGTGGAGATAGAAAAAACAGGGAAGTTAATTCCCTGTTTTCATCTGGAGGAAGTTGAGTCATATTTTGTGGCGACGAGCATATCGTTAGCAGATTTTTTGATGTTAGACTGCCATCTGGCAGGATCTGAGCCAAATTGACTAATAAACCAAAACTCGTCCTTAGATGCCCAATGAACAACTCGATTTGTCCAGGTTTTTAGCTCATTGTCCCGTAAGGCTTGATTAGTAACGGGGCCCTTTGGTAGATCTCTGACGGCTTTTCTGATAATATTCTGGCGATAGCGAATTTTAGCGCAGACAGCTTTAGACTTAGAGACGCAAGGATAGTTGTAGTTTTCTTGCGGCAAGGTGCGATAACAATAGCCTGCAATTATCTGGCTAATAACCTCGCCATGCCAAACCTCAGTTTTAAGACCTTCAGAACAGTGATTTAAGATGAGAATCTTAATTTCTCGTGCTTTCCCTTCTGGAAAATCTGGTTCTGAAATTGTATAGATTAACTCTTCTGGACTAAACGTCCACTTGGAGTTAATAGACCGATCATGTTTGATACGTTGAATAATCTGATCCGCTGTAACTTTATGAAACGACCCGTCACGACTAAGTATCATTGTATGATATGGTGTTCTCATATATGCCTCCTAAAGTGCAAAACAAAAAACAATAGCTTCCGCGTATATAATAACATAAAAAACAGGGAAAATCAATTCCCTGTTGGCCTAAATACTAGTTTTCGGAGGGCTTAGGATGAGTCTTAGGCTTGTTTTTGTAATAAGGCTTGTTATGATAGCGGTTGTGGTTTTTGTGAGCGTTTTTAGGCTTCTCATGGGTTTCTGGGGTTTGTTTTGAAGCATCATTGGTGTTGCTAAATAGCATTTTTGGTGCGTTTCCCTGCTCGATTTGTTTATTGGAAGTAGAGGTCTCAGCCTGAGCGATTAGCTTGCCGAGGTCTTTTAGACTTGGGCGGTCAGTTTTGCCTTCGGCCATATCTGGGGACATCTTAAGTTTTCTGATTATTTGGGGATTCATGGCAGCGCCGATTTCGCCGGCGGCACGACCAGAATCAGAGAGCTCTTTCTTGTATTTTTCACTTTGCTCAATAGTTTCCTTAATCTCGGCCTCTACAACGGAGCGTGGGCGAGAATATTTTTCACGGGAAGAAGCAATGATAGCGTCGAAATTATCTTTTGGAGTGGTAGGAATACTAAGAGTGGTAGCAGAGAAGGCTGGAACCTTTTCGCCGTTAATAATCATAGAAATGACGAAGTTGCGGTTGTTTAGAGAGAGCAAATCTTGAGCTTCGAAGGTAGGTTCGAATTGCTTAGCGAGAAGTGGAGCATCGTCGGCGGAGACACGGAAGGAAATGGTGGTACCGACGTTACCGAAGACAGCATCGCGAACAGAGTCAGTCATTTGGGAGATGTATTGGTTAGCAACGGTAAGGTTAAGGCCGTATTTTCTGGCCTCAGAGAGAATTACGGCAAAGGAATCAGTGGCGAAGTTTTGGAACTCGTCTACATAGAGATAGAATGGACGGCGGTCGGCGGCATCTGGAATGTCAGAGCGGGACATAGCTGCGAGCTGGACCTTAGTGACAAGGAAGGCGCCAAGAATACCAGCGTTATCTTCGCCGATAAGCCCCTTAGATAGGTTGACGACGAGAATCTTCCCCTCATCCATAATACGGCGAACGTCAAAGCTAGACTTTGGCTGGCCAATAATATTTCTGATAATAGGGTTGGCTGTGAAGGCGCCAACTTTGTTAAGGACAGGAGCGATAGATTCGTTAACTTGTTTTTCGTTCCATTGACCAAATTCGTGCTTCCAGAATTGGAGAACGGTGACATCTTTACAATATTCAAGAGTCTCCTTTCTAAAGTCCTTATCTGTTAACATACGGGAAATATCAAGCAAAGTGGTTTCTGGACGATCTAAGAGAGCTAAGAGAGTATAACGTAAGATGTGTTCTAGACGTGGGCCCCAAGAGTCGCCGAACATACGCTTCAAGACGCCGATCACTTCAGAAGTGACATTAGGTTTTCTGGATGGGTCAGATAGCTCTAGTGGGTTAAAGGCAACAGGATACTGTGTATCAGCGGGGTTAAAGTAGATAACGTCTTTGATGCGTTTTTCTGGGACGAAACGGAGGTTATTGATGGCGAAGTCGCCGTGCGGATCAATGATACAATAACCCTGGTCATAGAAAATATCGGAGAGGGCAAAGAGTTCTAGCATACCAGATTTACCAGCGCCAGTTTGACCGATGATGTAGACATGACGAGAACGGTCGCGACGGAGCATACCAAACTGATGATTGATGCCACGGAAATTGGTAAGACCGAAGGCGGAAATGTTTTCGTCAGTGGCGGCATTACCGGTAATGAGAGGGAGTGAGGAAGGTGGCTCGGCGGTTTTAGATGTAGCCCAAACGATGTTTGGTGTTTCCACGGAGGTGTGTGGTAGATGGTAAACAGAAGCAAGCTCGGAAATATTTAGAATGAATCCACGCCCAAAGAAACGTCTAGCATGATAAGCTTCTAAGATGTTTCTGTCAAAGGTGCTGCCGACACTCTTGAAGCCGTTAAGATTGGTAGAGTTATATTGTTTGAAGGTGCCGACGAGAGCTTGCATATTGAGTTTAGCATCCATTTGGTCGCTACCTAGGTAAACGAGGCGAATTTTGACTTCGTAACCAAGCTTGGTGGCTTTTTCTTCGGCTTTTTCTACCTGGGTTTTAGCACGTTCGGAAAGCTCGACTGTGACAGGGGTAGCAGTGCCGCCTTCTGGAGGACGGAATAAAGCGCCAAGAGCGGTAATAAGCCAGGTCCAGTCAATATTAAAGAGCCCGAGTCTTTTGCCACTTTTGACATTCTTAACCCATTTATCAGTAGTAGACTTATGCCAGTCATCAGGGATAGGACGAGTAAGAATTTGAATCCAGAGCTCCTCGTTCTTGTCAGGATTAAGCTTAGCAAGGGTGCCAGTAATGCCGGCGAGAGGGTCAACTTCGAAGTTTTCGAAAGTTTTGATTGGTAAGACTTCGTTTTCTGTGAGGACAATTTCGGAAGAATAAACTACGGGGTAGTTCTTCCCTTTTTCGACGTAGTCTTCTTTGACTTTGTAAATCTGAACGGATGGGTATTGTGCGTAGATTTGACCTTCGACGAAGCTTTGTAACACCTTTGGTGTCCAGACGTAAAAGCGGATTTGTCCGCCAGTGGAGACGATTTCAAAACTGAGGTGTTCTTGGACACCACCAGAGTTTTTGAGCTCGGTTTTGTCTCTTAAAATGCCGTGAAGACTAGCAAAAAGCTGTTCGGCAGCGAGCTCTTTTTTGTCGTTGGTGCGAGGAATTTCAAGCATCAAAAGTACAGAGTCGACATTTAAATCTTTGATTTTGTGGATTTTTTTGTAATTTCTGTAAGTAAGAAAGCCGAGAACGCCGACAATTGGCATCCAAACAATAGGCATTAAAATAAAGTGAATAATGTTAGCTAGCATATTTTACAAAAACTATTTTATCATAAAAGCTTTAAAAAAGATAGCAAAAAAGCCAGCTTTGAACTGACTTTTTAACTTTGATACTTAGGCTAGGCGGCTAAGGTATAGGAATTTTTATCCACTTTCTTAAATAATTTCTTGTTTTGGAGATTTAAGAGGATAGTGGTCTCTTTGACCTTTCTAGCGTGAAGGACTTCACGGACGATTTCTTCGCGAGTTAGAGGTTTATCAGCTTTTCTTAAGATATCGGAGATAATATCGGACACAGTTCCCTTTTTGTAGCCCCAAGAATCTAGCGCATAGATACCGCGACCAATTAGGACGAAGCGAGAGTCTTTGATAAGCTCATTATGAATAGCTTGGATAGTGACGTTTTTGCGCTTAAATTCAGAAGTGGAGATGGCGGCGGCGATATCAGCGAAGTGCATAGGCTCTTTTTTGTTCTCGAGAACAACGAAAATTTTGTCGCGGATGTTTTTAGGATTGACGGTTGGCCATTTAGCAAGACCCCAGAGACCGTTTAGTGTAGCAAGCTGCTTAGAGATGGAGGCAATAGCTTCAATATGGGAAGGATGTTCGTAATTTAGTTTATTGTCGAGCTCATCTAGAGACATCGGCTTTTTGTTGGACTTGATTAAGCTGACGATTTCTTCGGCTTTTTGTTTGAGTTTGGCAGTGTCGCCGTATTCGGCGATGCCGACAGCGGCATAATATTGATCGTTTTCGTCAACGGTGGAAAGGCTGGAGGAGATATTGCCAAGGAAAGTAAGGCCAGCACGCTCAGCGGCGGAGGTGGTGCGACCATAGATTTTGTCAGCAAGAGTAGAAACGCGAGCGACGCGGCCCATTTCGGTAAGATTGCGGATGATAATCTTTTCGGCGGCAGCAAGTTCGCTGATTTCTCCATCTTCGGAACAGACGCGGAGGCGGATTAAAATGGCTTTTTCGAGTTGGCGGACACGTTCACGTGTAATAGACAACATATCACCAATTTGTTCAAGAGTCTCTTTTTGACCTTTCAGCCCAAAACGACGCGAAATAATCTCTCTTTCACGGTCTTGTTCGATAACTTTTAGACTGCCTTTGATTGCCGCAGCAATCGCATCCGCATTTTGGTCCATGAATTTTTTCCTTTATGTCCACCCCAGTTAATAATATTCATTTTGCTTATGATAGCATAATTTGTGCTAAATGTCAACTTCGTTTTTATGACTTTCTGTGTTCTATTTTATCATATTTTTTACAATGTCAATAATTTATTGCGCTAAAGTTTAATTTTCTTGTAAAACTTGTGAAAAAAGCCATAAAAAAGCCCGCAAAGCGGGCTTTAGGGGGTGATTAGCATGATGTATTTCAATTCTCTTCTTGCGACATGCAAGAAGTTAACGATGTCTGACTGGTCTTGTTCCCTGTGATAGAGAATCGCTATCTGTTTTCCTGCCGTGGATACTAGTGGGATAGCTAAACAGCCAAGTAATGCTAGAAGTATAACAATAGTAACAAGCAACAAACTCTTGTTAAAGATGGCAAGTCCTAAAACTATACCAACCAGGAAGATATGTATAACGGTTGCGGCAAAGACTGTGCCCCTGATAATTGAGGTTTTGGCATACTCTTTGCTGATTTGATTCAATTTCTCTTCCTCAAACGTAATTAGTCTGTCGAGATTCTTAGGTGCTAGTTCTTTAATCTCGCGACGATAACTTGATTCGAAGGCATCTTTCGCCATTTTTCTAATGACATCTTTCCCATATATAAACTTGTCATATGGGATATTGTCTTCCTCGTTATGAACGGCGATGAAAAAGTAAAAATTATCACCAAAATTTTTGGATTCTTCTAAATTTGTCATCAAAACACCTCTCTTTCTAAAGAACACCCCTGGACTTTTATTATAGCACAGATTAGCTTAAAAGTCAAGGTTAACCGGATTACTTCCCTGTTTTCTTGGCTTTTGTAGTGGATTTTTTGGCGATCTTAGATCTGGAAGCTTTGGTGACTTTGGTTTTAGCTGTCTTAGTCTTGGTGGTTTTACTGCGGCGGCGAGGAGCATGGCGAGCGGACTTTGGCTTTTCGGCTAAGATTTTTTCGGCTTGTTCCTTAGTTAATTTCTTCGGGTCGGTTTCTTTTGGAATTTTGGCGAAATTACGGCGACCTGGACCTTTAACATACGGACCGTAAGCGCCGTTAATAATCATAATATCGTCCCAATCGGCAATAATAGAGTCAATTTTAGCCTGATAGAGCGGCTCGGCATCTTTTAGGGTGATTTTGTACGGGTCGTAACCTTTAATTGGAATACTGTATTTACCCGCTTTAAGGTATGGACCAAAAGGTCCAGCGGCGGCGATAATTTCGGTGCCATCTTTGGCTGTGCCGAGTGTACGTGGTAAAACAGGGAGCGCAAGCTGTTTTAAGGCTTGTTCTAAGGTGACAGTTTTGACGGTTGCGCCTTTTGGCAGTGGAGCAAAACGTGGCTTCTCGCCAGATTCTTTTTCGTTCTCGCCAAGCTGGATAAAACCGCCGTTTTTACCGATTTTGGCATAGATGTTTTTCCCTGTTTTTGGATCAATACCTAGGGCATTAGCATTGTTATACCGGGCGATATCGTCAGATTTACCGACGAGTTTAGAAAATGGTGTATAGAAATCACGTAACATCTTGATGCGTTCGAGTTTTTCCTCGGCGATGAGGTCGAGCTTTTTCTCGACATCGGCGGTGAAGCCATAGTCAACAATTTGGTCAAAATGATCGGTTAAAAAGTCGGAAACTAGTTCTCCAACAGGGGTAGGAATGAGTTTGCCTTTGACGGAGCCGGTTTTTTCTTCGGTTTTTTCTTCGGTGACCTTGGCATCTTTAAGAGTGAAAACAGTGATACTGCGCGGGGTGCCTTCGGATTCTCCCTTAACGACATAGCCACGAGCCTGAATAGCGGTCATGATAGAAGCGTAAGTAGATGGGCGGCCGATGCCGAGTTCTTCTAGCTTTTTAACTAAGGAACCTTCGGTATATCTGGCAGGTGGGCGATCAAAAGTCTCTTTAGCGATGAGCTCATTGGCGATACAGAGGTCACCTTTGGAGAGCTCTGGGAGCTCCGTATCTTTAGACTTACCATACACCTTAAGGAAGCCGTCAAAGATGACGATTTCACCCTTAGCGACGAAGGTAGCGTTAGCGCTGTCTGCTGCTAGCTTAATTGTAGTTTTATCTACGATGGCGTTAGCCATTTGGGTGGCGAGGGTGCGAGTACGGATAAGGTTATAAAGTTTGCGTTCAAAATCATTGCTTCCAGCGGATTCTACTTCTATATGAGTAGGGCGAATAGCTTCGTGGGCCTCTTGAGCGCCAGCAGATTTGGTCTTAAAATGGCGGACTTTGAGATAATCTTCGCCAAAATGACTCTTAATGTAATTTGCGATGCTACCTAAGGCCTGAGTGGAAAGATTGAGGGAGTCGGTTCTATGGTAGGTGATGTGCCCAGCTTGATATAGCCCCTGAGCAGCGCGCATGGTGGTGCTAGAAGAAAAGCCAAGGCGAGCATTAGCCTCAATCTGTAAGGCGGCAGTAGCAAAAGGAACAGGATTTGGTTTAGTTCCCTTGGATTTTTCGACGGAAGACACCTTGTATTTGGCGTTTTTAAGGCTTTCTAGAAGGGCTTTGGCGTTTTCTGCGGTATCAGGGCCTTTGCCATCCAAAGTAGCCATAAACGGTGTTTTAGAGGCTTTGGAGGCACTTTTATCATTCTTGACAAACTCTCCCGTGACTTTATAACTAGATTTACTTTCAAATTTCTCGATTTCACGCTCTTTTTCTACTACAAGACGAAGAGCTGGACTCTGAACGCGGCCGGCACTAATAGCGCCTGGGACTTTTTTTCTGACTACCCCTGATAAATCGTAGCCGACGAGCATATCTAGGGTCTGACGGGCTTGTTGGGAACTAACCATGCTCATATCGACTTTGCGAGGGTGTTTAACCGCTTCTTCTAGAGCAGGCTTAGTGATTTCATGAAAAGTGATACGATTGGTATTTTTGGGAAGGTTTAGCACCTCCATCAGATGCCACGAAATAGACTCTCCTTCGCGGTCTTCATCGGTTGCGAGCCAGATGACTTTGGCGGATTTGGCGGCTTTTTTCAGGTCAGAGACGATTTTCTTGTGTCCTTCGTCGATTTCGTAGGTGACGGTAAAATTATTAGCAACATCAACTTTGGTGTCTTTTCTAATATGTCCAACAGAGGACATAACTTTAAAATCAGAGCCCAAGTACTTTTCAATGGTCTTGGCTTTGGCAGGAGACTCGACGATAACTAGGTTTTTTGCAGTCATATAGTCTATAATAACACAGTATGTCAAGCATAAGCAGTTTGGTATGGCAGAAAGTGGGCGTGGCATCTTGGCTATAGCTTAGCTATGGCTTGATTACGACGCTTTTTTGACATCAAAAAACCTCTGGACGGGATTAGGTAAGGGTGGGCATCACCTAATCCCATCTAGAGGTTCTTTGAGGACCCCATAACGCTTCTTTTTCCAGATACCGGGGAAGCCCCGGAAGCGCGACCCACCTCACACAATTGGGGCCCGCCGGTTATGGGGGTTGCTATGTCCTTAAAAGATCTTTCAAAGTGGAGGTAATACTTAAAAGTTTATGACCGTAAAGAGAAATCATAAACCCGAAAGGTTTTAAGAACACGCAACTTCTCACTATTTTTGCAAAAAATATGCTAAAATAGTGGTAGTAATTATGATTTATTTAGGTGCAGTTTAAGGCTTTTTGGGCCTTAACTGTGTTAAGTATAGCACAGTTGAAAAAATAAGTCAATACTTTTTTCATATTTTTTATGGAAATCAAACAAATTCGACCCCTAGAGCACGATTTTACAGAGGTGTTAAAAAAGCTTGTGCTTATACCGAAAATGTTGTATTATTATGGGAATTTGCCTGTGAAAAGGCAAAAATCCGTGGCAATTGTGGGGTCTAGGAAGAATACTAGATATGGCTATGATGTGGCTTACAGGGCGGCTTATGAAGCGGCAAAAGCTGGCGCGGTGGTAGTATCGGGACTAGCCTATGGAATAGATAGTGTGGCGCATAGGGCGGCGCTAGACGCGGGCGGAATCACGATTGCAGTGCTTGGGACGCCAATAACAGAGATATATCCACGTGAACATACGAAATTAGCACAAGAAATTGTCGAGAAAGGTGGAGCGGTAATATCGGAGTATGGGCCAGATGATAGGCCGTTGGGGTGTTCAGATATAAAAGCGCGATTTTTAGCGAGAAATCGGATTATTGCAGGGTTATCTGACGCAGTATTGATAGCGGAGGCGGCAGATCATAGCGGAACATTAAATACGGCTACGCATGCATTAGACTGTGGGATTGATCTTTTGGCGGTGCCTGGGGATATTTCTAAACCTACTTCGGTGGGAACAAATCGGCTAATAAAACAGGGAGCAATTCCCTATACGGAGCCAGATGATTTGCTAGATTTGCTCTTCCCTGAGCGAATCGTGAAGCGTCGTTCAAAGAAGCTGCTAAAAAAGCTGCTTTTAAAGACAGATACAGAGATAGAAAAACAGATTTTGACGTTAATTTTTGAAGGGGTTTCGGATGGCGAAGAGATAATGAAGAAACTAGATGTGTCAGCATCGGATTTCTCAATGGCAATGACGATGCTAGAAATCAAAAATCTAGTTATTGCGCTTGGAGCGAACCAGTGGATGCTAAGGGGCTAATCAATGAAAAAGATGGTTTTTATTGATGAATCTGGCAATCCTGGGATAAAAGATGAGCAGGGTGAATTTGTAATAGTGGGTATAGTCGTAGTAGACGAGGATAGTCTAGTAGACATAACAGAAGAATTCTCAAAAATAAGAAAGCAGATGAATCTTGGTGCAACTTTTGAGTTTAAATTTTCTAAAACAAATAAAAGGGTGGTTATGAGTCTTTTAGAGGGGCTTTTTAATGTGGATTTCGAAGTGTATGCGCTGATTTTTGATAAAAAGGTAATCCAGACAAATGGTCAGACGATTTATAATAGGCTACTCTGTGATTTGATAAAAGAAATGAAAATTAAAAATGCTGATATCTTGGTAGATGGTAAAACTAGTAGGAGAAATAGGAATAACATCGCCTCGTTTTTCAGAAAAGAATTGTCGGATACTGGTAATAGGCTGCGATATGGAAATTCAAAATCGTTTGATGGGTTACAACTTGCTGATTTGATTGCGGGAACAATCCATCGTTTCTATTCTGGGAAGAAGGGTGGAATTGATTTTATGACAGTTATTAAAACTAAGATAAAACTAATTTTTAAGAAATAAAAATGGGACCGGCCTAGCTTTTTAAAGCAACTGTCCATCCGGACACCTTTCGGCGGTCTCCCACAGTCTTATTCTATCAAACTTCTAGCCAATTGTCAATTTGAGAGATGGCGGAGTGAAGGATTTCAGGGAGTTTGGCTTTTTCTGCGGGGATGAATTTGCTGAGAACGAAGTCAATATCAGAGATTTTGTGGTCGGTGGGCTCACCAGTATTCAGATTAGAACCAATGCGAGAGGCATTGTCGGTGCCGAGTCTGAGACGTGCAAAAACTTCGGTGCCAAGGTGTGCGATGGTGGATTTAAGACCATTATTGCCGCCGGCGGAGCCAGATTGACGTAAGCGCATTTTGCCAAAGTCGAGGTTAAAATCGTCGCAAACGATTAAGATATCAGAGGTAGGAATCTTGTAGAATTTAGCGAAAGCTTGGATAGATTCGCCGACGTTGTTGTAGTAAGTTTCAGGTTTAATAAAAATTGCGTCGCCAGATTTAAGCCAGGTGGCGTTAAACTTTGGAGTCTCGGACCAGGTTAGGCCCTTTACCTTAGCATAAAAATCTAGCACCAAAAAGCCAGTGTTGTGGCGAGTAAAGTTATATTTACTCTCTGGATTGCCAAAGCCGACGATGAGTTTCATGAGGCAATTATAACACAGAAAAAGCCCCCTGATAACAGGGGGCTAAGGTGCAAGGTGCAGCTAGTAGCTAGGCGGAGCTACTTCAAAGCTTTGGCGATTTCGCGTAATACCCAATGACGAACAATTTCATCTTCCTCGTTGCAACCGATAACTGCGGCATAAGGCTTGTCGGCAAGTTTGTTGCCGATATAGTTAAGACCGTTGCTGGTGCGGTTGAGGTGAGGATTGGAGAGCTGAGTCGGATCGCCTGTAATGACGATTTTGCTACCGTGACCAATACGCGAAACGAGCTCACGTGCCTGGAAACGTTCAACATCCTGAAACTCATCATAATAGATGAGCGCATTGGAGATAGAGCGTCCACCCATATAGATAAGTGGCTGGAATTCGAAGTATTGACTAGTGATGTCTAGAACTTCTTTGCTGATATTGCCGAAGCCGGTTTTTCTGAGCATGGCAGCCTCATCTTCAGTTTTCTTGGGACGTTTTTTGCTGCGTTTCCTGGCGGATTTGCCGTGTTCCATGTCTCCATCGTGATTTATGATCTGATTGATTTCATCATCTGATGATGTTTTGGTGCCTGGCGTGTCACGGATGATTTTGAGAACATCGTAGATATTATCGATGATAGGCATGGCCATAGGCATAGTTTTGTCTGGCAGGCCGCCTGGCAGGAATCCGATATCTTTGCCGAGTGCGGAATCGCGTGGACAGATAAAGATGCGGTCGTATGGAACATTAGGTTTGGTTGTACGATAGCCGACACCATTAAGTCCAGCAGCGACAGCGAGAAAGGTTTTGCCTGTGCCAAAGAGCCCAGAAAAAACTACGATTGGAATTTCGTCAACAGGCGCAAGAAGTGCTTCCATGTACATAGCCTGGACATTGGTGATGGGGCGGATATTACGATAAGTCGGCGAGCTAAATTTGACGTATTTTAACGGGATTATGGCGGGATTGCCATGTTCGTCAAAAGTGTAACGTCCAATGTTACTGTAGCCGGTTTGAGTCTGGCCGTGATTTTCTATCTCAAACTCTACAAATTCGTTGCAATGAATCTGTCTGTTTGGGAAAATATCGTGCCATTCTGCATCTGAAATATGGTGATTCTTGGTCCAAAGCGAAACTGCATCTGGTGGAAGCATGACCTTGGAGCGGCCGGTATAAATCTCGGGATTGATACGTGCTATATCAATGTGTGCGGCCGAAGCTTTGGCTACCATCCAGTCACTACCAGTCATAATGGCGACAGAACCACCTTTCTTACTATTGCTATGCCCGGTTTTTAATTCTTGGCCGAGTGCAATAGCTAGTGCGGTACTGTGTGCTTCGTGTGCCTGTGGGACTTCACGGAATATAATTTTCATACCGTTTTCGGTCTTAAAGGCATTATCATCGTTGGGATGATTGTTGAGGTAGTACAACATTCTACCCATGGAATCGATGAGACGTTTTGATGCCTCACCACGAGAACTAAGTTCGTGACGCCACTCACCAAGCTTATCCAGGTACTGGATTGGTATACAGAGATAATCAGCTTTCTTCTTGGTATTCTCGGTGATTTCGTCTGGATTAATTACGTCTGGATCTCCTATCAGCATGTCCATAGCTGCGACAATGTAGTTATGGTAATGAGACATTCTAACACCTCCTTTTAAAAGAGCGTTTGCAAATTGCAAAAAGTGGGCGGGATTGCCCACATGGAGTTATTTTAACATAGTTTGGGTGATTTGGCGAATTAAAGTTTAGGAGTAAAAAGACTACTCGTCTTCTGTGGTGTTTTTGCGCTTACTACTATCGCTTCGATAAGAGAACATAATCGGCGTGCCAAGATATGGATAGAATTCGCGGATTTTGCGCTCTAAGAAACGTTTATAGGACCAGTGTAAGAGCTCTAGCTCGTGGCCATGAATAACAAACCAAGGTGGGCAAACATCGGTTTGGACGATGTATTTTGGTTTTGGATGAGTGTTTTTAAGGCCGGCTGGGAGATGCTCGGACATGGCTTCACGTAAGATGTGATTGAGGTCGGAAGTCTTGATTTCGTGATGGCGAGCCTCATCAATATCAAGGGCAAGATCAAAGAGTTTGGTGACATTTTTCCCTGTTTCACTGCTAGTAAATAGGACTGGTGCGTAAGGCAAAAAGTCAAAATCGCGTTCTAATTGGTCTAAGAGGAAGTCGGCCGCGGTGCGGTTTTTGATATTTTCTTCACCAAAATAATTGGTCGGCTCAGCGTTTTCTAAGAGGTCAGATTTGGTGACGACCATGATAATTCCCTTGCCTGCTTCGGTAATTTGACCGGCGAGAGATTGGTCGAGTTTACTATGTGGCTCGGTGGAATCAACGAGTAAAGCGCAGATATCGGCTTCTTCGATGGCGGCGAGGGTGCGAATGGCGGAAAACTTCTCGATGCCAACTTCGCGCTTGCCTGGTTTGCGTAGCCCGGCGGTGTCTAGGATTTCTAGAGTGCGACCTTTGTATCTAATTTCTACACGGTTAATGTCGCGGGTGGTGCCTTGACGAGAGGAGACGAGGGCTTGTTGCTTTTTGGCGAGGCTGTTAAATAAAGAGGATTTGCCGACGTTTGGGCGGCCAATGAGGGCAATCTTTAAAGGTTGCGCCTCGCGCAATAGCTCCTCTTCGGAAACGCCACGCGCTACCCCTGTCGTCAGAGGGGTATCGCTCGCTGTGACGCTCCTCGTGGCGTCGCTTATCTTCCTCAGAGGACTATTGCTGCTCGTCGTCCTTAAAATTGCGCTTTTCAACTCCTTAATTCCCATTCCGGTAGTGGCGGAGGTGCGGAAGATGTGGGATTCGTCGATGCCGAGGGCGCGGAATTCGGTGATATCTAATGCTTCGCCGCGGTCGGATTTATTAAGAACTAGAAAGACAGGCTTCTTAGAGCGGAGGGCTAACCTCGCAATGTCTTTGTCGCGGTAGTCAAAGTATTTGGTACTGTCAAGTGTTAGTAGTATAACAGAGGCGGAATCAATAGCGTCAGCAATTTGATCTTGAATACCTGCTTCAAAATCATCAGTTGGCGCCTTTAATCCGGCAGTATCAATTAACAAAAAAGAATCATCGATTCGTGCTACGACATTATCCCTAGTGGTTCCCTCTTCGCGTGCAACGATAGCGATGTTTTTATGGGCAAAGCGGTTAAGCAAACTCGATTTGCCGGCGTTGGTTTGCCCAATTAGGGCGACAATCGGTAAAGATTTCATAATAAATGGTGACCCTAAACGATTCAGTGTGGAACGACCTCGTAACAGATATATTCCGCATAAAGCGGATTACCAGGGTAATTTACTCTAGTAGTATACATTCTATATGATTGTAGAATAGTATAGGTGAGAGAAATTTACGAGATGTATAAGTTCCGATACTAAAACACTTTAGCGTCTTGTCTATATTTTATACTAAAGTAGTCTGAAAATCAAGTTTTAGATTGCTAAACCTAAAACTAATCTACCTCCCCGCATATACCGAATCCAAAAAAATACAGTCTTCAATCTCCATCACTTTTTTCTCCCGTCCTGTCCACTTTTGGCGTATAATAGAATTAAGTAATTTGACAAATGAACAAAATATAGCATAACCATTTTAAAATATCATCTAAATGGAGGAAACCGCTTATGGTAAAACCAGTAAAAGAAACTATACACGCAAACGGGCTAGAAATTGGAATCTATACCAATGATTTCAAAAATGAGTTTATCTCACTTACAGACATCGCAAAATTTAGAAGTGATGACCCGAATAACACCATTCGCAACTGGATGAGGTCAAAAGAAACCATTGCTTTTCTCGGACTTTGGGAAAAACTTCACAATCCAAATTTTAAACCCGTCGAATTCGAAGGGTTTAAAAATGAGGCTGGCTATAATGCTTTTACGATGGCTCCGCAAAAGTGGATTGACGGTGTAAATGCTATTGGTATCGTGTCTAAATCTGGTCGCTACGGTGGCACATATGCTCATACTGACATCGCTTTTGAGTTTGCTTCTTGGATTTCAGCAGAGTTCAAATTGTACATCATTAAGGATTATCAGAGAATTAAAGAAGACGAAAACTCCCGCTTATCTCTGAACTGGAACTTAAATCGTGCCATCGCAAAACTAAACTACCGAATCCATACCGACGCCATCAAAGAAAATCTACTCCCACCAGAGCTCACCAAAGAGCAGATTGCTTACACTTATGCTTCCGAAGCAGACTTGTTGAACGTGGCTCTTTTTGGTAAAACCGCAAAACAGTGGCGAGAAGAAAATCCAGATACGAAAGGCAATATTAGGGATTATGC
Source organism: Candidatus Nanosyncoccus sp. (assembly GCA_045651545.1). GTDB lineage: Bacteria > Patescibacteriota > Saccharimonadia > Saccharimonadales > Saccharimonadaceae > Nanosyncoccus. The sequence goes on from JAZRSM010000063.1 coordinate 15,664, forward strand.
CACGATTCATCAGTTGTTGATTCTGGCGAATCTCGAAAGTTATAACGCTATTCTAACATCAAAATATAAGAATCTAGGAGACCGTTTACCACTTCTTCGTGAGATGGTGATTAAACAAATTAAAGCCTTATCTTCTGTTGACCCAGATTTACCAAAAATGCTCGATTCTGGCGAATAACTGTTCACGAAACCCGCTAAAAAATAATGCGGATTTTGGTGTACAGTTAAGTTATGAGCCGAAAAAGTAAATTTAACGAAGAAATTGCAAGACGCCTAGTAACCCTTATTCACGAAGGGCTAAATTTTAAAACCGCTTGTCTAAAGGTCGGAATCTCGGAGGATTCTTTTGCTCGTTATAGAAGAGCGAATCCTGATTTTGATAGACAAATCAAAAAAGCACAAAAAAGCTTCAAAAGGGAGAAAGGGTCTGAAAACGCATCGAGTAGTGAGAGTGCAAAAGAACAGACTGTTTGCAAAAAAGGTACAGACAGCCACCTTGACACTGAAAAGCCCCTAGAAACGCCTCTAAATGCGTCAGAGAGCCTATCTGGAGAGCCAGAGACATATATGGGGTTGCCCGTCTACCACGAATTAAGCGATGATATTCCGTCGAATCAGCATTTTTATTACCCACGAGAGAATGCTATTCAATTTTTTGATTGTCGAAGGATTCGCTATTCTTGTTCAACCGATTTGTGGTCGAGAAAGCATTCAGTTAGTTTTTATGGCGATGAATGGACAGAGGAACCAGTCTCTCCCTTTTAGTATCTACTTCTTCAGTTTACTTATTATGTCCGCATAAAGACCGTTGATGTATTCGTTACGCTCTTCTTTAGTCATATTGCGGAATTTATTCAAAGTCTCTTCATCTATATTTTCCAGTCCATCGTCCAAATCAATATCGTCACCGTCGTCTATGTCGTCTTCTAATATTTGTTTTTCTTCTTCCTCGACTTCTGCTCGACAATATCTGCAATATTCTCTTAAATTCCCGTAGATAATATCTTGGTCGAAAACTTCTCTGTGACAATTCGGACAATGCTTTGTGCAATACAAACAGCCCATACCGCCTGGTCCGCAAATGGGGTCATATTCGTTCATTGGTCGTCCGCAATTTGGGCAAATTCTATTCATCGTTCTAAATTTTACTCTAAATTATATTCCCGCCTTATATTTTTTATTAAAACGTATTCCACGGGTTTGTGTTTTTCTGTTCATACAATTCCCGTGATTGTGTTTTTTAGAATTTACCATTGTGCTGGCTCCTCAATATCACAACAATAAATACACTGTCCAGTGAGAGTCATCTCGTAGTCTTCAATCTCTCGTCCGCAATTTACACAGTATTGTTTCATAGTTCTATTATGCCTTGTTTAGATTTTCGGTGATTATGTTTTTCTGTATGCTACCATCGTCCATCCCTAACCTTACCACTTTATCTTCCATCCAATACAAATCTTTCTCCGTAAAATTGTGCCTCAAAATAATAATTCTTCCTATGGAGATATTGCGTATGCCAAAAACTTTTACTTTTTGGATTCTTTTGCCATCTTTAAATACCGTAATGTCTCTAGCCTCATCGCTATCCTTAACTTTATGCCCCCTATTTTCTAGAAAGCGCCCAATAGGGAAAAATATTTTGGCATTCTTATTAACTTCAAAAACTAGTTTGCTCCCTTGTCTACTAAAGTTAACGAGGTCTGCTAGACCGTTTTTAATTTGCGAGTCGTAAATACTCTTTGCTTTTTTGTATTCTTCTTCGTTTGTAATAACTTCAATACGGCGTTCGCTTTTGATTTTGTAGTGAGAGGTTACGTAATGCAAGTCTTCATACAAATCCTGTAAGATGTCAGTTGCTTCGCTTAGAAGAGCATTCTGGGTTGAATATTGTTTGGAATTTTCGTACATCGATTGTAGTTTTGTGGTAGAATCTATGATTCTGTCGAAAACCAAGAGTAAGTCTTCATTGCAAATTTTCTCATTATACTGTTTTCTAAAGTGTTCCACTTGTCCTCTAATGGACTTAAGATTATTTGCCATAGCCTCGCCAAACGGTAGTTTGTTGGTGAGTGAGACATAGTGTTTCTTGTTGCCTTGGTTTCGTAAAATAATTATTTCGGCAACATACATTTTTTTATCGGGGATTTTTTCACAAACATAGAATAGTTGCCTGGGGATTTTTCCTTGCACATCCGGAAATGAGTAGCAGGTTTTTAAAAGTACCGCAAAGCCATCTATGTTGGAGCCATCAAAGAATTGTTTCATATAATTCTTTTCGATATGAGATTTCCAAAGGTCTGGCATAAGGATTTGAAAACAGTAGAATATGTAAGAACCTAAATACGCTAGTGAAAGATTTTTGAAGAGACTCCCTATATTGCCAAAAATTGCCCATAGGAAGTCCTTAAAAGATGGGCAGATAATAACTCGTATGTTGCATACAAGCAATATCAAAAAGATTGCAAATAAAATTATGTTCAGAATTATCTTTTGTCTACTCATCTTATAGAATATCTATACTCGATTCATCACGTGTCTGAATATTCTCACGAATAAATTTTCGGCTTTCCTCTGGAATATTATATTCTTCAAATAGAATCTCGTCAATCTCTGCAATACTTTTGCTCCAGTAGCCTTTTGTTAAATCTGGTATAGGAATAAACTTATATTTTTCTTTTGAGGCACACTGTGAATCTTTCGCTAAAAATAGCAATGCTCTAAAAAACTTTGTAAAAAAGTATTTTGCCATTTTTTCAGTTTCTTCTTTTGTTTTAAACACCCCAAATTCCATATATGTTTCTAGACAGACATCACCTGGATTTGCAATGCAAAGATTCGAATAAGACCCTCCTATTCCTGCAGTTTTTGACATATTTCCCCAAGCCTTTGGCACGAACAGTTTGTAGTGGTCTAGGTTACTACTGGTTTTAGGTAAGATATCTCGAGAGATATACATATAACCTCGTTTGTTGCTTGGCAATAGCCCAAATGCTCTTACGTCATCATCGTTCGTTTTTATTTCGGTAAATTTCAAGCCATATTTTTCTGGTTTTTTCATTGCGTCAGTTCTTAAGCCATATGGCTTTTGAGACGAGCCTAGTGAATCTATTGTAGAAGAACTTTTAACTACTGACAACATCGCTTTTAATTCCGCTGGCTTCTCCATTTCGGACTGCTCAATCGGTAGCACAAAAGTCCCCACATTTTTACCATATTCAAATTTTTTAATTTCGCCGTTATTATCGTAATTTGAATTGCGCAAAATGATATTTACTCCGCCCGTTCCAACATCGGGAAAAATTTTATCTGGACCGTCTTCATAATAATTGTCTATACTCACAATATGTCGGTCTCTCTTGTAATGCTCATTGTTTAATTGCTTTAAGCCGTTTGTATTGTTTGCTTTCTGCCAACCAATTGGGAAAATCATACATAGAAGTTGAGGATTCAAGTCAACAGCCATACGGTAAAAATCTGCATAGATTTGTCTATAGCCGAGTTGATATGGTGGATTACCGATAATGATATCAAATTTCATATTTTCCTCCCAGCAATCATTGATTTTTTGTTGGACATTATCATTTTCAATTTCTCCTTTCTCATTCATAGGGTCGTAATTTAAAAAGTTTCGCTCTAGACTTCGTTTGTCTTTTTGGTCGAAATTATCTCTGTCAAATCGAGTAAAACCTATAATTGTATTGATGGAAGATTTTCTCAAGATATCATTTGGAGACCAGGCATAAATCTGATTCGATAAAATGTGCATTAAACATTCTCGGTCAGATTTAAAATGCGGGCGCAAATTATTGTATAACCTTTTTACTACGCCTGCGAGGAATAAACCGCTTTTTGAATATGGGTCCAAAAACTTTCGCTTGTCGGATTTAAAGACGGACGGCACTTCTTCTTCAAGAGTGTCTAGCATTTTTGCAACTACCTTTTTCGGCGTAAAGACTTGGTTATTTCTCTGCATAGGAATGTAGTCGAAAATGTCTCTATCAGCGCCAATACGGAAGTAATCTGCCAATTCTTCTTCTCGTTTCATAAACTCTTTAATAGCAACGGTACAGTTGTCTTCATTGAAATATTGCTCTTTACGCAAAATGCGGAACTCGTCTTTGGTGATATCTGTTAATTCGAAGAAAATATCGTCAGGAATCTTTTTCTCTAGGTCGTCAAAAGTCATTCCTGGCTGTCCATAAGCGTGAAGAAGCATTGGAATCGTACGAGCGAAGCCACGGAGTTTGTCTCTATATTCGTCCTCCTCTTTCTTTCGCTTCTTTTCTGCTTGTTTTTTGGCTTCTTGTTTTATCTCTTTTACCGCTGATTCCATCACCTCACGTTTATCATCTGAAATATCATCGGGAAGTGGAGTTTCTTCTGGCAGAAAAGCGGCTTGGAGAGCGGCTTGTCTATCATCCTCGGTCAATACTTCATATTCTTTTTTGCGGAGTACGCCCTCGGAAGTATTGATTAGGACCTCGTTATCGATAATCGTGTTGCCCTCTTCGTCAATCTCCGTTTCAGTTTCTGCGACCTCACTAGGAGTTTTCTCTAGTCTCTGCTTCTTTACTGCAGTTAGTTTGTTAATGATTTGACGAGCCTCTGGTGTAGCGTGGAAAATATTGTTAATGTTAAAGAGTTTATTGGAAGTGATAAATCCACCATCGACAATTTCTTTAGCAATAAGTTTCCGTGGAAGTTCCACTACGTCTCTTGCGTCAAGTTCTCTCATCTCGCCTTTTTCATCCATCGAGATGACGGAGAGATAGTTTAACAACTTTCGGATTGCTGGCTTGTGGTCTTGATTTTTATTCTGGTTGTCCGTTAATTTGACTGCATAATCCCCCAAAATAGTCAAAATACGGTCTGGTGCAAAATCGAAGATATAGCAATCGTCTTTTGAAAACTCTTTATGCTCGCCATAGACCCACGGATTTTGAGCACGAAAAGCGGCTTGAAGGTATTGCGTAGGACTACTTCTGACTATTTGCCCAGTGCCAGTACTACCGTAAAGCATAAATACGGCTGTCCATTCTGGCACGGTTACGCCAGTATTTAATTGACCACAAGAAAGTGTGATGGTCTTGGTTTTAAGCGGTTCATTTCCAATAGCGTTCCGCACTTTATCGAGCGATTTTTTACCTTCCTGTTCATCATCTCCTTTGCCAGCCGCTAAAACTACTTCATAATCTTTAAAAACGGGATGAGATTTAAGTAAATCTTTCATTGCCTCGCATTCAGCAACGCCTGGCAAAAGCCAAAAAGTATGGCGCAAAGCGTCTCGCTTTTCTTCTGTATCAAAAGGCATATTAGCAGAAGCGTCTGCTGGGGTCGAAAAAGTTTCGCCAGTTTCTCCATTGCGAGAAATGCCAGAGATTTTATCTAGCCATCCCACAACATCGCCAGGACGTAAAAAGTTTTTTCCAGAAGTTTTGAAGAACTCCGAAAGGTCAAAACACGCCTCTTCATCGTCTACTGTCGCTTCCATCATTGTACTCATATGGTAAGCACGGAAGTTCATTCGAGGAAGATTTTCATATGGGTTGTCGCCTTTTTCATAATCCCAATTCGCTTTAGATTCTTGTTCGTCTGCATAAGACCAGTTGAAGATTTGTTCTTTACTGAAATCGTTACTTGCAATAGCCTTGAATGGGGTGCCAGACAAACAGAGCGTGAAATCGGCACCAAGTTTATCAAGCACTTCTTTTGTCTTTGAGGTTTTAACACCCTCGTGGCTTTCATCTATAATGAGTAAATCCCAGCGAGTCTTAATATCGAAAATCCATTGATTCTTTTTCTTGAAATCGTCAGAGTCGGCACTTTTGCCTTTAATATCTTGAAGCGAGATAAAGAAAATGAGTGGGCGTCTTAAATCATCCATTCGTCCAATAACATCTTGCCGTGATGGGATTCGAAAAACTTTCCCATCAGAAGTTTTAACCTCACCACCTTTTGCGGATGAAAAAACATATTCTGGATGTTCTGGACGAATATGTTCATAAAAATCTCTTGCCCAGGAATCGGAAATGGCGGGACGATTCGTAACGATTAGAATCCTTTTTACTTCTGTCTTCATTGCAAAATTATATGCGGTAAGAGTTTTGCCGAAGCGTGGTTTAGCATTCCAGAGAAAATCTCGGTCTGGATTACCAGCACGGTCCAACCAATACTCGTAAGTCATATCTACGGCGTCTTGCTGTTCTTTGCGTAAAACAATTTTGGGCTTTACGCCATCTGGGGTAGATGGAACGTAAGAATTAAAGAAGTCGTGGCATTTTATGCGGTCATCGATAACTTTTTTAACTGTTTCTAAATCTACTTTAAACCATTCAGATTTACGGTTGGAGTTGTTTACCTTCTTTTCTCTAGGAATCCCCATAAATTCTAGGGCTTTATGTATGTCATAATCACGAAAAGTTTTACCGTAAATATCGATGGCTGGAACTTGGAAAAGAGTTTCAGTCTCGATATTGTCTGCCTCATTCTGGTCGTCAATACGAGTAGAGTCTAATCCAGTTTGGTCGCCAATTTTTAACCAGCCAATGTGTGGACGATAACTATCAGGATGTTTATAGACGTAAATAATTTTCTGTCTAACTGGTTTTATCTCAAATTCTTTCATTTATTATCTCCTAATAGTTTAAAGATTGGTAATTGCTCTACAGGCTCTTCTTTTGGCTTCTGACGAGGTTTTCGAGTCGAAGACGATTTATCTGGTGGTTTTTTCTCAAAAAGGCTCTGAACGGCTTCTGGGAGCCTTGAAACCGCTTCCGCTTTTACGACACGTTTTCTACCTTGTTCAATTTCTGCAAAACTCCACTTTTCTAATTCAAAACCAGCCTCACCAATGGGTATCCAATTAACAAGAAATATATCTTTGCGACCATTCAACAAATCTCCGTAGATGATATTTGTCTTTAAAATAGTGTCGAGAGCAAGCAAAAAGTCCCCACTGACGTGAGAACTTCCTAAATAATCAAAAACGATGTTGCGAAGGCGTGTTCTTGCCTCTTCTAAATTGTCGAGAGCGATATCAATCCCATATAGATTTGAGACGGCGATGAGAATTTTGTAGGGGTCTTTTTTGTGTTTTTCATTTCGAATACGTCGTTCAAGAATTTCTACTAGAAAGTTTCCAGTCCCACAACCTGGCTCTAGAACTTTCTTTGTGATGTCAGAAAGGTCAGGCTCGCAAAGGTTGCACATTGCCTTGACTTCTCTCTGCTCCGTAAACACCTCACCGTGTTCACGGACACGTGCACGAGATTTAATGCCAGTTTTGGTCTTGGCACGCTTAACAGAGGTCGACTTGTTTGTTGTAGATGAACCCGCCATAGAGAAATTACTTTCTGGTGAACGGATTCGCCTATAAACAAAACTGGCACCGTCCACCGGGGTTCATCCACAATCCAAGACGTCTGTCGACGGGGGTTGTAGCCCGGCTTTGGTGCCAGTTTTATACCACCGTCGCAGACGCAATAAATTGCGTGTTGTAGACGTCTTATGTTTTGAATTGTAGATGAACACTATTATTATATCACATATAGGGGGTATTTTCTAGAGATAAATCCGCAAAAAAGTTTCATTAATACCGCATAAAAAATAACCCGCAAAATATGCTTTAATAGATACAAGGAAAATGTTCTTTAGTCTCTTTGGCGATAACACTAGCCAACGAGCGACACCTTGTGCCCCAGAAAGGCAAAATGATTAACCCAGCGGTTTTACCGCAGAGGTTGATATGGCAGAAGAGTTGCCAAAGCAAACGCAGAAAAGGTGGAAAAAACTTTCAATTGAGATGAAAGCAAAACCACCAATGTCTCTGAATGAGGCTAGAAAATTATTAGGGGTAGAACTCTCAAAGAAATACAGCGATATTGAATTAACCCTAATGCTCTGGGAAATGAAGAAATTATCAAGTCTTCTCTTGGATGAGCAAATTAACCGTTCTACAAAAACAAAAGGTATGGTATAATATGAGTAATATGTATACTGCGGAAAATTGTGTTCAGTGCAAGGGCTATGGCTATGTTCGCGTCTCCACAAAAGGGCAAAAAGATGGAGCGTCTCCAGATGTCCAAAGAAAGGCTATTCAAGACTATGCCGCTAGGAATAACATCAAACTGGTGCATACGTTCGAGGATTTGGGTGTCTCTGCAAAAACTATGAAGCGGGAGGGTATGGAGGAAATGCTCAAGGAGTGCCTGAATAACAAAGGTAAAATTGACTATGTTATCGTCTACGATATGAGCCGTTTTACCAGGAATAATGACACGTTTGGACCAGTAGCCTCTATTCTGGACAAAATTGGGGTGAAACTTCGCTCGGCAACAGAAGTAGCCATTGACGAATCTCCCATTGGTAAATATATGAGAAATATATCGGTGGCTAACGCTCAATTTTTTAATGACCAACTAGGCGAAAAAGTTCACGACAGTATGGCTGAAAGGGCTGAAAATGGATTCTGGACTACGCACGTTCCTTTAGGTTTTAAAACTATGGCAGTCAACGAAGATACTCTTGAGCCTATTCCAGAAAAAGATTTAAGAAGTCGTCGTAAAAAATACCCCAGAATCCTTGTGCCAAATCACGAAGATGATATAGCCGAAAAAATTACTTTCTTGCTAAATAGATTTTCGGAAGGCGATTTAAAAGATGAACAGTTGCATAAAATCGCATTAGAGATGGGAGTTAAATCTGAAAGGGGAAATCCGATTTCTCTAGACAGTATTAGAAGAATTTTGAGAGAGCCAGCATACTGTGGCTATACGGACTCGAAGAAACTAGTTAATGGTCAATTCGTAAAACTCAAATTTGACGGGCTAATTACTCTAGAAACATATCAAAAGAACCAGATAATTATCAATGGTAGAGATAAAAAACACGGGCGTAGACTTGCGCCAAAGGCTATTTACCCGCTTGATGGCACATTATTGTGTGAACACTGTGGAATGCCACTGCACGGCGATGCACCTGTTAATGGCTCTGGAAAAGATTCTCCTCTCTACTATTGCAGGGGCGGGGCGAAAAGAGGGCACGGGTATTCTTCAAAAAATATGCTAGAAGTGCACGAAGCATTTGATGATTTTCTTCAAACTATTACTCCATCTGATGGAGCAATCAAATTATTTAAAGAAATGCTCAAGCGAACCGCATTCGAGAGATTAAATAATGCTCGCCCTGAATTGGAAAAACTTACCAAAAGAAAACAAGAATTATCAGATGAAAAAACGAAAGTATTACGTAAACTTGTTAATGATGAAATCACGAACGATGAAAAAGACGAGTTGGTCAATGCTATTGAATCTGAAAAGGTTGAAATAGCATTACAAGAAGAAAAAATAGAAGCGTCTCAACGCTTAAACGAAAATATGATTGAATATATCTGTAACTTTATTCCTCAACCCGCAAAGATGTGGAGAGACGCTGATTTAGAATCCAAACGAGCATTTCAGGAAATCTTATTTCCAAACGGTTTGCACTTCGACCTCAAGACAAAAAAGTGTAGAACGGAAGATTTGAGTCCTCTCTACTCTGTTATTTGCAACAAAAATGAGCCAAATGGCTCAAATTCTGGCGATATGGTGATTCCGGCGGGAGTCGAACCCGCGATTTTCTGGATGAGAACCAGACGTCCTAGACCACTAGACGACGGAACCATGGTATTATTCTAGCATAAAAAGGGGTTCATTGCAATAGCTATTGACTTTTTAGCATAAGTGTGCTATAATGAAAAGATTGTACTTTAATATACTGCTAGACCCAAAAATTTATCATATATGGAGGTGGAAGAAAATGGGTAAAGTATGGGTAAAAATTCATCTGGACGTGCGTCCTGGTGAAGAAGAAATGGAGATTAACGCTGCGACAGGTAGGCGTATTCAGGATATGATGGATATATTGTATTCTGACATTATGAAAAGAGGTGACACGATGATAATTCGTGTCACTGATGACGACCGTGCGTATGTCTTTTATGAAAGAGCGAGCGACGGTAAGATAATGCCTTATGTCAAGGTGAACCATGTATTCTCTATAAATAGAGATTCAGGGCGTCTGCCATTACTCTGTGCACTGGGAAATGCTACTGATAGATTAGATCCAAACATTAGAGGTTTGATTTACAGTAATCCAGAGGCGATTAGATATCTTTTGGATGAGACCGCAGGAAAAGTGGCAGAAAAAGATCCTGAGGATATTTATGTAAAGCAAGTCGCAGAGTTGCAGGAGAAAACCGACGCAGAAGTGATTTCCGCGATAAAGAGCGTTACGTTCTTCGTTAAGAAAATTAAGCTGAATGAACATGGCGAAGAAATTGATAGCGAGCTCGATCCTGACGAATTACCTGCAAATTAATAGCAGAATAAGCACAAAGAGAGCCGCAAGGATGCGGCTCATTTTTTTGTCTCGTGGCTTGGTTAGAACTGAACGGAGCCACCGTAATTTGGGATAGCAGCAATCCAGAGCTGGCCTGGGGTGAAGGAAATCGGTTCGCCAGCGTCAGATGCAAAGACAATTTGGGACTCTTTGCTAGCTTTCTTCCAGGTACCTTTGATGGCGGTGCCGTTTTGGAAGACGTAGGCGGTGCCAGTGCCAATAGTTTGAATGATGTGGTGGTAATTGTCGGAATCGAGACGTTCGTCTACCATCATCACGGCTACGGCGGAAGGTGTGAGTTGTTTAGCGATACCACAATCTTGTTTTGGTGAAGGCTCGGACTTGTCGGTGTCGGCACAGTTATAAACTAGGTGTTCTTCGCCAGAAGCGTAAGAGCGGCGATAAGTATTAGAGACGACGTCATATTGGTAAATTGTGTTAAAGGTTGGGACGGAGCCGAAGTTGACGGCGATTTCTGGAACGAACGGGAGCTCGGAAGCAGGTTTTTCACAGTTTGTTCCCTCTTCACCTTCGGCGCAGTTAGACTCTGGGGCTTTGGTTTTGGCGATAGCATTTGTAACTTCTTCGGAGTTTAGGCGTGGGAAAGTAGTAGGATTAGCGGAGGTATAGCCATCGTCTCTTGCGAATTCGCCGAGCAGGGCTGGTGAAGTCATAAGGTTGTTTGGTGCCCAGTAGGAAGTATAATCACGCCACATGTAGACGGCGGATTCGGTCAAATCGTGGTAACCACCAGCGCGGACGGCGGCGACAGCATCGGCGGAACCGCCAGCATGGACGATAGCACAGTCAAATGGCGTATCCCAGTCAAGATAATAAGAGCGGAGCGAGCGGATAGGACCAATAGTCTTGCTCTTTGGATTCTGGAAGACGGCAGCAAAACGAGTGATGCCAGCTTCGGCGATAGCTTCAAAGACCACGCCGGCTTCGTCTAGACCAGTTTGTGGGCGAGGACCATCGGCGCCGTTTGGAATTTGAATACAATAAAGCGGATTGGAATTTTCTGCCTCGGAAGCGATTTCAAGTCCAGTTAATTTGCTGTAATATTTTGGGGCTTCTGGCTCCTTAGGCTCTTCGGGCTCGACAGCGGTTTCTTCGGTTGGTTTATTCCAGACTAAGAAATATAGTGCTGTAACACCAATAGCGGCAAGCAACAAAATAACAATGATTGTTATAATAATGGCTTTTTTGCGTTTATGCTCCTTGGAATTTTTAGGAGGTTTGATTTTGATATTCTTATTACTATCGGCTACCCCGTCCGAAATTTCTTCGGGCTGAGGAGTCAATTTCACACTCTTTTTGCTCATACTATCATATTAGCATAAGCGTTAAGAAAAGCCAAATTATAAATCGTTGACGATGGCGGAGCGGGTAGCGTTTAGGCGGGCAAGGGTGCGGTCTCTACCTAGAACGGCACAAGTCAAATGAAGCGCAGGAGAAAATGCGGCAAAAGATATGGCAATCCTGATAAGGCTAAATAGTTCGGCAGGTTTTTTACCAGTTTGTTCTAGTAACTCGTTAAAGGCGGTCTGTAGGTTGTCTGCGGTCCAGTCGGCTTCGGAAATTTCTGTTAAACGCTCGATAGTAGTGGTAAGCAAATCTCTCTGTTCAGTTTCGGACAACTTCTTGATGAATTTATTTCCTTGTAAGAATTCTAGGTTGAGGCGTGGGTCTTCAAAGAAATAGCCAGTGAATTCGCGTAAATCCGATAATAATTTAAGTCGGTCGTAAATGATTTCAAGGACGGCTTTTTTGTAGCCTTCATCATAATTTTTGGCGCTTTCTGGCCAGAATTTTTCGTCGATTTTATCATAGAGTGCGTCGACGCCTTGTTCGTCAAAGATTTTGCGAATCCACATACCATTCATCCAGAGGAGCTTGGTTTCGTCGTAACGGGCGCCAGAAGTCTGAATGTGACTCAAAGAAAAGGCTCTAATAAGCTCATCTTTAGAATAGATTTCTTGTTCGGTGCCGTCGTTCCAGCCGAGGTTGGCAAGGTAATTTAGCATAGCTTCTGGTAAAATGCCGTCTTCGCGGTATTCAGTGACGGATTTAGCGCCGTCGCGTTTGCCAAGTTTTTTGTTGCCAGTAGGAGCAAGGATGTGTGGTAGGCTGACAAAAACTGGGCGTTCTAGACCAAGAGCTTCGTAGAGCGCAAGATAATTTGGCATGCTAGGTAAGTATTCTACGCCGCGCATAATGTGGGTGACATTCATCTCGGTGTCGTCAATAATATGGGCAAAATTATAAGTTGGGAGTCCGTCTTTTTTAATCAAAATGATATCGTCACAGACTTCGGGACCAGTAGAGAGGTCACCCATGACTTCGTCGTGCCATTCATAGTGTTTTGGAATCGTCTTAAAACGGAGAGGAAGACCTTTTTCTTGCCATAATTTAAGATTTTCTGCTGGACTTAAGTCTGCGGTAGCTGGACGGTGATTTCTAAATAAATAAGGTTTTTTCGCGGCGGCATCAGCCTTGCGGTATTCATCGGTTTCTTCGGGAGTGGTAGGGTCGGCATAGGCGCGACCAGCTTCTACGAGCTTTTTGGCCCACTTAATATAATGCTCTTTTCTTTCGGTCTGGAAATATGGGCCGTGGTCTCCGCCAACAATTGGACCTTCGTCCCACTCGAGGCCAAGCCAGTTAAGCGTATCTTCGATTAACTCGGTAGCACCCTCGACATAGCGTGCCCTATCGGTATCTTCTATGCGCAAAATAAAAGTGCCGTTATTTTGGCGCGCAGTTAGATATGGGTAAATGGCGCTACGCACATTTCCAATGTGAATATAGCCCGTAGGGCTTGGTGCAAAACGAGTAACAATCATGTCAATTATTATAGCACAAAATAGATGAAAATTATAGGGAGGTGGCGATGTTTCTGATTTGCTCTTTGGTCAGGTATTTACCGGTAGCGTCAATCTTATAGAGGAGGCCGCCGTTAACCCAGCTGGCTTTTTCGCCGCGGACATAAATGGTGATTCCCTGTTCGCGAAGCGTAGTAAAGTCGTTTGGATAATTTTTCTTGACATAGTTATTGAGGAGGGCGGTGCTATCCCAAGTAGATTTCTCCTCACTTAAAGTAAAGTAGATGCCATCTGGACCGCTAAAGGTCATAATGACGACGCCTTCTTTGTCGGAAGTAACATTAGAAAGGGTGTAGCTGCGTGGAACGAAAGATGGATAGGCAGCATCGATGCCGGTTTGAATGGCGGCGACGCGGACGGAAAGGTCTGGAATACTAAAGTGAACAAAGGCGACTAGCGCGGCGACGGTAGCACCAGAGCAAAACAGTGCTAGGAAGATGCGACCAGCGTTGCCTTTTTTCTTAAATTGGCGCTCCATCTTAGGGACGGTAGGCTTCTCTGCGGCTTCCTTTTTCTGCATGTTAGTAATGATGGTGGAAGCAGATATAATAGCACGATCTTTCTTGGTGACGGTTTTAGCGGCGCGCTTAGCGGCAGATTTGGCGGCTTTTTCAGCGGCTTTCTCAGCGCGAATTCTGGCAAGCTTGGCTTCCTTTTTGGCGCGCTCTTGTGCGATTTTGGCGGCACGAGCAGCTTGTTCGCGCTCGGCTTTTAAGCGTTTCTCGGCGAGTTTACTAGCTACGCTAGCTTTGATAGCAACAGTTTTCTTGGGTGTCTCAGCCTTTTTAGGGGTCTCGGTTTTCTTGGCGGCTTCAGCCTTCTTAGGGGCCTCAACTTTCTTTTCGGCTTTCTTCTCGGTCTTCTCTTTAGTCTTCTTAGGCGCCTCGGTTTTCTTTTCTTCAACATTAATAGTGGTAGGCTTTTTGACATATTTCCTAGATAGAGTTGTCGATTTCTGAACAGTAGAATGAATGCTATTAGCCTCGGTTACAATAATCTTTTTGGCGGCTTTAGAAGAAGCGGACTTTTCCACTTTGTTCTTACCATCGTCAATCTCAATTTTTGTCATTCTTATTACACTCCACAAATAGGTTATTCTTATTATAACCGCAGGCGCTATGAAAAAGCAATAACTTTTTTAAAAAATTTTTATATTGTATAATATACATATGGATCGTGAACATAAAAAACGGGTAGAAACCGTAAAACTTTTAATCACCGAAACAATTATGGTATTAGTAATCATCGTAACGGCAATTGTTTTGACGTTCGTGGCGATGGGCTATAATTTGAATAAAAATGGTGAGCTAGGTCAATCTGGACTAGTGCAGCTGAGAAGTTTCCCTTCTGGGGCAAGTATCACGATTGATGGAGATACTATATTGCCGAAGACAACGGCTAGCAGGATGTTAACTGCGGGTGAACATACTATTAAGCTGAGTAAAGATGGTTATGATACTTGGGAAAAGACTGTGACTTCGGAGTCTGGTAGATTATTAAAGCTAGAATATATGAGGCTATATTATAAAGACAGGATTGCTGAGGAGGTGAAAGGCTATGATGAAAACTATGCACAGTTTGTTGCTACTCCAAATCGTGACTATGCTATACTCGTGCTTAAAAACAGCAATGTCTGGAAGTATCTAGATTTAAGAGGTGATGAAGCTAAGGAAACGGAGCTTGATTTTACGGAACTATTAAATGGTCTAGAGGTGCAGGAGATTAAGTGGAATAACGATAGTGATAAGCTGCTCGTAAAAGCTCTTCGGAAAAATGAGAATGAGTGGCTACTTGTTAATGTGAGAAATCCAAAAGAAAGTGTGAACCTATCGCGTGAATTTGCGATGAACTTTTCTGAGGTAAGATTTATGTCGGAAAATGGCGACAAATTGGTCGTACTAGAAAATGGCAACCTGAGAACGGTGGCGATGAGCGGAAAAACTGTTTCACAGGTGCTAGCGAGTAATATAAAGAAGTTTAGTTTTGTGGGTGACTATATTATATATATAGATAGTGCACAAAAAATAGGAATAGTAAATGGCGATAAGAGTGTTGTAATTAAAGAATATGATGCAAATAGTTTAGTGAATGTCGCGCTCTCCGACTATATTGGTGACAAATATCTAACAATAACAGATAATGACAAAATGACGATTTATAAGGGTGAATTGCCTGGTGCGGAGAGAACATTGACTGACATGGAAGTAGTGTTAGACACCCAAATTGGATTTATACCAGCAGAACTTAATATTTATGGAAATAATGAGTTAATTATCGCACGTGATGGTAGAAAACTCGCTGTGTATGATAGCGAAGCAAGGAAACTAAGCCAGTTTGAGTTAGATAGTGATTATACGTTCTTTATTGACGGATATAATATTGGCGAAATTATAGATGGGCAACTCTTTGTAATGGACTTTGACGGGGCAAATAAGCGTCATTTAACTTCGGCAAATTCGTCGGCAGTGATTACGCGTAATAATAAATGGCTATACTACATCAAGATTGATGGCGACAAAGCTGGTCTTTGGCGAGAAAAAATCGTTGAATAATTTTAGCTTTGACCAGTGAGCCAGCGCCAGATTCTTTCGAAGAAGGTTGGTTCGTTTTCTGGCATAGATTCGGTAGTGGTCTGATTGGTGGAGCCGTCGTCGATAGTTTCGGCTTGGGTGGCGCCGGACGGAGCAGGATTGACCTGTTCGGCAGTAACAAGCAGGCGGTAGCGCGAGGTGCCGAGCGGTGTGCAAGTAATTAAGGTAAGCATAGGTTTGGTAGTTTCGTAGACTAGGGCGGCGACATTGGTTGGTTCGACGGTCTCCTTTTTGGTGACGGAATAAGTATAGCGGGTGCCTTTGTAGTCTATATAAATTAAGTCACCAGCGCCAAGACGTTCGAGCCCAGAGAAAATGAACTTGTATTGGTTATTGCTATAGATATCGCCAGCAGAATGACCCGTAATGACGAGGTTGCCGATTTCGCCGGGCATGGCGGAGGCGCCTGGAATAGAAAATTGAGCGACGCCGTTTTCCATGGCCATATTAATAGTGTCAGTATCATTAGCGATGCCAAAATTGACTGGAACATCAACGTTCAACTTTGGAATGATTAGGCGATTGTCGGAGCCGACCGCGGTTGAGATAGTTGGATCAAGTGCGGAGATGCCTGTATCTTCGCTATTCCCTGGCGAGACATAAGCCATAATTGGGGCGAAAATCAGACGGTTATATTGTAAGAATAGAATTAGTAGGACGACTAGTGCGCCAATAAAAAGTGGGGCGAATTTTTTGAAACGCTTGGAGGTCTTGGCTTTTAAGGCGCGTTTTTTGACGGTAGACTTTAGGGAGCTAATAATTCCCTGTTCTTCTTCGTCAGTTGGGTTGACAGCACGTTCGGGAGTCTCCAAGACATTTTTGTCGTTTTTGGCATCTTTTAGACGTTCATTTTCGATGTAAGATTTGGCGGCCTTGGAATAATAATCACTATAATATTTTTGGTAATAATCTTGCCAAGCACTGTGGTATTTTTGCCAGTCGGGGGCGGTATTTTTTTGTCTAGCAACATTAGTGCGGATAGGAGTGCTTTTATAGGTGCCCTGATATAGGTTTCTGGCGGTTTTACCTAGACCGCGGATACCAGAGCGGACATTTTTCTTGGCCTCAGAATTATAGGCCGCAAGGACTTTCTTCCGCGCGAGTTCGGCGGCTACATTGCGACTTTTTTCATCAGAAATTTGCCCACCAGACTTTTCATCCATGAAATAATTATAACATATAGCCCTCAATCTATGGTAAAATAGACCAGTAATGCTAAAGAAAAACTATCCTTATTACAGGCATAAAAAAGTCAAGAATTTTATTGAATTTTTGGAGCTAATTGAGAAAAAATATAGCAAAAAGACGGCTTTTTCTTGGAATGAAGGTGAGGAGCTTATTCGGAAAAAATATGCTGAGTTTGCCAGCGACGTGCGAAATTTGGCGAATTTTTTGAATAAAAATTATACTGGCAAGCACTTAGCACTTTGTGGAGAGAATAGCTATAACTGGTTCGTGACTTTCATGGCGATAGTTGTTTCTGGCAATATTGCTGTGCCGATTGATAAAGATTGTGATGAAGAATTACTGATTAAGTTGCTTGAATCGGCGGATTGTGACACGCTGTTTTATAGCGAGAAATATTTGCCATTTGTGAAGGATATCAAATTTAAGACACAGAAACTAGAAGATACGGGACGTAAAATTACGCTTGGCAAAAAATACCACAATTCACACCGACCCGTAGCGGATGTGCCAGCAGTGATTTTCTTCACTTCGGGAACAACGGGTGCACATAAATGCGTAGCGTTGTCAGAAAAAAATATTACAGCGGATATTTATGGCGCATCATCGATTTATCAACCTGGTGGGGCGACGGTAAGTATTTTGCCATTTCATCATAGCTTCGGACTAGTGACGGCGATTATGATGCCGGCATACTATGGTTGTGAAACATATATTTGTAGTAGTCTGAAACGGTTTACGGATGCGATGAAACTGGCTAAACCAGAAACAGTATTTTTGGTACCGGCATTTGTGGAAGCGTTTTATCGACAAATTTGGCGAAAGGCTAGGTCCGAACATAAGGACAAGTCGCTCAAAATGATTTTGACGATTGCGCGGAATTTGAAGCACGTGGGTGTGGACGTTCGGCGTATTGTAGCAAAGAGTATCTTGAAAGAATTTGGCGGCGAACTCAGGCATGTGATTTGTGGTGGAGCATATCTTGACCCGATTTATGTAAAATGGTTTAGAAATATCGGAATAGATATTTTGAACGGCTATGGCATTACGGAATGTTCGCCAGTTTTGTCGGTGAATCGCAATAAGTACTACAAAGACGGGAGTGTAGGAGTGCCTTGTCGAGGAGTGGATGTAAGGATTTTTGATGGGGAGATTTGTGCAAAGGGTGATAATGTGATGCTGGGGTACTACGAAAATGGTAAAATTACGCCACAAGTTGGTTATTTTCATACGGGAGATCTTGGACGGATTAATCGGGATGGTTTTATCTTCATTACGGGTCGAATTAAAAATACGATTATTTTAAGTAATGGTGAAAACGTTAGTCCAGAAACGATTGAGTCGGAATTTATGAAGTTCAAGGGGGTGCGTGAGGTGGTGGCATATGGTAAAGACGACGAAATATGCCTGATGATTTTTCCAGAAGAGGATAGAATTGGTGATAAAATTTATTTCGAAACATTGCGTCGGCGGTATAATTATAGTAAGCCGAGAAATCGTAAGGTTGCGCGTATTTCTCTTCGCACTACGGAATTTATTAAAAACAGCAGCCAGAAAATTATTCGTTCAAAAATTATGGAGGAAAACGAACTATGAGAGACGAAGTAGTAGATTTAATTGCGGATACGCTAGAAATTGATAAGGAAGTTTTAACGGACGACACTGATTTGGCACGTGATTTAAATGTTGAGTCGATTGATTTGGTAGATTTGGTGACGGCGTTTGAGGACAAATATGATTTTGAGATTCCTGATCAGGAACTTAAAAATCTGCAGACCGTGGGGGACATTGTAGCTTTTGTTGAAAAACGCAAAAAATAGCCTAAACGTTCTGGTTCTCTGATATAATAGAGATATGAATATCCTTTTTTGTGGAGACAAAAATATCTTGGATGGGATTACGATTTCCGTCTTGTCGCTAATCAAAAATTGCAAAAAAGATGAGGCGCTGAATGTCTATGTGCTAACCATGGATTATGCGAACAAAAAGAAACGTTATTATGCAATAACGGAAAAAGATATAGCGCCACTAACTACTGAGTTAAAAAAGGCGAACAGTAAAAATACGCTAAAAATTATAGACGTGGGCGAGCAATTTAAAAAGGATCCAGCAACGGCGAATATGCGGACGTATTTTACGCCGTATTGTATGTTAAGGCTCTATGCGGACGGTTTGCCAGATTTTCCAGACAAAATACTATATTTAGATACTGATGTAGTGTGCGTGGGAGACCCAAGCAAATTTTATGATATGAATATGGACAATTACGAGATGGCAGGGGTGCTAGACCGCTATGGTTCGCATATTTATCGTGTGCCGTTTGGAAAGAAAAAATACATAAATTCGGGCGTGCTGTTAATGAATTTAAAGAAAATTCGTGAAACAGGACTATTTAAGAGGGCGAGAAAAGCTTGCAAGAAGTATCCGATGGTGATGCCAGACCAGTCGGCGCTGAACTTTTGCTCGAGGTATAAAAAAATCGTTCCGACTAAATATAATGACCAGAAAGAAATTACTAAAGATACGGTATTTAGGCATTTCTCTAACACGTTCCAGTTCTTCCCTTATTTTAAGGTGATTTCTATCAAGCCGTGGAACGTAAAATCGCTACATAATGAGTTAAATTGTCATGAAATAGATGATATACTAGATAAATGGAAGGCGTTAAAGGAGGTAAAATGAATAAGCCAGTAATTCCAATTTTTTATACCGCGGATGAAAGTTATGCGCCATATCTTTCTGTTTCGATTATTTCCCTGTTAAAAAACGCTAGCTCGGAATATGCTTATGAGATTTACGTAGTTTACGATAAGATGTCGATTCGAACACTGACAAAGTTAAAAACACTTAAAGTTTTACGTGAGAAAGATGCAAAAATCCATCTCAAACCAATGCGCGAAGTGCTAGATTTCTTGACAGAAAGGCCAAATACGAGGCTGAACGCTAGTATGTTTACATTGACGATTTATTATCGCATTTTTATTGCGCAGATGTTCCCACAATATAATAAAGGGATTTATCTTGATTCTGATACGGTGGTAGTGGGAGATATTTCCGAGATGTATAATGTAGACTTAGGAAAGAAACTGCTTGGCGTAGTGAACGATTTTTCCATTAAAACGAATAAACCATTTATGCATTACGTGGAAGATTATGTGGGTATTCCGCGAGATAAATACTTTAATTCGGGCGTATTGCTACTAAATTTGGCGGAACTAAGGCGTTTAAGATTTGACGAACACTTCCTGTATCTTTTAGTGCGGTATGACTTTGACACGGTAGCACCGGATCAAGATTATCTCAATGCGATGTGCTATGGTAAGGTGAAGTTACTGCCATCAAAGTGGGACGCGATGCCAGCTAAGGATGTGCCGCCAATGAAAGAACCCGGGATCGTGCACTATAATTTGTATTTTAAGCCTTGGCATTATGATGATATTGATTATGAAGTGTATTTCTGGCGCTATGCGGCACATTCACCGTTCTTAAAAACCATTAATAAGGTAAAAGCGGAGCCGCATGAGCTGGAGCGTGATATGAAGTTCTTGGGGCAGATGATGGCGCATGCAGATGCAGCACATAAGCAGAAGACGAGCTTCAAGAAGGTGTTTGAAGAGACGGATGAGGTTCGCGCTGGAAAGCCTAGCGACAAGACTTATGAGATTGTGGAAACAGGATGGGGATGGCATATTGTAAAAACAACGCTGAGTTTGCCGCTTTTACCACTTAAAGTAGGCGCAGATGTAGTAAAGAAAAGTGCAGAAATCATAAAAGAGACCGCTAGGACTTCGCGGAATAATGGGCACGGCATGAGGAAAAAGAAATGATTATTGGTGGAAGTAAAGCGCGTGTAATCGAGAATATCAAAAAAGCGGTACTCGATAAGGATTTGAACCGTAAAGTAGAGGAGGGGGATGCGGTAATGTCGATGGAGGATGAGCTGAAGCTAGCGGCGAATTTTTATGCGCTTCGGAACAACAAGAAATTTAAACTGAAGCGTGCGGCGATGCAAAAAATGGAGCGCGCACAGATGTTAGCCTATAATAGATTAATTAAGATTGAAGGACTAGAAAACTTGCCGGCAAACGGGCGTTTTATCGTGACGAGTAACCATTTTAATCCGCTAGATAATCTATGTATCAAGAAGGTGATCAAAAAGGCTTACAATAAAGAAGCTGCGATTGTAGTTCAGGCGACGAATCTTGCGGCGGAGGGGGTGATTGGTGATTTATTTAATTATCTTAATCATATTCCGGTTTGTAAAAGTGCAAATTATATCAGGGGTGAATTTATGCGGAGGATGGGTGAAACGCTAAATAGTGGACACCCAGTGCTGATTTATCCAGAAGAAGAGATGTGGTTTAACTATCGGAAGCCTAGACCGAATAAGCGTGGTGCATTTTATTTTGCAGCGGAAATGGATGTGCCAATTGTGCCGTGCTTTGTAGAGATTTTGGACACGGATAAGCCTGATAATGATGAATTTTTTGAATCAAAATACGTGGTACATATTTTACCGACGATTTATCCAGATGATAATAAGTCGGTCAGGCAGAATAGCGTAGATATGTGTGCCCAAGATTACTTAGAAAAATGTCGGGCTTATGAGAAGGCTTATGGTAAGAAATTAGACTATAAGTTTTCCGAGTGGGATATTGCTAATTATCGCGCTTTTCGTAAGTAATATATTTGTAAGTAGAAAGTTTGACGCGAGAAGTGAGTGTTTTGTAAGCTTGGTCATGCAAGGTTGCAATTCTGGCTTTTTTGTCTAGGGACTCATCTGGATAGAATGGGCCGTCGATATAAATAGTGACGCGAGGTTTTTTATTCTGATACTTGGTTTTATGCTTAGCTTTGCGTGGCTGGAAGGTGGTGGTAGCGGTAAAAATTGGCAGATTATCGCGAACTGGAAAATTAAATCCAGTGGCCTCGAATGGGCGAATATCAGTATAATATGGCCAGACGTGAGCTTCGGGATAAATAATGATGGCTTTTCCCCGCTTAGCGCGGGCAGAAATAGCGTCGAAAAGATTCTTCTTGCCACGAATAGAGTCTGGAATTGGTAAAGCGCCGACGTATGGTAAAAGCGGACCGAGAACTGGGATGCCAAGATTGGAGCTGTCGCAAATATAATAGGGGTGGACAGGATTATATAGAGCAGGATTATAAACGTCGCCGTAAGGTAAGACATGGTTGGCGTAAATATAATAGCCGTTTTTTGTCGATTTAACGTAGGATTTTAACTTATCTTTCCCTACGATCTGAAGATGTAAGGCGAAGTGGGCATAAAAGCGCGCAATAAGCTTAAAAATTACGAATAAAATTGCTCCAAAGACGATAGCGAACGGATTTTTCTTGATAAATTTATAGTTTTCTGGAACGGTTTTTGACTGATTTTTGGTTGCAATAAAATCATCGGAGAAAGAATTATAATAGATAGTTTTCTTGGTGGAATCCATGGTTATTTCTCGGTTTTTTCTTTACGGAATTTAAGCCAGACAATATTGCCTAATACTACTAACAGAGCGACGATGACGAAACCGTAGAAGGTGACACCGCGATTTAGGAGCATGGCAGAGCTGACAAGCTCTTCGCCAAATACGGAAGCGTAAAGCGCGAGGAAGACTGTTTCGGAGAGACCAACGGCACCTGGAATTGGAAAGCCTGCAGTGGCAATAAAGAGGACGGATTGCATGGCAAAGAGTTCAATAATATTGTGCTCGGAGAGACCAAAAGATTTGTAGATGCAGAATGGTACGAGGAAGTAAAGTGCAACTTGTCCGAAAACGCGAGCGACGGCAATAAAGAATTCTTTTTTATGTTTCTTAATATAGGTGGCATTTTCGGCATATTTTTCTAGGCCAGCGTTTAAGTTTTCTTCTAGCTTTTCAGCGCGTTTAAAATGGAATTTTTCGGCAATTTTGACAATTCCTCGTGCTACGAATTGAGCAATTTTAGGTAAGAAAACGCAGGACAGTAATACCAGTAAGGCGACGCCGTTAATTAAGAGCCCAATAGTGAAGAACATGAAGACGCCTGGAGGCAACTTGTATGGTAAGAAGAGGACAGAAATAATACCAAGTGTCATGACGGCGATTTGATAGCCGCAAAGCTGAACGAAGATGGCGAGAGTAGATTTAGAGGCAGGGATACCTTCTTTGCTCATGTAATAGATTTCTACAGGTTGTCCACCGGTGGCGCTAGGTGTCATAGCACAGAAGAAAAACTCAATTAGAGTAAATTTGAGCATCTTTTTTAAGGTGATCTTTTCACCGAGAGTGTTAAGGATGCTCTTAACATTCCAGGCCTGCATGAGAAAGTAGCCTAGCATTAGGAGTAAACCACCAATGAGCCACCAAGGGTTGGCATTATCTACGATGCCAAAAATTTTGCTTAAATCTTGATCTTTGAAGATGAGCCAAAAAGTCAAAAAAAGTAGTATTATAAAGGCCGAAATGCTAATAATCAGGCTTTTAATGCTACTTTTCTTGATTTCTTTTTCTTTCTTCATATTCCACCTAAAATGGTGGGCGAAGAGGGACTTGAACCCTCACGGTATTGCTACCACAAGATTTTGAGTCTAGCGCGTCTACCAGTTCCGCCATTCGCCCAATAGTAATATTATAGCATAAAGCCTAGAATCATAAAACCCCCGAACGTGACGGGGGCGAAACTCAACTCTACGTTTTTAGTTTAGCATAAGCGATAAGCATTGTCAACAGTTTTTAGACGGCAGTGTAGCCACCATCAACTGGAATGATGGCGCCGGTAACATAGCTAGCTTCTTTTGAGGCTAGGAAGATTGCGGCGGCGTTTAATTCCCCTTCTTTGCCATAGCGCTGCATTGGGACATGAACCTTGGCGAACTGCTGGAAGGTGTCGGTATCTAGAACTGGCTGGGTGAGCTCAGTATAGAAATAGCCTGGGCAAATAGCGTTAACTGTAATGCCGTCTAATGCGAGCTCGGCAGCAGCGGCGCGAGTGAAGTTGATCACGGCGCCTTTTGATGCGTGATAAGCGATGGTTGGAATCTCGGTGTTGCCAACTAGGCCGTACATGGAAGCAATATTGATAATGCGCCCATATTTCTTTTTCTTCATGATGTTGCCAAAAGCACGAGTCATCTTAAAGACGGATGTTTCGTCGGTTGCAATAGTGAAGTCCCATTCGTCGTCTTTCATGTCTAAGACGCCTTTGTCTTTGGAAGAGCCGGCGCAGTTTAGCAAAATATCGACTTTGCCATATTCTTTTTCGACGGCCTCTGCGGCGGCGTTAATACTGTCAGTAGAAGTGACGTCACACTGAACCGGCAAGACTTTAACCTTATATTCCTTCTTCAATTCTTCGGCAAATTCTTCTAGCCTTTCTACGCGGCGAGCTAAGATAGCGAGATTTGCGCCTTGCTTGGCAAATCCTCTAGCCATTTGCTTGCCCAAGCCAGAGCTGGCTCCTGTAACGACGGCTACTTGTCCTTTCAAATCAAACATAATTTCCTCCTTCAAGTTGGGTATTAAAATATAGATTAGAATATAGTTGTTTTTACTCCACGCTATATCATATAAAAGATTATAGCATAAAAGCTTAACGTAAGCCGTGCTATAATAAAAATATGAAAATTGCGATTTTTACGGACGTATTTTTGGAAGTGCCTGGAGGGATTCCGTCGTCGATAAATGCGCAAAAAGAAAGCCTAAAAAAGCTAGGACACGAGGTGACGGTATTTGCGCCTGGATTTAGTGATTCTACGAAAGATACAGATGTCAAAATTGTGCCGACACATAAATTCTTAAAGTTAAACGGTGCGCCAGTATCGAAGCGCCCGGAAAAAGTGATTAAAGCAGTGTTAAGTGAATATCCGAAATTTGATTTTGATATTGTACACGTGCACTATGAGGCGAGTTGTTCGATTGCGGGAATGAAACTAGCACGGAGATTTGAAAAGCCGTTAGTTCAGACGATGCATGGTCGAGAAGATATGGCAGTGAAGATAAATATTCCACATCCGTTTAAGACGATTACTGGATGCTTGCTGTGTTTTTTACACGGACGGTATATTCCGCATCCGATTGTAGTTAAGCGCGATAAGAACTTGGCGGATACAGTGGCGACGGCTAAAATGTGGACGCTAATGGTAAATCATGCCAATTATGCGGATAAGGTTATTACGCCGTCTGAGCATTTTGCGAAGAGGCTCAAAAAATATGGTGTAAAGAAGCCAATTACGGTAGTGTCGAACGGAGTAGCAGATGAGGCGGTGGCAGAGATAGATGCGCGCGCAGAAAAAATGGGGAGTGATTTGGTGCGAAAATATGCAGAGGGTGATGTACTTAGGATTTTTTGGAATAGTAGGTTGTCTCATGAAAAAAGGATTATGCCGTTTCTTGAAGCGCTTAGTTTAATGAAGATGCCGTATTTCTTCTCGGCATGTGGTGATGGTAATGCTTTGTCTCTAGCGCAGAAATTTGTAATGAAAAATGGTATGAAAGAT
The DNA here is from genome assembly GCA_045651545.1 of Candidatus Nanosyncoccus sp. Lineage (GTDB taxonomy): Bacteria > Patescibacteriota > Saccharimonadia > Saccharimonadales > Saccharimonadaceae > Nanosyncoccus. Next base: position 41,193 of record JAZRSM010000063.1, read on the forward strand.
AAATGCGTGTTTTATGGACGGGTGCCACACGAAGAAGTCCTAGACAAAATGTTGGGGCAACATATTTCTGCTACGGTGTCGTTTGGATTCGATACACAGGGACTAACGTTACTAGAGGCGGAAGCGACAGGGCTGCCAGTATTCTTCTGTGATCTGGACATGAAGGAATCGGCGCCAGAGGGTGGATATGTGATGGCGGGCGGTCCAAGTCCAAGAGAAATGGCGAGGGCGCTTGATAACTTGGCGCGCGAATCGTCACGAATAGAAAAAATGAGTCAAGTAATGCTAGCGCACAGAAAAGAAATTTTACAATCGACGCAGATTGAAAAACTGCTCGGTGTTTATAAATCTTTTGGTGAATAGTTGATACTGAAAGCAGTGGCTTCGAGTGGCTTTCCGGCCGAAAAACAATTATTAGCGGCAATATTGATGGCGAGATTGCCAGACCAAAGTGTGATAGGGCTAAAGTTCGTTTTTTCTAGTGGCGTAGTGATGATTTTACCGCCGTTTGCGACGATAATTTGATCACAAGCGTAAGTTAAGATTGTGACGTTATAACTTAATGTGAATTTGTGAAGAGCCTCAACGATAGGTAGAATTGGCATGGAAAGAAGTAGAACCTTAGGATAATAAACGGCGCGAAAAACTTTTTGGATTTGGGCAAGTGAACCGACTAAGAAAAGGTTGTCTCTCTCGATGAGATTTGGTAGTTCTGGCAGAACGAGGTCAATACTATCGCGTGTTAAGAGAACAGGCTTTTCGCTGTTTTTGATGGCGTCGGAAATGGCGATACAAGTGGCGCTGTTTTTGGAGAAATCACCGATGAGGATGGAAGAGTCGGCGGATGCGACAAATTCATTAAGTAGATAGGATTTGTCAAAAGATCCAGACTCGGTGGCGGAGAGAAAGGTGATTTCTGGAAGAGGTGGAACTTTGGATTTGAGGCTTTCTGGAAGGAGGAGATTTAGTTTTTTAACTGGGAAAGTTTTTAGCAGGTATTCGGCGGAGCGAACGACGGAAGAAAAGCTGCCAGAATTTCCGCCGATGATATTAAAAGTGCCAGTTTTTTGTTCGGGAATATTCCAACTTAAATCCTCGTAGAGCTTTAAGTCTTGGTTCTTTTGCCAGTAATCGTATTTTTCCATATTAAAACTCCAGCGTAATAGAAACTGGGCAATGATCGGAGCCCGATATTTCATCATGAATTTCGGCAGATTTGAGATTTTTTTCTAGAGATTTACTAATAAAGAAGTAATCAATGCGCCAGCCGATATTTCTTTCGCGAGCGCGAGCCCGCCAAGCCCACCAGGTGTATTTTTGTTCGGTAGGATGAAGTGCACGGAAGGTGTCAATAAAGCCAGCGCTAATAAGGTTAGTAATTCCCTGGCGCTCTTCCTTGGTGTAGCCAGCGTTTTCTTCGTTGTCTTTAGGCCTAGCAAGGTCGATTTCGGTATGGGCGGCGTTAAAATCGCCACAGACGACGACAGGCTTAGTTTTTTCTAGTTCCTTTAAGTAGCGTAAGAAGGCAGGGTCCCAAAGGAGCTCGCGAAGTTTTAGTCTGGAAAGGTCTGGCTTACTATTAGGCGTATAGACGGTGACCAGGAAGAACTCAGAATATTCGGCAGCGAGGACTCTTCCCTCGCTCAGTGGGCTGCCATGTTGGTCATCTTCCCAGTTATAGCCGCTATTAATATTCTCACTAAAACCCTGAATAACTTGGAGTGGTTTTTCTTTGGTAAAAATGGCGGTGCCAGAATAGCCCGGGCGAACAGCGCTATTCCAGATTTCTTCGTATTCTGGTAGGTCGATTTCGGACTGGTCTTTTTTAGCTTTGGTTTCCTGGATGCATAAAATGTCAGGATTTTTAGCGTCTAGGAAATCTTGTAAGGCACCCTTCCTGGTAACGGCGCGAATGCCATTGACATTCCATGAAAATATATTATAACTTGACATTATGAGCGTCCTCTGTCGTAATCGCGTTTTTTGATAGTTTCGCGCTTGTCATATTTTTTCTTGCCGCGAGCGGTAGCAACGACTAGTTTAATATGGCGTCCACCGCCAAGAAGCTTAGTTGGAACAATACTGTAACCGTCTTGACGGGCACGAGCAAGGTCACGAAGTTGGCGCTTGGTGACGAGTAGCCTAATATTACGAACGGTTTCTGCGCCAAGCGTAAGATTATTTAGCCATAATTCCCCGTTTCTAAGTGTTACAAAAGCGCCCTTTAACTGGACGTGATGGTCACGGATAGCACGAACTTCTAGGCCGTTTAGACTCATACCACAAACAAGTTCTTCGCCGAGTGCATAATCAAATCTAGCACGGCGATTAACGGTGACGCTACCTGAAACCTTCTTCTTTTTCATGGTATAATTATAACATGAAAATAGCGATTGCCTCTGATATCTACTATCCGATGACAAACGGGGTGGCAGTTTTTTCGCATAACCTAGCGCTAGGGCTAGCGCAGCGTGGACATGAAGTCCTAGTCATAGCGCCGAGTTTTAACGGTAAATATACTGTGAGTTATGAAAAATGTAGTGATGGTAAGCATAGTATAAAAACCGTTCATCTTACGTCGGCGAAATTCCCGTTCTATCCTGACCAAATTCATGCTGTACCGGAGAAAAAGGAATTTCTTGGCATGCCAATGCCAAGACTTGCGTATAAGCATGGAATTTGGTGGGCAACTAGGGCGCCATTCGAAATCAAAAAGGTCCTAGATGAATTTAAGCCCGATGTAATACATCTACAGACGGCGGAAACAATTGCGCTAGCCATTATGCATTATGTAAGAAAAAATGACGTGCCGCTAGTGACAACGGGGCATGCTTACCCAGACAATGTGACGGGGCAGTTTAAGTTCTTAAAGCCTGTGAAAAAGCCAGTTGATGCGGCAGTGAGAGCTTATATGGCAAGTTTTTTGAAACATAGCGAGTATGCGACGATGCCGACAGAAATGGCGATTGGAGATTTGATTCCGAAAAATAGAAAGAGATTTAAAGTATCAGTGGAAGCATTGTCGAATGGGGTAGATCTGTCTAGCTTTAAGCCTGGAAAACCGAGAATGGATATTTTACGGAAATACGACATCGATATGAAAAAGCCAAGAGTCCTCTATGTAGGACGCGTAGACCCAGAAAAATCGATTGAAAATGTGGTTGAGGCTTTTTCTATGGCGGCGCTCAAGGTTCCAAATGCGGAACTTTTGATTGTAGGGGATGGAACGGCGAGAATTGGACTAATAAAGCTAGCCAAGGAAAAAGGCATAGAAGATAAAGTTAAATTCTTGGGGCGCGTAATGCCACCAGATTTGTATGAAATTTATAAAACAGGAACGGTATTTGCGACAGCGAGTGAAACGGAAACGCAAGGAATTGTTTTGATTGAGGCGGCGGCGACTGGGCTGCCACTGATTGCGGTGGATGCGGGAGCGGTGCGAGAGCTATGCCAGAACAAGAAAAATGGCATCTTGTGCAAGCCAGGAAAAATTCGCCAGATGGCGAATGCGATGGTGAAAATTCTGAGCGACGCTAAACTACGTGAGATGTATAGCGCGGGTAGTATTGAAGTGGCAAAAAAGCACGATATTAACAGAACCTTGAACAGGTTTGAAGAGATTTATAAAATTGCGATTGAAACTACAAGAGCTGCAGATAAAAAAGATTAGAGTTCTATAAATTAGGCTTTTATAAAACGTTTAATAAGGTCGGCGACGCGCTTTGGAGTTTCGTAGTTGATAAGGTGTCCAGCGTTGTCAATATAGACAAGCTCGGCATTTGAATCGGATGCTAAAATGTCAGTTTTTTTCCTTGGAATAAGGCGGTCTTTGGCACCAGCGATAATGTAACATTCCCTGTCGTCAAAAGTGAAATCAGGAATAGCATAGTGGGTAGAGAATTTGGCGGCTTTATAGACGTCAAATCTTCGGCAATAATTGGCGCCACAATGTTTAGTTAGAAGTAAGGTTTCCTTAAAAAGATGTTTGTCTTTTGGGATAAAGAGATACTTGGTCGTGATGTAGCTAATAGCCTTATTGGGTAGTAGGACAGAGAGTGGGCTGATGAACCTATAGAATTTGGATGGATGGGTAGAAATTGGCGACATAAAGATGACTTTTTTGTCGATTAGCTCTGGGTAACGCTCAGCCATGGCGGCAGCGATAATGGAGCCCATGGAGTGTCCGACTATGATAGGCTTTTTGATATCGTTGCTTTTAATGTAGTTGGCGAGCCAGCGAGTATAAAGACGTGGAGAATATTCTGGGAGTGATTCGTCCCCTGCTGGAGGAATGTCTGGAACATAAATATTGTAATTTTTCTTGTCAAAAAACTCAGCAACTTTTTCTAGTCCAAGTGCGCTACCACGAAAACCATGGATGAAGACAATATTCTTTTTCATTTGAGGAGTCCTTCGGCTTTTAGAGCCTTTTTAATGGCGGGGCGGTTTAAACCGACAATCTTAACGTCGCCGATTTCGGTCATAGGGACAGATTGGATGTCTGGCATGCCTTCGGCGTCAATTTCCTCATATTTCACGCCGAGCTCATCCAGCCAATCCATGAGGACATGGCAATAAGGACACCAGCTAGTAGAATAGACTTTTACGACCATATATTATGTATATTATAGCAAAAACTAAGGGATTTTACTAGTAGGTAAGAGCTTTGTCGAGTTGTGGGTCGCGATTTTTATTGATGTCGTCGTAGGAGCGGACAACTTCAATATCTGGGGTAATGCCAGTGCCGTTAATGGTGTTGCCGTTTGGAGTGTACCAGTGGGCGGTAGTAACTTTAAGGAGTGTACCACCAGACAAGTTAACGAGCTGTTGAACGACGCCTTTGCCGTAGGTGGTTTCGCCGATGATAGTGGCCTTACCATAATCCTTGAGGGCACCAGCAACGATTTCTGAGGCGGAAGCAGTGCTTCCATTAACGAGAACAACGGTCTTCATATCAGAAAGCGTAGCTTGGCCGTGGGCGGCATAGGCAGTATCATCTGGAAGTTTACTGGATTTTTGAATAAGAACAGCTTTACTATCAATCCAGAGGCTAAGTAAGTCTCTAGCGGCGCTAACGTAGCCACCACCATTATCGCGCAAATCTAGAATAACTTTATTAATTCCCTTACCGCTAAATTCTTTTGTGAAATCACGAATGATAGTGCCAGTATCGTTGTCGAAACGGGTGACATGGACAATGGCAGTATTGCCATCATAATCGACGTAGGCAGAGACATTGTTGATCGGCTCACGAGTGAGTTTGAAAGATTTTTCTTCGCCATCACGGACGACACTAAGTTCTACTTCGGTGCCAGATGCGCCGCGGAGTTTAGTGGCGATACTGTCGGCGTCTAGATTATAAACTGCCTCACCGTTAACTTTGTAAATAATATCACCAGCTAGAACACCAGCGCGACTAGCAGGGTTGTCTGGGAGGGTGCGAACTATGCGAATGTAGCCGTCGCGCTTAGCTAGGACAATGCCGATACCAGAGCCGACGTCACCATGGAGCGACTTATTAAAGTCGGTGGCTTCTTCGGCAGTCATGTAAGTAGTATAGACGTCGCCAACGGAAGCAGCGATTCCCTTTTTAGCGCCTTCGATAGCGGCAGACTTATCGACGGCGCCGTCGTATTTACGAGAAAGCTCTGTATAAACTTCGTCGAGTGCGCTCCAATCGTTGGCTGAGCTAGTTTTGAATCCGAGGTATGGTAAGAAATTTCCAGCGATGTTGTTCCAGTTGATACCAACAAAAATACCGATAACAAGCGTGACGCCGGCTATGACGATAGCGTTGCCGAGATTAATTTTTCTAGCTTCTGGCTTGGTCATTACTTTATTTTAACACAAAAGTATTAATGATAATTGTCTAAGTGGATATAAAGTAAGCCGGATGGGTTAGTGACGACGCCAGTAGAAAAGACATATGGATACCAGTTGTATTCAGAGATATTAAGAGTGCCGTCAGGATTGACAGACTCTACCCACATGACGTGGCCGTAGCCACCATAACCGGACACGGCGACTGTATTAGCGTCTGGGATACTGTCTACCCAGATTTTGCTATAACGACGGGCAGAGCTAGCCCACATGTTAGCATTACCCCAGGTTTCGGCGTTAACTTGGCCGTGGGTGTATTCATAGATTTTCCAACCAGTATAGTCAACACATTGACAATAAAGTCCGCCATAACCACCAGATTTCCAGTTAACTACTGCCCAAGGTCCAAGACCTTCATACATACAACCATTACGCCATGGGTAGGTATCGTTACCAGCGGTGCTGCGTGGACCGCCGATATTACCGGCGTTGTGAATTTGTTCGCGAATCCACTCAACTTGGGCGAGCATTTCTTGGTGCTTAGCGTCGGCGTCGGCCGAGAAAGCAGCAGCATTGTCGCGATACTGGGTGGCGATGCGTTGTTGTTCGTTACGTTTTTCGGCGATAGCAGTGCGTTGACCTTCTTGCTCTTCAATTAATCTTTCAACATCGGCTTTCTGACCTTCTAGGTCTTCTTTTAGATCCTTAATAGTTTCAATTCCTGCGGCGATTTGTGCTTTAATAGTGTCAGCGCGAGCTTGTTTTTCGGCATAGTCAGAAAGAGATTTAGAGCTGGCAAGAATAGAAATAGGGTCAGTGTCGTGATCGAAGTGCATTTGGACGAGTAAGCTAGCTAGACCGATTTGTTGATTATCGAGGCGTTCCTCAGTTTGCTTAATTTGGGCTTTTAGGTCGTTTACCATAGCGATGCTCGTGTCAATATTGGCTTGAATAGCGGCAATTTCGGCGTCAAGCTTGGCGATTTCGCCTTCAACGGTTTTAGCATCATTGACCGCGTCGTTGGCTTTTTGACGGAGTTCGTTTTCGGCGGCTTGAGCAGCTTTACAAGCGTCAGAAGAACAGATGGCATAATCAGCAAAAGCGTTGCCTGGATTAGTAATAGAAGAAATAGCCAATGTCAATACAAGGACGGGGACAAAAAGTTTAAGAATGTTTATTTTGAGAGCTTTCATAGTTTAACAATAGCATAAGCGGAATGAAAAATCAAGAGGAAGATAACTATTTCTTGATACGAGTGCGTTTTGGCGAACTGTTTAAGTATTTAGAAAGAGCTAGGACGGAGCTCAATGTGCCAATAACGATACCAATACCCATAGCAATTAGATACACTACTACAAGAAAACTACTGTCGAGGGCATTTGAGATTTGGGAAATGTTAATACCATAATTTTCTAGGTGCGGAGCGAGTGCGCGGAAACCAAAGAAGCCAACGGTGGTGGCGATAATGCCAGAAATAATTCCAGAAATCTGCGCCTCAATAATGAATGGCCCACGGATAAAGGTGTTGTCGGCGCCAACTAGACGCATCATGTAGATTTCTTCGCGGCGAGAGAAGATTGCCATGCGGATAGTATTAAAGATAACCAAAATAGAAATGGTTAGGAATACGACGGATAGGATAATACCACCGTTTCTAGCGACGTTAGCCCAGCTGGTGATAGTTTCGATTTCGGCACGGTTGACATCGTAAGTTGGGGGATTACTTGGGTCGATATTAACAATAAAATTGCGGTCAGTGTTAACAATATGTTTAATACTAGTAAGATCATCAATGTCATTAACTTTAATCCTGATGGTGGATTGCATGCGTTCAATCATCTTGGCGCGCATCTCGCCGGATTCGTCGGAGAGAGCATTAAGTAAATCTTCGTTGTCGGCGTTTTCTCTGAGGAAACTTTCGTATTCTTCTTCTGATGTAGAAACGTTGACGCTTTTGACGTTGTCGTCGGCAGAGAGTGTGGCGGCCATAGTGGATAACGTAGTGGTTGGAGTGCCTGGCTTTAGATAAATTGTGATGTCAATTTTTTCGCGCATAGTGTCGGCAGTGGAAGCTAGAATACCACTAGCGATAACCGTGATAAACAGAATAATCAGAGTAATGCTCATAACAAGCGTAGCGGCGACAGAAAGCCAAATATTTCTAGTAAAACTAATCGCACCATATTTAAAAATGCGAGAAGTGCTGCGCATTTTTTGGGCGCCAGTATTCTTACTCATGGTTTTTAAGTTTTTCTTGGTGGCGGTTTTTTTCTTGTTTCCCATTAGATTACCCTCCCTGGACGATAGCGTCTTGGATCGCGCATATTGGCAGGCTTAGTTGCAGGACGTGCGGGGCGTGACATAATATTATATGCTGGCGTTTTAATCTTCTGCTTTGGCTCTAGTTTTGGTTCTGTCTCGACGGTTGGTGTAACTGGTGCAACTGGTGTGGCTGATGGTACGACCAAGGTTTCGGTTCTGATGACACGTGGAGCAGGCTTAACTAACTTAGGACTTCCATCAAGCTCGTAGATACCACGGTTTTTCTGGTCGGAAACGATTTTGCCGTTTTTAAGTGTGATAACGCGTTTTTGAAGGTTGTTCACGATGTTTTCATCGTGGGTAGTGACAAGGACGGTGGTGCCAAAATCATTAATTTTTTGCAGGAGGTTGATAATTTCGGCTTTGGTAATTTTGTCGAGGTTACCAGTAGGCTCGTCGGCGATAAGAATCTTAGGTTGGCGAGCAACGGAACGCGCGATAGAGACACGTTGTCTTTGTCCACCAGAGAGTTCGCGCGGGAACTTACGAGCTACATCTGATAGTTCGACGAGCTCTAGAACTTTTGGAACGGTTTTATCTATTTCCCTGTTGCTCATACCGGCGATTTCTAGGGCGAAAGCAACGTTTTCGTAAACGGTGCGAGATGGCAATAGTTTGTAATCTTGGAATACAACACCTAGACGGCGACGATAATGCGGAATATAGCGTTTCTTAACATAATCTAGGTCAATGCCACCAACGATAATTTTGCCGGAGTCAGGTAGTTCTTCCTTGGTAATCATCTTAAGTAAAGTGGATTTACCAGCGCCAGAACGTCCAACTAAAAAGGCAAATTCGTTTGGCTCAATATGGAGCGAAACATGGTCAAGCGCAGGACGAGGGTCGCCCCGGTAAGTTTTGGACACTTGATCGAGTAATATCATATAAGTTTATATTACCATAAGCTAAACATCGTTGCAACAAAAATGTTATAATAAAGATATGAGGAAAATAAGTGTGAGAAAATTTACGATTGCTGATTTAAAGAAGCCAAATATTGGGCTTGCGGCGGCACCAGTGATTTTTGCGTTTTCGCAGATAATAATTATTGGATATTATTGGCTCTTTGGAGGACATTTTTGGGATTTGACTTTAACGATTTCGCGATATGTAGGATTGCAGCTTTGGAGCTCGGTTTTGTTTGCAGTATGTAATTTTGTGATTGCGGGGCTACTACTTAGATATTATATACATGTGCGAAAATATTTTTCCCCGATATGGTTTGTGTTGGGTCTAGTTGAGGTGATTGGCTTTATTGGGTTATCGATATCTCCACATGTAAATTTTGTTTCACCTGAGATAAAAGAGATATTCGTGAATGCTCATATTGGTTTTGCTAGAACGATGTTTGTGGCGATGTTTTGTATGGGCTTAGAAAGATTAAGAATCGCTAGATTAAAAGATGACGTCGCAACTAAAGCGACGATAGCATTTTTACTATACGGAGTAATTTACATTACGGGATATTCGACAAAATGGAATACAATGTGGGATACGATGTTTATTTGGGAAACGGGTTATACCTACGCGTTTATGGCGATGTTGATTTTAACTCGCAGAAATAGACGCATCGAGAAAAGCGTTGATGAAACCGTCAATTCTGCCGTCTAGGACAGTATCAACATCGGTCTCTTCGTATTTGGTACGAGTATCTTTGACGAGCTTGTATGGTTGCATGACGTAATTTCTGATTTGCTGCCCCCAAGAAGCGGATTCGCCAGCACGTAACTTATCTATGCTTTCGGCTTGCTGCTCGATTTGCATTTGGGCGAGTTTACCACGCAATATTTCCATGGCCTTTTCTTTGTTTTGGAGTTGGCTGCGCTCGTTTTGGATAGCGACAACGGTGTTGGTCGGGAGATGGGTAATGCGGACGGCGGAATTAGTAGTGTTGACGCTTTGACCACCATGTCCACCAGAGTGATAGACGTCGATGCGGAGGTCTTTTTCGTCGATTTTAACTTCGTTGTCGTTTTTAATGATAGGAAGAATTTCTACTAATGAAAAGGAAGTTTGACGGAGATTATCAGCGTTAAAGGGACTAAGACGAACGAGGCGATGAGTGCCATGTTCGCTTTTAAGTGTGCCATAAACGTCAGTGCCAGAAACTTCGTAGACAGCGGTCTTGATACCAGCTTCTTCCCCAGCGGTTTTTTCTAGTAGGCTAGCCTTAAAGCCTTTTTTCTCAAAAAATCTTAAATACATGCGCTCTAGCATTCCCGCCCAATCCATGGCCTCGGTGCCGCCAGCGCCAGCGGTGATTCTGATAATGGCGTCGTTATGATCGTAGGGTCCAGTGAGCTTAAGGCTTTGTTTTAGTTCGTTGAAATTTGTTTCCATAGCAGTGATTTGGGTGTCGATTTCTGCGGCTAAGTCTGCTTCGCCGAGCTCTAGAAGCTCGGTAATGTCGGTGATTTGCATCTTTAGGACTTGCCAGGAGTTAACTTTATCTTTTAGATGGGCAAGTTTTTCGTTTTTTTCTCTGGCTATGTCGGGATTTTTCCAGATTTCGGGGTTGGCGACAGCATTTTCTAGCTCCTCTAAGTTTTTTAAATCATCGTCTAATTTGAGCTTTTCCCAAGCATCAAAAAAGTCAGCTTTTAAGGATTCAAGACGTTTTTTGCTTTGCATAATAAGTGTTATTATAACATATTTTTTATAAAAAAATGCTTGCGCTTTTGAAAAAGCTCGTGCTATAATGGGTTTGTGATAGCATTCATGATGGATGCAGATAGAGTATACAAAAAAGAGATAGGAGAAACGCAGTGCGCCATTTTGGAACAAGAAAGTCTGGCAAGAAGATAGGTCTTCGGCCGGGTAATAAATTCACAAAAATATTTGTAGGAGTAGCTCCAGTTTTTGCGCTAGCCTTTGTGGCTAGTTTTCTTGCTTCGTCTATTTTTGCTCCAGTAAATATGTCTAATGCAGCAGATTCAGTAGTTTCTGCCGCCGTGACGGCTAGTGCTTACTCTATGACTCTCACGGTCACACCAAACGTTACTCTCAGTCTTTCTGCTGCGCCATCTGGCGCGATGACGGTGGGAGAAGCTACAGTGCAGGCAGAGACTAATTCTCCTAACGGCTATAAGATTTACCTGGGTATGACTGGCACTAATTCTATCACGAATGATTTAGTGCACGCTTCTAACGATAACTACAGATTACATTCTTCTGGGACGTTTAAGGTTCCAGTGGCTTTGACTGATAATACTTGGGGATATGCCATGAGAAAGAGTGATGCTGCTTCTGTGGATGCCACTAACGGTTTTGATGATAGCTATTCTACAATGGAAAGCGCCACTCCTACCTTGGCTAAATTTGCAGCGGTGCCAACTAGTGCGTCTGAGTCGCAGCTAATCTCTAAGACGACGGTTGGTAATTCTGGCAACCCGAATACATTTAATGTGTATTATGGTGCTAGAGCAAACTATACGGCGGCTTCTGGCTCTTATACTAATAAGGTGCTCTATACGGGCATTGCGGATGCAAGTGCTAGACACGCGCTATATGTTTCTCCAGAAGAAACCCCATCCATTGATGGCGGTGATACGCTATTAATTACGACTACGCTATATTCTACAGCTAGCACGATAGAAGCAGACGCTTATATATTAACAGCGGCAGAACGGACGGCGGCTAATAACAACACGCTAGATTGGGCAACAGTAGCAACGTCCAAGATGTCTTGTAGTAGAACAGCTAATAATTATCTAGAACTAACTTGTACAAACGTGGCTAAGCCAATTGGCGATTACTATGTTTATGTAAATGTGCCAGCTTATGGCGAGCACTACGAGAAAGAATTCTCTTATGTGGCAAACTTTTATAATATCGTCTACATGCAAGACATGACAGCGGATATTTGTAACGACGTAAAGTATGTGACGACGCCAAGTAACCAAGTTTATAATGGCTCTACCTTCTCTGACTCTACCGTCCATTCTTATCCTAGAGCAACTTATGCGGATACAGGCACGGCTACTTACTATCCAAATCATCTAGGTGAGACCGATTACGTGCCAGAGACAACACTAATAGATAATCGCGATTCTGTCTTTGTTGAAAACAATGAGGAAGCTACGAGGAAAGTCAGCTATACTGTGCGTAAGCTTGCTGATGGGAATTGTTGGATGACGGAAAACTTGGCACTGAACTTCAAGGAGGGCCACCAATTTACGAGTGCAGACACGAATGTCCAGGCAACTAAAACTGCGGCACATGCTACACAGGCGCTAAATGGAACCCCGACGGGAGACGAGATTAATGAGAACTGCTCCGATAATGTGAGTGAACGGATTTGCTGGTATGAAGGTGCTACGGCTGGTGCTTATTCCGACCGCTGGTTGTCACGTTCAACTAATGGTGCTAAAGAGAATACTTATTCTGCCGTAGAAAGTCAAACTGGGGAAAATCAAGAAATTGGAACATACTATAACTGGTATACGGCTGTATTAGGAAGTAAAACTGCTAATAGCTATCAAGAGCCACCGAATAATGTGGCGACTGAAGATATTTGTCCAAGGGGTTGGGAGCTCCCGACATATACAGGTGATGGCTCTTGGCTTAATCTGACCAGAAATGTTTACGGATTAACTTTGACCGATGGTGGTCAAGCAGATAATCGTGCGAATTATACCCTCCATAAGTTCCCATTCAGTGTTCCGCATTCAGGAGCTGTGAATCGCGCTTCTGGTGCATCGCATAAGCAGGGCACATATAATGAATCTTGGACTGCTGGAGCAAATTCGGAGGTGGCTGTCAGGCGGTTTACTTTTAATAATGATAAATGGTTTAATCCAGTTGGCAATGCTTATAAAACAGAGGGGCAGTCCGTTCGTTGCGTAGCTAAATAGTTCTGAATCTTCCCTTCTTCTTCAGTTTATAAAGAGCTGTGAATATCAAAAAAGCCCCGTGTGGGGCTTTTTTTGAATGTTTTGCCGAGATTATTCGGTAACACCGAGTTCAATGCGCTTGAACTGGCGAACGGTGATGTTTTCACCTGTCTTAGCAATAGCGTCTTTAATAAACTGAGCGACAGTTTTGGTGTCATCCAAGATGTAAGGCTGGTCTAAGAGAACCTTGTCGGCGAAAGCTTTTTTGACTTGGCCGCCGATGATTTGATCTTTCATTTTTTCTGGGCCTTTGAAGTTCTCTTCAAATTCTTTTTTCTTAGCATCCATGACGTCAGCTGGAATATCTTCACTGCTGACATAAAGTGGAGCCATAGAAGCTACCTGCATAGCAAGTTTGTGGGCTAGGTCCTTAAACTCGTCGGTCTTAGCGACGAAGCTGGTCTCACAGTTAACTTCGATGATAGCACCGATACGACCGTCGTGGACATAGGACTCGATAAGGCCTTCGCGAGTCTCGCGGTCGCCGCGTTTCTCAGCCTTGGTAAGACCTTTCTTCCTCATGGCCTCTAGAGCCTTGTCAAAGTCGCCTTTGGCTTCAACGAGAGCGTTCTTAGCATCGGTAAGACCAACGCCAGAAAGTTCCTTGAGCTTTTTGATTTGTTCGATTGAAATTTTTGCGTCTGCCATAATTTTGCCTCCTAAATTAATTATTTTTTAGCGTTTTTGATAGCTTCGGTAAAGTAACCAAGGATAAGAGCGGTTGCTTTGATAGAATCGTCGTTTGCTGGGATAACGTAGTCGATGTTAGTTGGGTCGACATTGGAATCGGTAATAGCAAAGACTGGAATATGAAGCGTGTTGGCTTCTTTAACGGCATTCTTGTCTTCGGAAGCATCAGTAACGATAATAGCAGCAGGCTGCTCGGTCATCTCCTTGATGCCACCATAGCGAGTGTTTAGAAGATCGATTTCTTCTTGGTAGCGTTGAACTTCAAGCTTAGAATAGCGATTCTCTAGTTCGCCAGAAGCCATACGGCGCTCTAAGTCTTTAACTTTCTTAATCTGGCGATTAACGGTCTCACAGTTAGTGAGGGTGCCACCAACCCAGCGTTCGGTCACGTAAGGCATCTCAACGGACTCAGCAGCCTCTTTGACGAGGTCTTTCATCTGCTTTTTGGTGCCGACAAACATGACTTTTTTGCCAGATTTGACAATTTCTTCAACCTTTGGAAGAGCTTTTTCTAGACCTTCAACGGTTTTTTCTAAGTTAATAATGTGTGCGCCGTTTTTGCGGCTGTGGATGTATGGCGCCATCTTTGGGTGCCAACGGCTAGTTTTGTGGCCAAAATGTGCGCCAGCTTCTAGCAGAGCTTTCATGTCAATATTTGACATCTTTTCCCTTTCTCTTCGCTTTGCGTTCTCACGCTCTCATACCCGGTTTCCCAAGCGGCGCAGGAAAATTACGCAAAGTTGTTTCATTAATTTAATAACTATTATATTGTAGCATGGCTGCTTGAAAAATGCAAGTCTATATGTTAAAATATGAGAGTTGCTAAAAACAAGGTTCCTTGATAAGGGGGTGCGTAGAATGCGGACAGCTGTATCATATATACAGACGAATTTGTTAGACTATGAGACTGGTGAGTTTGATCGTAGAATTTGCATTAGAACAGCCGAGGGTAACTTGAAATATTCTTATCTCTTGAAGTGGTTGGATGCAAAGAACGATGGTATTATCACAGAAATTCCAGACCAGCTTATTTTAGATGTGGTCGCAGCGTATAATGGACTCGTATTAGGCGAATGGCCTATCTCTGAGCTTGCAATGATGACACTGACGTGGGATGAAGTAGACGCTATATATAAGAGTGATTTCCAGACGAAAGGGAGTAGATATGACTCTCGGACGCTGACCGATTTGTCGCATGTTGAAGGCCTCTTGGTTGAGACGGATGATTTGTCTGAACGTATGATGATAGTAAGAGAATACATTGAGGCGTATTTAGTACTAAAAGGACGAATCAATAAGATGAAATGTCTGGAGCTCGTGCGAGAATATACTGGCCAAAAATCAATGATAGAAGTCTTAAGGCGAGAATCTGAGAAGCTTAATGCTATCATCCTGACAAAGAACAATCTTTAATTCTATGCAAAAGTTGTAAAAAGCCCGAAATTAACTTCGGGCTTTACTTTTTTCTGAACATCTGATATAATCATTCTAATTATGAGTAAAAAAGATTTACATCCAAAAGATTACCGCTTTGTAGTCTTCTCCGATGAAGCCGCGCGCTACTCTTTCCTGACTCGCTCGACCGCTCAAAGCGAAGAAACTATTAAGTGGACTGATGGTAAAGAATATCCATTGGTTA
>JAZRSM010000064.1:0-5466 GCA_045651545.1 Candidatus Nanosyncoccus sp.
ACAGCCCCATCCGCCTCTGCGGCTTCTGAGGTCACCACCCGTTCCGCCTACAATTCCGCCGCCGACAAAACCGCTGTTGTCCCAACTCGTACACTAACGGATACTCGTGACGGCAAAACTTACCAGGTCAAAAAGCTTGCCGATGGTAAAATCTGGATGACGGAGAACTTAGCCTTAATTAATTACGAACTTACCCCTGCCGACTCTGACGTTAAATCAAGCTGGGTCCTACCAAACACGAACTTTAGCGATAATAAATATGATGAGGCTAGGGTTATGGTGGATTCTGATGGTGGATTATATAACTGGTATGCGACTACGGCCGGACAGGGTACTCAGAGCAGGACACAACAAGATACAACAATTTCTATTTGCGCCAAAGGTTGGGTATTGCCTAGTAGAACTAATTTTGAAGATTTTTATAGCGAGTATAATACATATAGCCTAGCATCTAAGATAACAGGTGGGCCAGCTCTTATTAGAGCCGGCTATCGTCTGACGACCACCACAAGCGAAAAAAACAATTATGGATATTATTGGTCTAGCACGCCACAAAATAACAATTCCGAGTTCGCGAGTGCTTTGGTTATACATGCGACGCAGTCAAATTATCGTACAGATGTAACTTATCGCAAAATCCATGGTTTCAGCGTTCGCTGCCTCGCCAAATAGCCCACCCAAACGCAAATCCTACCCATTGCGATTGAACCGACTTGTGAAAAGGTTAAAAAAATAGCCCGATTCCTCGGAGCTACTTCTTATAAAGGTAACCTATTGATACCTCGCGGCCTCGCATTTACCTTTGTGGTTTCATTATAACACAGTTTTTACTTTATCACAACAACCTTTTTATCTTTTGAAATTATAACGACGCGTTTAAGCCTTGTAGCATTTGATAGTTTTGTTCTAGCCTGAGACATTGCTTCAGTTAGCGTCATCTTGGTGCGAAAAAGCGAAATAACCACGTTCTCAGATTGTCGATAAATTCCTTTTAAGTTCCTGGAGATTGTGTTTTTATTATTACCTCGTATATTTTTAATTTCCCATATCTGATTTAGCTCAATCGCGAGGATGTCTGGGGTAGTAGTATGAGTTCTCTTAATAAAACGGATATTATTTTTTAGATAACTTGCCATTATTTCAGCAACAATAACTTCAGTTTTCTCTGGCTTAGGAGAAATATCTGTTGGTGTATAGACATGATATTTGATACCTCGCATAATCGCACTTTACCATAATATATTTCTAAAAAGCAAGCGCTAGCGATATTTTTCTTGACTTTTAAACATAACCACTATATAATAAGCTTAAATATTAAATTATTCATAAATTAAGGAGTTTTAATGAATAACTTAACAACAAGTTTAACAGCAGAAAACCTCACCACTGGTGAAGCAGCTGCAGCCGGCGCAATCTTAGGCGGCATATTTGGCGTAATCGCCGTCGCAGGTATCGCCATTGCGATTCTCTTAATTGTTGCCATGTGGAAACTTTTCAAGAAGGCTGGCGAGCCAGGTTGGAAAGCCCTTATTCCTATTTACGATGTCTATATTCTCTATAAGATTTCCGGTGCCAAGTCTTGGTTCTGGGGCTTGCTTGTTGCAGAAATAGTTGTATTTATTGACACTTGCGTCGCCACTGCTAACGGCGGTATTGTCACCGATGCGGCCGGCAACGTCACAGAAGTCAAAGACATTTCCTTCGCTATTGTTGTTGCTGCTATGGCTATCTTTGAGCTTATCTGCTACATTGTTCTCTGTGGCAAGCTTTCCAAGGCCTTCAAGCGTGGCGTTGGCACAGCTATTGGCTTATTCTTCTTCCCAAACATCTTCACTCTTATCCTCGCCTTTGGTTCTGCCAAATACGACAAAAAGGTCTTGAAGAAATAAGCTACATAGATCAAAAAATAACCCCGCAAGGGGTTATTTTTTGATGAGAGACCGCTAAGATTACTTGCATTATTTCCATGCCTGTGCTACAATTATCGCAAGAGTTTCACGTCTATCTGTATTGCTGTAACAGATAGACAACAGCAATTAACCTAATATAATCTAAAAGGGAATATTTTAATGCCAACTATTAATCAGTTGATTAGAAAGCCTAGAAAGAGTGCGGCCAAAAAGTCCAAAGCTCCAGCTCTAGGTTCTATCGTTAATACCTTGAAGACTCGTTACTACAACCAGCCAGCCCCACTAAAGCGTGGCGTTTGTATCAAGGTTACCACCAAAACTCCAAAGAAACCTAACTCCGCTCTCCGTAAGGTTGCTCGTGTGCGCCTTACCAACGGTCAGGAAGTTTGGGCTTACATCGGTGGTGAGGGTCACAATCTTCAGGAGCACGCTGTTGTGCTCGTCCGTGGTGGTCGTGTTCCAGATGTTCCAGGTCTGCGTTATCACATTGTCCGTGGCACGCTTGACCTTCAAGGTGTCCAAGGTCGTAAACAAGGCCGTTCTAAATACGGTGCTAAGAAGGAGGGTAAATAATGCCACGCAAAACTACTACTTCTCTAGTTAGAAAAGTTTCTCCAGATCGCAAATACCAGAGCATTTTGGTTCAGCGTTTGATTAACAAATCTATGCTAGACGGCAAAAAACAAGCTGCCGAGCGTGCAGTTTACGCTGCTCTCGAAGGTGCTGCCAAGAAACTAAAGAGCGAAGATCCAGTTGAAGTCTTTGAGAAAGCTCTTGCTAACATTAGCCCAGATTTTGAAGTTAAGTCCCGCCGTGTCGGTGGTGCTAACTACCAGATTCCATTCCCAATTTCTGGTCACCGTCAGCAACACTTTGCTTTCTCTTGGCTAGTCCAAGCTGCTCGTGCTCGCTCTGGCATGCCTTATGCCAAGCGCCTCGAGGCCGAAATCGTTGATGCCTACAACGAAACCGGTGCCGCCTTCAAGAAGAAGGAAGATTGTCACCGCATGGCAGAAGCTAACCGTGCTTTTGCCCACTTTGCTCGCGCCTAGTACAAAAAGCACAATAAAAAAGAGCTCCGAACTTAATCGGAGCCTTTTTGTGGGGTTTTACCAAGTTTTAGTCGCAAATTTTCAGCAGCTCAAGGAGCCTATTTATCACCAAACCATAATTTGCATCGTCAAATGATTCGGGATTGTTTTGTGCGACTACATCCGCAAAAGCAGCGAGAGCATTATGTCTCTTGAGGTCGCCATAGCGGCCTTTCATAAATTTAGCCAGGGATGTATCAAATCCTCTGCTAATATGGCGCAGGTATTCAAGCGTTACCATATATCCGCCAAATGCTGCTTTGGTTTGGATTTGCTGTGGCGAAGCGATAGTTTTAATTAGCTGTCTTGCCCGGCCGTCGCCGTCAGTGCTATTTTCTACCAGTCCTTCCGTCACCAAATCCGTTGCCACGGCATAGATCATTGCCTTTGCCCGCGGTTTGTCGTCAAGACCAACGCTAGAGAACCAGCCTCGTAAGGATACTTTTTCATCCCTCTCATCTGTCCAAGCAAAATCGATTGCGTTTTGCATCAAGGCATCGATTTCGCGCTCGCTCATTCCGATATAGGTACACATGTCTACCTTTGTCGGATACTTTCCGATGATTGCAGTAATTGTAGCTGCGGCCACGGTAAAGTCGAGCAGTTCTCCAGTCAGCCCAGTAATTTGCTGGACTCGGTCCACGACATCTTGGTTAAAATTGGTTTTCATAAAGAGCACCCCCTTAAAGTGTTGTCCCTGTTATCCAGGGAAGTGGAATATTCCTAGGGACTAGTCCCATCCTCTTATTATAGCACAACACGTCAATAATGTCAAGCTAGTGTCTAATACGGAATCGGGGGGCTCAATTACTATGTATTTTAAAAGGCTTGTGCTATAATGATGCTATAATAAAACAGGAGATACGTAGGGAATGACAATTCAAAAGAGTAGACGCTTATTAAATGGCTTATTTGTCGCTTCTGTTTCTGCTTTTTTGTTCTCTTTTATGCATTTTGCGACCTTGCCAATTAAGAACGTTAGTGCGGAAGAGGTTGGGGAAAACCAAACAGTTATGGTCCAAGTTGAACGACCAGCTTCTATCGTTGCGATTTCTGTCCCAGAGATAGTTCCACTTGAACTTACTCCAGACGCTAACGGTCTCATGACGGTGGTCTCATCGAATATTTATGTCGGCACCAACTCGACTACCGGATATCAACTATATCTAGAAATGGCTGGTAGTAATAGCACGACCAACTCTCTACTTAATAACACAAATAACGATAAAGCAATCACGTCCACCGGGACTTTCACTAATCCAGTAGCCCTCACAAACGGTAGGTGGGGATACGCTTTCTCTAGCTCCGAAGATGCGCTCGTTGACTCAAATGGCTTCGATGCAAACTATGATACTATGCAAAATGGAACACCGAATGATAACAAATTCGCTGCCATACCTGAAAGCGACCAGCCTGCTCAAAAAATTGCCGAAACCGATAGCTTTGGCGAAGATATCTTGACCGCTTATTATGGGCTTCGAGCCGGCTACGAAACTGCTGCTGGGACCTACTCAAACAAGGTGCTCTATACGGCAATTGCCGATGACGCGGCTAGCCCAGACCTAGACTTTGCTCCGGCCGCAATTTTTGAACGCGGTGGCGAAACTTTACGGATTACCACATCACTCTATTCAACGACTCCAGGAATCGAAACTCATGTCTATCTTCTAACCGCCGCAGAGTATGAAGATGTAACGAATAATGGCGCGCCAGTATCAACTTATTCTAATAAGGAACTCGAATGCAGTAGAACAGAACAAGTCGCCCTACAACTAAATTGCACTACCATCGAAACGTCGCTTGGCGAGAATCATATTTATGTAGACGTTCCACGTTATAATCAGATCTATTCAGAAGTCATCCCAATCAAGGATACCACACCGGACAATATCTGGACCCTAAAAACCTTACAAGGCTTCGCTGACTGGCCAGAGTTTTGCGACAACCTAGTTACTCCGTCCGCCTCTGCTACTAGAGATGTAACGTCATGGGCCGAATATTCTGCCGTGGCTGACAAAACCACCGTCGTCCCGACCCATACCATGGTTGACGTGCGCGATGGTGAGACTTACCAAGTCAAGAAATTGGCTGATGGTAGATGCTGGATGACAGAAAACCTCCGCCTAGAAGACATTACTATCACTAGCGCCGATTCAAACCTTCCGTCGGGCAAAACCGTTACAATTCCATCTTCGAGCGATAGTGTGAATAGATGGTGCAACGGTAACAGTGCCGGATGTTATGAACGTCTTATCACTATGAACTATATTGTTGCTGGTAACTCCGGCCACCCAGAATATGGCAACTACTATAACTGGTATACTGCTACCGCAACTTATGGCAAACGTAGTACAAATACTGATACAGAGTATTCTATCTGCCCAGCCGGCTGGAGACTACCGAAAGGCGGTCCAAATGGCGAGTTCCAAGCGCTCTACGATGCCGGCTATAACACTCCAGCCCTC
>JAZRSM010000065.1:0-20243 GCA_045651545.1 Candidatus Nanosyncoccus sp.
CCGCTCCCGTTGTCGCGGAGATCCCCGAAAATTGTGCTTCCGAAATTCCTCTAACTCCCACCCCTCCCAGTCTGTCGCTAATCTCCGACTTGCTTGCTAAATCTTTCCAGGGGAAGATTAAGCAACGGGTGCCGGCGTATTCGGCGGTGAAGATTAACGGACGACGGGCATATGACTTGGCACGGAAGGGGGTGCAAGTAGAAATGCCGGAGAGGGAAGTGACAATTTACGATATTAAAGTTATTTCGTATGAGTGGCCGGAGCTTAAAATTGATTGTAAAGTGAGCTCGGGGACATATATTAGGGCGCTAGGAGAAGATATTGGAAAAGCACTAGGAGTAGGGGGATACCTAACGGAACTGAGGCGGACGGAAATAGGGGACTATTCTGTGAAAGATGCGGTAACGCTGAGTGAGCTTGGGATTTTGAATTAGGAGGTTTTTGCTAGGCTTTAGGGTGGTTTTATAGATGGGCCCTAGGGGTTGAATTATTGACAGAGGTGTGGTATAATTTCTGCTATGATAACAAAAGAAAAGAAGGCGGAGGCTATTTCTAAGATGGCTCGCAATAAATCCGATGTTGGATCTCCAGAGGTCCAGGTTGCGATTTTGACTGAGCGCATTAAGGAAGTAACTGAGCACGTCAAGGAAAATAAGCACGATTTTATGGCTCGTCGCGGTCTAATGCAGATGGTCGGCAAGCGTAAAAGACTACTTAAGTACCTTGAGACTACGGACTTTGAGACTTACAAAAAGACCGTAGCAAAGCTTGGTCTACGCAAATAGCACGCTAAATTATAGACATTCACTTGGTTTTAAGGTCAAACTTTGACTCGGTGAGATGAGAAAACCCGTCACTTTAAGTGGCGGGTTTTTTGAAGCGGATGCGCTCTCGGATTCGTTCGGATTCGTCGTCGAGCTTGTCCATGGTAATAGCCATACCTTGTAGCAAGGCGATGGCTTCTGAATCTGGATTAGGATCTTTATATCTTAAATCGTGGTCCAGGGTGGCCCAAGCATCCATAGTCTTGGTGCGGAGTTGAATCTCCGTTGGAATGAGCTTGGTACCGTCTTCGGTGACGATGGACACCATAGCCAAGAGATGCAGGCTACGATAGCCAGAGTCCTTGGGAGTCTTAATGTAATCGTCAACGTGGGTGACAGCAAGCTCCGAATTCTTGATCGCCTCATAGATAAGATAAATGTCACTACGATAGACCGTAATGACGCGAATACCAGCAACGTCTTGCATATGAGTGCGTATAGTCTGGATATTGAATTCGGGTGGCTGACCTTCTGGAGTGTTCTCGTAATTTTTACGATTGCACTTCTCGACTGCAGAGTCGAACTCTTTGATCCTGGACTTGACACCGTCAAAAATGGTGTAGTCATACTTAGTTTCGAGGAGCTCTTGGATATTCTCGATAGTTGAGAGAACTTTGCGTTGAGCCATACGATACTCGACCAAGGATTTGTAATAATCCGTCTTCAATTGTTGTAAATCTACCATAATTATCCCCTCCTTTTATGGGTGTAGGTGCTACAAATTAGTGAAAATTAACTTATCTTGTATATTATAGCACAGATTGCGGAAAAAGTCAATATATGGTAGAATGGAGGTAATAAATTAACAGGGAAGACGGCAGATAAGTGTGCTCTTAAATAGAGAATAGTTATCTGAGGTTTTCCCAGAAAGGGATTTTATGGATATTATTAATCCAAAAGGGCTAAAAACTGAGCGGATTTCTACTGAGTGGTGTGGACATGAGCTGACACTTGAGGTGAATCGTGTAGGTTTTAGAGCGACTTCGTCGGTATTAGTCCGATACGGTGATACAACTGTGCTAGGGAGCGTAGTAGTATCAAAGAAGCCAGTAGAGCAAGATTTCTTCCCACTATCAGTGGAATATGAAGAGAAGTTTTATGCGGCAGGAAAGATGTCGGGGAGTAAGTTTATTAAGCGTGAAGGAAAGCCTTCTGATAATGCTATTTTGGTTGGCCGTTTGATTGATCGTCCGATTCGTCCACTATTTCCAAAGGGGTATCGTCAAGAAGTACAGGTGGTGGCAACGGTGCTTTCGATGGACCCAAATTTCCGTCCAGATTGTGTAGCAATGGTAGCGGCTTCTGCGGCACTCCACTGTGCAGGAATCCCATTTGATGGGCCAGTAGCAGGGGTGAGAATTGGTAGAGTGAATGGGGAATTTAAAGCGTTTTTGAGCGCCGAGGAAAGAGATGCCTCTGATCTAGACTTGGTAGTTGCAGTGCGCGACGGCAAAGTGATGATGGTGGAAGCTGGAGCAAATGAAGTACCAGAAGAAGAAATCATCGAGGCGATGAAGTGGGCAACTGAAAATTGTAAGCCAGCGCTAGAGCTCCAGAACAAGCTTCGCGAAATTGTGAAGCCAGAGGAATTGCCATACGAATTGACATTGCCAGAAGAAAGTATCCAAGAGAAGGTAGATAAATGGTGTGAGCCTCGCTTTGCGGGTGGGAAGATTCGTGGAAATGTACTTGAGCGCCAGAAGATTTGTGATGAGCTTCGTGACGAGATGGACGCAGAGTTTGCGCTAGAGCTTGGTGAAGGTGAAAGTGATGAAGAAAAAGTTGCGGATTATGCAGCCAGATTGCAGAAGGAATATGATGAGGCATTTGAACTTGCGGTGCATCATGAAGTGCGTCGGGGAATTATTGAAGACGGTATGCGTCCAGATGGTAGAAAGACGACAGAAGTTCGTCCGCTTTCAAGCCAGGTAGCAGTGTTACCAAGAGTGCACGGGTCATCACTATTCACACGTGGATTGACGCAGGCGATGAACATCGTGACGCTCGCACCGATGAGCTTTGCGCAGGTGGTTGATACGATGGAGGTGACTGATGGAATTCGTCGCTATATTCATCACTACAATGCGGCACCTTGGACAGTAGGTGAGACGGGCAGAATTGGAAGTCCTGGCAGACGCGAAGTAGGACACGGATATTTGGCAGAGCGTGCATTGATGCCAGTTTTGCCATCCGTGGAAGATTTTCCATATGCGATTAGAAGTGTAACCGAGATTATGTCTCAAAATGGTTCCACTTCGATGGCGGCGACTTGTTCAAGCTGTCTAGCGTTGATGGATGCTGGTGTGCCACTGAAGCGTCCTGTGTCTGGTGTAGCGATGGGGCTGATGGTAGATGTGCCAAAGGGACAGGAAATCACGGCAGACGATATTGACAAGGCCTATGTTTTGACCGATTTGATGGATGCAGAAGATTTTGCTGGTGACATGGACTTCAAGGTGACCGGCACAACGAAAGGCGTGACGGCGCTACAAATGGACATGAAAGTACATGGTCTTCCTGTAGAGATTTTGGAGAAGGCGATTAAACAGAGCCATGATGGTAGAATGTTTATTCTAGATCATATGCTGAGCGTTCTTCCTGGGCCTAGAGATCATATTTCCGAGCATGCGCCACGCATTGAGAAATTGATGATTAACCCAGATAAAATTGGTGCGGTGATTGGCAAAGGTGGGGAAATGATTAACAAAATCACCTCTGAGACTGGGGCGATGGTAGACATTGAGGATAGTGGATTAGTAACGATTTCTGGTACGAATTCCGAGTCTATCATGAAGGCACTAGAATGGGTAAAGAGCCTAACTGAAGAGCCAGAAGTGGGGAAGATTTATACTGGTAAAGTAGTGACAATTAAGGACTTTGGTGCGTTCGTAAATATTTTACCTGGAATTGACGGGATGCTGCATATTTCCCAGATTTCTGACAAGAGGCTGAAGAGTGTAGATGAAGTTCTACATGTAGGCGACACTGTGAAGGTGAAGCTGGTGGCGATTGATGATAAGGGGAAACTCAGCTTAAGCATGAAGAATGTAGCGCAATAGATTCCTATGAGTAGCCATCTGCTACTTCAGCAGATGCGCTACTCGCTCAACGTATGCTAAATACGTCTCGCTCCGTTGCTCCTGCTTCATTGCATCTAGCTACTCATAGAAATTTATGCTATAATAATTGTATGGCTAAGAAGAAAGCGGCGAAGAAGAGGGGTAATTCGCGAAAGACAAGAGAGGTAGCGCCGGAGCATGAGCTTCCTGGCGGATTTTGGAGACAGGTTGTAGCAGTACTGATGATAGCGCTGGCGGTGTTTTTGGTGCTGACATGGTTTGGAAGTGGTGGGGAAGCACTGAACAAAATTGATGCGGGGGCGTTTTATGTAATAGGATATGGGAAATTCTTACTACCAGTTTTGCTAGTTTATATGGCGGTAAAAATATTTCGTACGCCCGGAAATAGGCTACCAGTAGTAGTATGGATAGCTTCGATTTTGATGGTGCTATGGGCATCTGGTATTATGGGGATTCCGACAATTGGACAGGAAAATCCAACTGGCGGCGTAGTAGGGGAAGCGCTCAATAAAATAGCGGTGCAGATATTAGAGCCTGGTGTGGCGGTGTTTTTGTATGTTGTCCTAATATTTATTACCGCGCTATTTATTTTGCAGGTGTCACCAGCGACAGTGTTTAAGAAGATGTTCTCGGCGCTGAGGTCGACGAAGAAGAACGAAGATAAAGAAAATGAGAAAATTATCAAGGCGGCGAACAAAGCGGCAGCAGAAGGCGATATTGATATTAAGGTGAACTCTGGCGTGCCGATGGTGGACAGAGCAGCGCTTAAGAAAATGAAAGTGAATACACCAACGGCGGCAAAGGCGGAGCCAGTGGTGGAGAGAGCGTTAGTGTCGGTGAGCGATCCAAACTGGAAGATGCCAAGCGTGGATCTTCTCGAGAATAAGCAATCGCCGGCGGACCCTGGAAACCATCAACAAAATGCGTTTATTATTAAGTCTACATTAGCAGAATTTGGGATTGATGTAGAGATGGAAGGGGCAAATGTGGGCCCAAGAGTCACGCAATACACGATGCGTCCACCTGCAGGTGTGAATTTGTCGAAGATTTTGGCGCGTGATAAGGAGCTGGCACTGAATCTTGCGGTAGATAAAATTCGTATTGAGGCGCCGATTCCTGGAACAAGGTCGGTTGGTGTAGAGATTCCAAATGTGAAGCCGGCAGATGTAAGGATGCGCGGAGTATTAGAGAGTAAGGAATGGAAGGAAGCTGATGATCCTCTGACGTTTGCAGTGGGTAAAGATATTTCTGGTAGAAGCGTGGTCGCGAACCTTGCGAAGATGCCGCACCTTCTGATTGCTGGTACTACTGGTTCTGGTAAGTCCGTCATGACGAATACCTTAATTTCTTCGCTATTATACAGAAATGCGCCAAGTGATATGAAGCTGATTATCGTAGATCCAAAGCAAGTAGAAATGGTGCAATATAATGACATTCCGCATCTTCTAACGCCGATTATTACATCGGTAGATAAGGCGCTCTCGGCGATGAAATGGGCGGTAAATGAGATGGAGAGACGCTATTCGTTAATGGCGGAAGAAAAAGTCAAAAATATTGTTGATTACAACAAGAAGATGGCGAAAAATGGTACGGTAGCAGTGGCGGATGCGGACGGAAATGAGCAGAAGCATGATGGTGGAAAGATGCCATACATTGTAGTAGTGATTGATGAGATGGCGGACCTGATGATGATGGCAGGGAAAGACCTAGAAATGCTGATTGTACGCATTGCGCAGAAAGGTCGTGCGTCGGGTATTCATCTAGTGCTTGCTACACAGCGTCCAGAAGTTAAGGTTATTACTGGTTTGATTAAGGCAAATATTCCTGGAAGAATTGCGTTTGCAGTAGGAAGCCAGATGGACTCACGCATCATGCTTGATATGGGTGGCGCGGAAAAGCTGCTCGGTAAAGGTGATATGCTGATGTTGACGACGGAAATGATGGGGAAGCCACGCAGAATTCAGGGTGCATGGGCGAGCGATGAAGATATTAATAAGTTGACAGATTTCTTGCGTGAACAGAGAGCACCAGAATATAACGACGAGGTGATTTCTCAGGCAGTGCAAATTAAAGGATTAGGACCTTCGGAGGGTGGTTCGATTGGTGATTTAGGTCGGAAATATGACCCGAATGACCCAGTAGTTAGAAAAGCAGTAGAGATTACGCTATCTAAGGGGAAGTTTTCTACGGCGATGCTACAAACTTATCTAGGTAAAGGACATGGATTTGTAAGCGGGCTTGCGATTTGGCTAGAAGAAGTAGGGGTGATTGGGCCGGCGAATGGGAATAAGCCAAGAGATGTGCTGATTAGCTCTATGGAAGAATTTGACCAAGTAGCCAATGCTGGCTAAAAAGCTCATGTTGTGAATATTACAACATGGGAGTCTGACCTGTTGTTTGGTGGAATTTGGTAGAAAAATGGACGATTTATCATGCTAGCGCTTTAATTTTTGAGCCGGCTTAGTCATACTGAAAGTGGGTTGGGAGCAGCGCTGACATGAAAGTGCGTGGGCACGGTCAAAGTAGGGACTATCTCTTCTTACGAGAACGCATGTCATGAATTGCCTAGCCCAAACAAGGGATTTAAGATACCTCTTGTAAAATATCAAAAACTAGTGTATAATAGTGTGGATATTAACTACTCAGCAAGTGGGATTCGAACCGTGCTTGCTTTAACCAAAGGAGTAAATAATGCACCAGTACGAACTGACAGTGCTGATTCATCCTGATCTTGAGATGAATTTGCAACCAGCACTCGACAAGATTGGTAAAATTGTTGAGGGTGTTGGGGGAAAGATTACCAAAGAGGTGAACGAAGGTAAAAAGCGCCTCGCCTCAAAAGTAAAAAAGCAAGACTTTGCTGTTTACTACTACTACGAGCTAGACTTACCTAAGGGTAAAGGTGTAGCCGAGAAACTTACGGACACACTTGATATTCAGGACGAATATCTCCGTCATCTTCTAGTCAAAGTTGATGAAAATAGACTAAAGATGGAAGCAGAGCGCAAAGCTCGCAAGAGTGAAGAGGAAGCCGAAGCTAAAGAAGAGACTGAAGCAGAAGCTTAAGTAAAGTAACTAAGGAGGAATAAATTATGGCACGTGGGTTTTCTAAAGTAATACTTTGTGGGAATTTAACTCGTGATCCAGAAATGAGAGCAACGCCAAGCGGAACACAAGTTTGTTCGTTTGGGATTGCGGTAAACCGCGTCTATCGTGACGCAAGTGGTGCAAATAAAGAAAACGTATCGTTCTTCGATTGTTCAGCTTGGGGAAAACAAGGCGAAACGATTGCGCAATATGCGAAAAAGGGAACAGGTATGTTAGTCTCTGGACGTTTGGAACAGAGGTCTTGGGATGACAAGGCAACTGGAGCCAAGAGGTCTAGAGTAGAAGTTGTAATAGAAGACTTCAACTTCTTAGGCGGAAATGCTGATGGTGGCTCTAATGGACGCTCTAAAGCAAGTAGCAGCAATGCTGATGCCGAGCCAGAAGTGATACCAGACAACATTGACGACGAGGGTGAAGTGAATCTAGATGATATTCCATTTTAAGGAAATCCATTTAAAGAAAGGAAAAGATGAGAAAAATTAAGAATGATCCAAATCTTTACTTTGATTATCGTGATGTAAAGACTTTGCAGCGTTATGTAGATGCTTATGGGAGAATTGAGCCAAATGCTAAGACTGGACTTTCCCAAAAACAGCAGAAACAGCTAATGACAGCAATTAAGCGTGCTCGTCATCTAGCACTTTTGCCATTTGTAGCATAATTTAGACAAGCGAAACTAAAAGGAGTTTTATGTACGGACCAACGGATCTTAAAAAGAACGTACTGATTACTTTGGATGGCCAGCCATACAAGGTGGTCGAATATTCCCAGAAAGTAATGGGTAGAGGCGGCTCAATTGTGAATGTGAAGGTGAAAAATCTAATCACAGGGGCGTTACTTCCTAAGACTTTTAAAGGGCAGGAAAAAATTGAGCCGGCTGAGGTGACAACTAAGAAGGTTCAGTATCTTTATAAGGATGATGAGAAATTCTATTTCATGGATCCAGCAAGTTTTGAGCAGTATGAATTGCTTGCCGATATGGTAGGGGATTCGGCTGATTTTATGCGTGATGGTGACGAAATGGAGATTCAGTTCTACAATGGAACTCCAATTAACTTGACGCTTCCGAAGAATTTGTGGCTTAAAGTCACTTATACGGAAAACGCAGTAAAGGGTGACACCTCTACATCTATCACGAAAGATGCTACGCTTGAAACTGGTGTAGTAGTGAAGGTTCCAGCGTTTATCAAGGAAGGCGATGTTGTCTCTATTGATACTGAAACTAGAGCATATCGCGAACGACAGGGTAAATAAAAACGCATGAGAGCGCGGTCTTCGACGAGGGGTGAATGTAAGTTGGCTGATGCGGCGAAAGCGTTTCGCTATGATTTTCGGGGAAAAACGGTGCTAGACATTGGGTCTAGCACTGGTGGTTTTACGGAGTATGCGTTGTCTCGTGGAGCAGTCAAGGTAATTGCAGTAGAGAAGGGGACGAAGCAGATGAAGGCGCCGCTTAGGTTTGATTCGCGCGTTGATTTGCATGAGAAGACGGATGTTTTTGATTTTTATACCGATGAGAAAATTGATACGATACTTGCGGACGTGAGTTTTATTAGCTTAACGAAGGTACTAATAAAAGCAAAGGCGGATTTAGCATCCTCTAAGACAGATTTTCTAGTAATGCTAAAACCACAGTTTGAAGCTAGATCTGAGCAATTGGTGAAGGGGGTAGTAAAAAATGAAAAAATGCGCCGCGACATCATTAAAAATTTTGAAGGATTTTTGAAAAAAGAACGATTTTTGGTGGTGGCAAAACGAGACAATATTTTGGCGGGTAAAAACGGAAATGTGGAGCGTTTTTACTGGTTAAAAATAGCGTAATTTAGCTTGACACTTGAACTGCTTATGCCTATAATGGTAGTATGAGCTTACTAAAAGGCGTGGGCGATTTCTTCGCATTAGATATTGGGACAAGCGCACTGCGATTGGTGCAGCTTGATGGTGATGCTCAACATGGATTTAGGTTATTGAAATTTGCTTATGTGCCGCTTGATCCAAAGACATCTCAAGACAACAGCGAGGCTGGTGTCAGGCGTATGGGTGAGATTGTGCTTGGCGCAATAAAACAGGCAGGGGTAAAGACGAAGAATGTAGCGATTGGATTACCAGCTGGAAAGACATTTACAGCGGTGGTAGAAGTGCCAAACCAGACTGAAAAAGAGCTAAAGAAGACGATTAAATATGAGCTTGACCAATATATTCCGATGGCGGTAGAAGATGCTGAGGTAGATTATACGGTGCTCGGGCCAAGTCCTAATGATCCAAATAAGGCAGAAGTGCTTCTGTCATCGGCTTCAATGGACTACACGGAGTTAAGAATGGAAACATTGGAGAAGATTGGGTTAAATGTAATTGCGCAAGAGCCAGAGCCAATTGCGATGACGAGGTCACTCGCACCGGTAGGTTCGCAGGATGCTCGTGTGATTGTGGATCTTGGTGAAACATCTACGGATATTGTAGTGGTCTATAGAGGTGCGCCAAGGCTGGTGCGTTCGATTTCTGGTGGGTTATCGGCACTGGTAAATATTGTGTCTAGCACTTTGAATGTAAGAGAAGACCAGGCGAGAAGATTCATTTTAAAATTCGGGCTAGCGCAGGATAAGCTAGACGGGCAGGTATTTAAGGCACTTGATAATACGCTTGATTCGTTCTCGCAGGAGTTAACGAAGTCGGTAAGATTCTTCCAGAACAAATATGTAGGAGCGCCAGTGTTAGGAATTGTGCTTTCGGGATTTGCTGGCGTGATTCCGTTTATTGCAGAGTATATTGAGGTGAAGACAAATATTCAGACGATTCAGGGAAATCCATGGCAATTGGTGCAGGTGACACCAGAGCAGCAGCAAGCTTTGATGAGCGTAGCGAGTGAATTCGCGGTGGCGATTGGATTAGCGGAAAGGGAGAATGCGTAATGTTTGATAAGGTAAAAACTTGGGTATCAAAACAATATCGTGATACGTTAAAAAATTTTGGCGTAAAAGTAAAAGAGCCAGAGACGATGATGACGGAGCAGAAGGGGAGCTTTGAGATAAGCTTGGTGCCAGAAGTAAAGCGTAACATGATAAAGGCGATGAAGTTTCGCAATGTCATGCTGTTTGTTTGCATTGTGTTAATGGCGGTTTCTGGTGGAATTGTGGCAGTAATGGCGAGTGTTTGGGAAGGGCAGAATATCACGATGAGTAATCAGGATGCAAGGATGAACGCGATGTCAGAAAAGCTAAAGAGCTATGGTTCTTTGTCGGAATTTTTAACGATTCAAAAACAGCTAAAACAAATTAATGAAATCAATGAAAATAAAAAAGTTTTGTCGCGTGTATTCCCAGTTTTGTCGGTGATTTTGCCAGAAGGACCAGATACAATTTCTATTTCTGAATTGACGGTTGATTTGGATGAAAATACGCTAATATTTGATGCGCAGGCAGATGCAAAAGTGTCACCATATATCGATTACCGCGTGCTTGAATCGTTTAAGAAAAGCGTAATGTTGATGAAGTATGATTATGGGCGTTATGTGACGGCAAATGATGAGGAGATTCCTTCGCGTTGTATGGTGGAAGGGGATGAGAATGGAAATACTTTGATCGAGGAGATAAAGGATAACGGTGTAACGAATAAATATATTTACGCGTATTGGACAAAGGGCAGAAAAGGCTGTGACCCAGCAAGAGAAGATTTCGTAGAAGAAGGTGAGGAGAGTGAAGATGAATCTGACATATATGATGAGTATGATGGTGAAGAATACGATGAAGAAGAAAACGACAACGAAGACTCTACTGAAGATTCTATAGAGGATAAGGGAGAAAAGGCAGAGAAAACCGAAGAGCAAATTCAAGAAGAATTCAATAAAAAGCTTGAGGCACTTGATGACTACGGTAAAGATTTGCTCTATAAGCAAATCGAGGCTGGTGTAAAAATGGAAGATGCGAGTGTAGTAAAAGTCTATCGTAGTCCGAAGTTTTCTGAATGGTACAAGGCTGGGTATATGGATGAAAGCGGTAACATTACAGGTGTAAATCATTTCAAGAGCAGTTGTATTACCTATACTGGATCAGAGGCAAATGGAACGATGAAATGGGTGACGGATAATTCTTGTATGTTATCGGCAGACGACCCATTGATTAAGGACTCTTCTAACGGACGTGATACGGATGGGAATTTGGTGTTAAGATTTAGCGCGACATTGACGTTGGAGCCTGGGGTATTTGAATTTAAGAATAAGCATGTAATGGCGATAAGCCCAAGTGGACAAAACGTAACAGATTCCTATAGACAAATTCAAGGAATGTTCGCAGAGAGAGCGGCGGACTGTTCTGATAGTGATGTAATATGTACAACTGCGTCAACTGATTCGGGAGGAGATAAATAATGGCAATGCAAGATAGAAACCCAGACGGACCAGCAGTAGAAAAGCGGTCTAAGATATCGAAAACACAACAACAAACGTTGCTAATTGCGCTAGTCGCAGCAGTGGTAGTGGGAGTATGTGGGACATTAGCGGTATTCTTTGGAAAATATATTGGGTTTAATAAGAAAGTAATCGTAGCGAAAGACAGCGCGATTTCCGATTACGAAACTACAATAAAAAATGTGGGGCTTTGTACTGATAGTAATAGGGATGGAAAGTTTTCGTTGGATGAGATTGAAAAATGCGATCCTGACGATTTGAACTCGTTAGATTTAACAGGCACTTTGCGTAATAATGTATTAGTTAATATGGCAAAGAATACCGACCTAGAAAGTGTGGCACGGAGCAACCAGAAAGATTGCTATAACACGGAGGGAAAGATGATTGACTGGCAGGAAAGGTTTGACGAGGCAGAGGATGACGAAGAGCGGGCAAAGGATTTTGCAATGCTTAAGATGTGTTCGGCGTTACGTGTAGTGCCCGACGCATTACCATCGCAGGAAAATGAGGAAGCTTTGATGTCATCACTAAACCAAGTATTTATTCTTTCTAACTGGGAGCCTGAATCAATTTCTCCTTCTGGGGATTCCGCTGAGGGGGAAGATGGAGGAGTTTCAACAATTCCAATTTCGCTCGTCGTAGAAACTACGAGCGACAAAACCATGACCGTGCTTGCAAATATTGAGAAGTCAATCAGGACGTTTAATTTTAAAACGGCGAATATCTCTTGGAGCGCAAATAATTTCTTGACGATAAAGGCAGAAGGCGCGGCTTATTACACAGAGGGGGCAGAGGTGATTGAAGGAGTTGAAACGGTTTACGCGTCGGATGCGGCAAAGAAGAAAGAACAAGCATCGGAAGGAGAAGAATAGAATGAAGCAATCTGATATTTTTACAATTATTGCTGTAGCATTGGTCGGAATTATAATTTCGGCATTGCTTCTGAATGTGATTATTGGCAATCCTGACGAGAAATATGTATCGTTTAACGTAGTAGAAGTAATTGAGCCTGAGTTAGAAAAACCAAACCCCGAGGTGTTTAATCCAGATGCGATTAATCCGACAGTGGAAGTTTATGTGGGCGATTGCGTAGACCAAGATCAAAACGGCGTATTAGACGAAGCAGAACTGATTGCTTGTGGTCGGGCCGACGCTTCAGCTGAGTCGTCCGAGTCGTTGGATTCTGAATCCGAGGGGGAATAAAGTGGCGGTTTTAACGCGCGAAACACAAGAAAAAGTCATAAAACTTTTGGTGGATGAAGGGTTGGCTGATCCAGCCCTGATTAAAAGTGCGGAAGAAGAGGCGGCAAAAACGAATCAGCCATTAATTGCTTATCTTACTTCGAAGAAAATCATTAATAATGAGATGGTGGCACACGCGACAGCAGTGACAATTGGCGTGCAGTATGTTGACCTTAAAAATGTGACGATGGATAAGGAGGTACTACTAAATCTTCCGCAAGACGTGGCGGCGAGAAGTATGGTAGTGCCAGTGGGGGAGAATGGTGGAAATCAATTAATCGTTGCGATGATTGACGTGACAAACGTGCAGGCGACTGACTATCTAGCAACACTAACTGGTCGTCCAATACGTGCAGTGATGTCCAGTGAAGAAGGGATTCGTCATGTTTTAACGCAGTACGTAGGTGATTTCACTTCGGTGAAGCAGGCGGTTAAGTCGACAAATGAAGAGCTTCGTCAGCAGCAATCGAACGTAAAAACAATTGTGCAGGATTCGCCAATTTCTAAGGCGTTAACGGCGATTCTTGATTTTGCGGTAAAATCAAAAGCATCAGATATCCATATTGAACCACTAGAAGATTCACTTGTAATTAGATGCAGGATTGATGGCGTACTGAGGCAGGTGATGGAACTGCCAAAATCGATTGAGCCAGCGTTGGTGTCGAGGATTAAGATTCTTTCTGACCTAAAGATTGATGAACATAGAGTGCCACAAGATGGTCAGTTTGCGGTACAGGTGGGTGATAAGGAAGTGGACCTTCGTATTGCGATTGCGCCGGTGATTTGGGGCGAGCAAGTGGTGATTCGTTTGCTTGATAAAACCGGAACGACGCTTGATATTGAAGACATGGGTGTGTGTGGTCACGCGCTGAAAATGGTATTAAATGGCATTGCTAAACCAAATGGGATGATTTTAACTTCTGGGCCGACGGGCTCTGGTAAATCGACAACGCTATATGCGCTGTTAAAGAAAATTAAAGACGTGAAGATTAATATTGTAACTTTGGAAGACCCAGTGGAATACAAGATGGATGGAGTGAATCAGATTCAGGTAAATGTGGACGCAGGGTTGACGTTTGCGTCGGGGCTTAGGTCTATTCTCCGTCAAGACCCAGACGTGGTGATGGTGGGTGAGATTCGTGACTCGGAGACGGCGAACTTGGCAGTGCAAGCGGCACTAACGGGGCACTTGGTATTTTCTACGTTACATACTAACTCGGCGGCTGGTATTTTACCACGTCTTACGGAAATGGGAATTGAGCCGTTCTTGATTGCGTCAACACTCAATACAGTGATTGGGCAGAGGTTGGTTAGGCGCGTTACAAAAAAGAGAACAACGTATAAGTCTTCAGAAATCCAAACGAAGATTATAAATGAAGTGATTGGTGATTTACTACCGAAAGATGCATCGCAAGTAGCGGCAGTATCGGAAGATTTAGGATATGCGGGGTTGCCAGTATTAAATAACGATGGATATACATTGGTAAAAGGTGTTGACGATAAAGAGTCGCCTGGTGGGTATAAGGGAAGAGCTGGTCTTTATGAGACGATTGAGGTGGATGACGATATCCAGAAACTGATTGTGGCGCATGCAACATCTTCTGACATTATGAAGGTAGCGAAAGAAAAGGGAACTGTGACAATGCGAGAAGACGGCATATTAAAGGCTTTATCTGGGGTTACGACGATTGAAGAAGTAAATCGCGTAGCTTCTGATATTGCTTAAAAGATAAAGCTTATGGTATAATAGAAGTATGGATAATAGTGGGCAAATAAATAATCAACCTATGGCGGCACCTGCACCTGAGGCGTCTGCACCTGCGACAACTCCTGTGGCACCTGCGGCTCCTGTGGTAGTACCTGCAGCTAACGAACAAACTGTAACGAGAATAGAGACACTTCTTGAGGAGTGCGTAAAAAGGAATGCGTCCGATTTACATATTCAGGTAGGACTGCCGCCGATTTTGCGTGTGGATGGGGCTTTGACTCCGATTGCAGGGCTCGCAGCTTTGACTGAGGATGTGATAGAAAAATTGATATTTGCAACACTAGATTCTGAGCAACGTGAAATTCTAGCGAAAGATAGAGAGTTTGATTATTCGTTTGCATTTGGCAACATGGCAAGGTTCCGTGTTAACGCCTTCCGTGAAAGAGGGAACCTCGCGGCAGCATTTCGTTTGATTCCAAATAAGATGCCAACGCTTAGTGAACTAGGATTACCACAGGTGGTGTCTTCGTTTGCTGACTTCCCAAGAGGATTAGTGCTAGTAACTGGTCCTACGGGTTCTGGTAAGTCTACGACGCTTGCAGCATTGATTGATAAAATTAACCAAGAAAAATCTGTCCACATTATTACGATTGAGGATCCAGTAGAGTTTGCACACAAATCAAAGAAATCGGTGATTGCACAGCGCGAGGTGCATTTTGATACGTTCTCGTTTGCAAGATCATTGAAGTCGGTGTTGCGCCAAGACCCAGATGTAGTGCTACTTGGTGAGATGCGTGATCTTGAAACGATGCAAAGTGCGTTAACGATTGCAGAAACTGGTCACCTTGTGTTTGCAACACTCCACACGAACTCGGCCGCACAGAGTGTGGACCGTATTATTGACGTGTTCCCAGCAGAACAGCAACAGCAGATTAGGATGCAACTAGCGTCAGTTTTGATGGCAGTATGTTCACAACGTCTAATTCCAGCAATTGGTGGTGGACGTATTGCGGCTTGTGAAATTATGGTAGCGAATACGGCAGTAAGATCAATTATTCGCGAAGGTAAAACACACCAGCTTGATACAGCAATTCAGACGGGTATTAATGAGGGGATGCAGACAATGGATAGAACATTGGCGAAGCTTGTTCATCAGGGGACGATTACCTATGATCATGCGCTTGAATACGCAGTTGATTTGGTTGAATTTAAGAGGCTAGCTAGGGGATAATAGATGCGTCGATATGCTTATCGGGCGAAGGACACGAAGACTGGGAAAACCGTAAAAGGTGTAATCCAGGCAGAGAATGAACGCGCTGCGGGTAAGCTTTTGATTGACCAAGGATATGTTCCAGATTCGGTTGAGCAAGAAGATGATAACAGTTGGGTAGCAAAGCTCAAGTCAAAAGTTTCTACGAAAGACAAAATCATCTTTACGAGGCAGTTTGCAACATTGATTGGTGCGGGTTTGCCTCTTTCTAATGCACTTCGTACTTTGGTTGAGCAAACACAAAGTCGACCAATGCGCCAAGTGATTGAAGATATTTTGTCGATGATTGAAGCTGGTAAATCGTTGTTTGAGGCATGTTCAAAACATCCAGATGTGTTTGACCAGGTTTACCTATCTTTGATTCAAGCGGGTGAGGCTTCTGGTACGCTAGATTTGGCATTAAAACGTTTGGCAGACCAGAAAGAAAAAGATGCTGCGATGATGTCAAAGATTAGAGGGGCTTTGACGTATCCGATCATCGTGCTTTTAGTGATTATCGCGGTAGTAGTATTTATGATGGTGATGGTGGTGCCACAAGTGGCTGACCTTTATGACCAGATGGACCAGGAATTACCAGGTGCGACGAAAGCTTTAGTAGGTATATCTAATTTCGTAATTAACCAGTGGTATATCGTGTTGATAATGCTAGGCGTGTTTGTAGTAGTATTTATGCAATTTATTAAGACGGAAACTGGTATAAGGTTAATGGCGAAGTTTAAGCTAAATGTGCCAATTTTCTCTAAGTTGTTCCTAAGGCTTTATAATGCGCGGTTTGCGAGAACAATGCAGATGCTATTGTCAACTGGCGTGGCGTTGCTTGAGGCGATGAGGATGGCAGGTGAAGCGACGAGTAACGTAGTGTATCAAGAACAGATTACGATAGCACAAGAAAAGGTGCAAGCAGGTAAGCCGTTGTCAGATGCATTAAAGGATAGGAAGTATATGATGCCACTAGTTCCGCAAATGGCATCGATTGGTGAGGAATCTGGTAAGATTGATGAGATGTTAGGGAAGGC
Organism: Candidatus Nanosyncoccus sp.; assembly: GCA_045651545.1. GTDB lineage: Bacteria > Patescibacteriota > Saccharimonadia > Saccharimonadales > Saccharimonadaceae > Nanosyncoccus. The sequence continues at coordinate 16,651 of JAZRSM010000065.1, forward strand.
AGCGCAGGTATATGAAGACGAGCTTGACGAGCAGATTGCGACGATTTCGACGATGATTGAGCCGATTTTGATGGTGATTATGGCGGGGTTAATTGGATTTATCGTACTAGCGGTACTCATGCCAATCTACTCGCTAGTGAGCTCGGTTGGATAAAAGGACTTGATTTTGGGCTTGACTTTTTGGAATTAATTGTATACAATTGATTTAAAATTATGAGTCGATTGTGTACAACTAATTTTTGTAAGAAAGGAAAATAAGCATGACAATTTATGATTTTAAAGTAAAAAATAGGGCGGGGAAAGATGTGTCGATGGCAGATTTTAAGGGAAAAGTGCTGCTAATTGTAAATACGGCGACTGGATGTGGATTCACGCCGCAATATGAAGGGCTGGAGAATTTATATAAAAAATACCATAAGGATGGTCTAGAGATTTTAGATTTTCCTTGCAACCAGTTTGGACGCCAGGCGCCTGGAAGCGACAAGGAAATACATGAATTTTGTACGCTGAAATATAATACAACTTTTGATCAGTTTGCTAAGATTGAAGTGAACGGCGATGAAGCTGAACCACTTTATGATTATCTGAAGAAGGAAAAAGGTGGATTTATTAAATGGAACTTTACGAAGTTCTTAGTAAATCGTAATGGTGAAGTAGTAGCAAGATTTGCTCCGATGACAAAACCAGAGAAGTTTGAGAAAGATATCAAAAAATTATTGGAGGAAAAATAATGGAAGAATATGATATTGTAATTGTCGGTGGTGGGATTGCTGGACTAACTTCGGCAATTTATGGTGCTAGAGCAGGAAAAAGTGTTTTAGTGCTAGAAGGGAAAGCATTAGGCGGACAAATAGTTAACGCTATGGATGTGCGCAATTATCCTGGAATTTTGTCAATTTCTGGAGCTGAGCTTGCGATGAATATGCAAAAGCAGGTACAGAGTTTTGGTGGGGAGATAAAGTTTGAACGGGCGATGGGGATAAAAGATAAAATCGTGCGAACAGATGGCGGGGAATATAAAGCTAAGGCAATCATCTTGGCGCTTGGAGCAGAGAATAGGAAGCTCGGACTTTATGGTGAAGATAAGCTAGTGGGGCGAGGCGTATCATACTGTGCAACCTGTGACGGTAACTTCTTTAAAGGCAAAACCGTGGCGGTAGTTGGTGGGGGGAATACGGCACTAGAAGATGCGATTTATCTTTCGGATTTGGCAGAAAAAGTATATCTGATTCATAGACGTGATGAATTTAGAGGCGATGAAGCAAACATTGCAAAAGTGAAGACACTGAAAAATGTAGAGATGGTGCTATCGGCAAATGTGAAAGAGATACTTGGAGAAGATAAAGTTGAAGGGTTAGAAATTGAAACGAAAGATGGGGAGAGAAAGACACTTGAAGTTTCGGGAGTGTTTTTTGCGATTGGATATGTGCCGCAGGCTGGCGAATTTGCAAGTTTAGTGGAGTTAGATAAAGATGGCTATATCGAGACGCGCGATGGGGTGCATACGAGCGCAGAAGGTATTTATGTAGCTGGAGATGTAAGAAAAAAGGAATTAAAACAATTAATCACGGCGGCAGCAGATGGAGCGATTGCGGCGTCGGTTGCCGTAAAGGAGATGAAATAATGAAAGTATTAGATTTTTATGCGGATTGGTGTGGACCATGCCAGATGATGAAGCCAATTTTAGAAGAAGTAGAAAAGGAACATCCTGAGGTAGAATTTGAAGCGATTAACGTCGATGAAAACCAGGAGTTAGCGGAGAAATATGGTGTAATGTCGATTCCGACGTTGATCGTGGTAGATGATGAGGACAAGATTCGCGAAACCTTAGTGGGGATGAAAACTAAAGCGGACATTGAGAAGGCGATTAGTAAATAGGGGAGGCTTTTATGAAAGATGATAGATGCTTGGAATTAAATCGGCAACTTTGCTTTCCGCTATATGCAGCCTCGCGTGAGGTAACAAGGCGATATAAGCCGTTTCTTGATGAGATTGGGCTAACTTATACGCAATATATTGTAATGTTGGTGCTGTGGGAAGAGGGGGAAATTTCTATGCATGAATTAGGAAAAAAACTATATCTTGATTCAGGCACATTGACACCGGTACTGGTGAAGCTGGAGGGGAAAGGGCTGATTGAGCGGAAGAGGAACGAAAAAGATATACGAGAGATGATTGTGTCGGCGACAGACAAGGGCGTAGGCCTGAAAGTACAGGCTAGAGAAATCCCTGGAAAGATTGGGAAGTGTTTGAATTTGAGTTTGAAGGACGCAGTGCAGTTAAAGAAGATATTGGGGAAGATTTTGGGATAGGGGTCCGACGAGTCGTCGCCTGCTACGCAGGCTCACTTTGCTACGATACCTCGGAAATGCAAAAGTAAACTTTTGATTTCACTCGGCATCTTGCAAAGGCGAACTACCGTTCGCGACTCGTCGGAATTCAGAAACAGAAATTAAAAAAAGTCCTTTCAGGACTTATTTTAATTTCTGGCGGATCCGACGAGACTCGAACTCGCGACCTCTGCCGTGACAGGGCAGCGCTCTAACCAACTGAGCTACGAATCCATTAGCTACAAATTATTATACACTACCCTGCTCTTTTTAACAAGGGTTATCTTCTCTCGTGCAAATTCGCCTTGATTTTGGCTAGGATTTTTTTCAGTTCCATTGCTTCTTTTGGACTCGCACCAATACATGTTCCCATTTTTGTCGGCACCTCTCTAGCATCTACTTTCAAACCGATTCCCTTTTCTGTTGCTGTGATATCCATTCTTCGTTCGTCTTTTTCATCTCTTTTTCTTTTTACTAGACCCTTCTCTTCTAGCTTTACCAACAAAGGCGTAAGTGTACCAGAATCAAGGCCTAATTCCTCGCCCAAATCCTGCATTGAGATAGTTTCTTTTTCCCACAAAACCATCATCACTAGGTATTGAGTATATGTCAGCCCAATTTTGTCTAAAAACGGCTTGTAATGCCTAATTATAGCCTTTGACGTAGCATATAGCGGGAAACATAGTTGGTTTTCCAATCTCAAACAATAGTCTTCATCGCCTTGTTTCTTTTTAAATGACATTATGCCCCCATCTCTGCAACTGCGGTTGTAGCTGCGATTGCGCCATCGCTTACTGCAGTAGTTAATTGTTTTAGCTCTTTTGCTCTGGCATCTCCTGCTACATATACGCCTGGCACATTAGTGTGCACTCCATCATCTGTCTGAATATAGCCTAATTCGTCTAAGCTAATCACATCGGCAAATACTTGGTTCTGCGGCTCATATCCTACCGCCACAAAAACTCCATCTACTTCTAGTAGCTTCTTTTCTGACGATGTTTTGTCTTCTATTGTGATCGAGCTGAGTTTCTCTTCCCCACCAAGTTCTGTTGGGACGGCATTCAAGATAAATTCAACATTGGATAACTTTTTTGCATCCTCTATATATTTTTGTTCTGCACGAAACTCTCCACGACGATGAATCAAATAAACCTTCTTCGCTAAGCTAGCTAAATAAATTGCATCCATCAAAGCTGTATTGCCACCACCAATCACTGCTACCACCTTGTCACGATAGAAATTACCATCACAAGTTGCACAATA
>JAZRSM010000066.1:0-15349 GCA_045651545.1 Candidatus Nanosyncoccus sp.
AAAACTGTGCCAGTATAATAATCTAGACCGCGGACGATTTTAAGGTCGATTTCGTAATCTGTTTCTGGGAGGCCGAGAGATTTGAGCTCGTTCATAACAGTCGTTAATTCGTCTAGGCCTGGAGTGTCAGGCTCTACAAAATCAAGTGCAACAACATCCTCGATTTTGCCGTGAGTATTAATAAGTGTGGTGATTTTTACAATATCCGCCTCAGAGAGACCAAGGTCGGTGAGTTCGGCAATAGTAGTTTCCGCTGGGACTTTCTCGGCGTGGTCGATAATGCCGTAGATGCTGGCAGAGTGACTAGCGAGGCCGAGATTTGCCAAAATACCAGATAGGAATTTGCGGTTGTTAAGGCGAATCTTAATCGGTGCCTTGACAAATGATTTGAGTGCTTCGTAGAAAGCTACGATAACTTGGGCGTCGTATTCGATAGGGAGTTCGGTGCGACCAATAATATCGGCATCACACTGATAGAATTCGCGGAAGCGACCTTTTTGAGCGCGTTCGCCACGGAAATTGCGGCCAATCTGAGTGACACGAAATGGAAAAGCTAGCTCACTTTCGTGCTCAACAACATAACGAGCAAGTGGAACGGTATGATCAAAACGAAGAGACTGGTTGGAATCTTCGGCAGATTCGTCGGTTTTAATGACGCGGTAAATCTGTTTCTCGGTGTCGCCACCGGCTTTGGCAAAGAGGATTTCGTTGCGGTCGATAGTTGGGGTTTCGATGTTCTGGAAGCCATGGAGATGATAAACCTCGGCAATTTTAGATTTGTAATCATTAAAAATGGCTTGCACGGACGGCAAAAGCTCCTGCATGCCAGAAATTGGGGAGGTATTTAGTTTCTTCATCTTTTTATTTTATCATAGATAAAATAAAAAGAGAAATCCGGGCGGCGCCTCAAAAGAAAAAGCAAAGCTTTTTCTTTACTCGGCTTCTACGGATTGCATGCCCTATATTATACCACATCTTGACTTTTGGGGTGAAGTGTGATATAATGTAAGGATAGATTTATTTTTGTAGTAAAGAAAGGGGTGTAAAGATGAGAGACTACAGAAGTGAAAGTTCTTTTTGGTTAATGGAGAATGCGCGAGAGGTGGCACTGAAGATGTCTAGCAATAACGCAGACGCGATTGTAGCAATTACTGCGTTGCTTAGCGACGTAAAAGGTGCGCAAGCCTTCAAAAATATGGTGATTGAGCTTAATTCAGAAGAATGGGCGAAGTTATATCATGTTTGCGAAGAGGACACTGAAAAATTAATTTCTAGCGTCATTGTGATCAACTGTCTGAGCGATGGAAATTTGGCGCACGCGAATTTGCGTCTCAAGATTCCGGCACAATTTGTGACGGAAGCAATCCATGATAACCCAAGCGAGATGATTGGCGGAAACAAGTGGGTTCTTGAAAAGAAGCTTCGCGAAGAGTTTTTGGCAAGATATAGAATTGCAAAAGTTAGTCAGCCAAAACCGGACAGATATTTAATCTAAAGCTCCAAAACCTAACGTATTTTATTTCAAAAAGCCCGCGATATTGCGGGCTTTTTCATGGGCGTAAAAATTGGTGGCTCCGTTCTGCCCCTTGTAGGGCGCAGTCAAGGAGCCACTTATTGCGAAGCAATAAAAAAACGAAACTTCGTTTCGTTTTTCAATTTCCGAAGGAAATTGGTGGCTCCGACTGGACTTGAACCAGTGACACAAGGCTCTTCAGGCCTCTGCTCTACCAACTGAGCTACAGAGCCACAAAATATTTGTGATAGTGATATTATAACAAAAGGGTTGCGATTTCGCAACCCTTTAGAATGTGAGTGAACAGTTATTTAGTGCCAAAGATACGGTCGCCGGCGTCGCCAAGACCTGGAACAATAAAATTATTTTCGTTCAGACCAAGATCCACTGTACCAATATAGAGATTAACCTCGGGATGGTTTTTCTGGAGCAAATCAACACCTTGCGGCGCAGCAATAATACAGATGAAATTGATATTTCTGCCATCACAGCCCATGTTTTTGAGTCTATTTATAGCAGCGTCAGCACTGCCACCAGTGGCAAGCATTGGGTCAAGAATAAATATCTCGCGTTCCTCAACGTTTTTAGGCATCTTGCAAAAATATTCTACAGGTTTGCATGTTTCTTCGTCTCGATACAAACCAATAAAACCAGTGCGGCTCTGCGGAAATAGATGCTTAGCGGCAGGTTCCATGCCCATGCCGGCACGAAGAATTGGTACTAAAACCATTTTCTTGCCAGAAATGCGGCGAGCTACCATCTTGCAAATCGGTGTTTCTGACTCGTATTCTTCCAGCTTAAAATTGCGCGTAGCTTCAATCATCTCTAGTTCCGTGATTTCTTCAACAATCATACGGAAAGCCGAGCTAGGAAGATTTGCATCGCGAAGCTGGTCGATTTTGTGTGTGAGTGCAGAATACTCCTTGCTAAGAACATGGGTATTGTCGGCGATTTTTACTTCGGGATACGGGACGATTAGGTCCTTACATAATTCGTAGGTCTTTATTCTGTTCATATTTCCCCCTTTCAAATTTAAGGTGCATCAACAAAAAACAACTGTTACAACTTGGTGTATTATACCACAAATTCTAGGATTTACCAGAGGTATCGTGGAAGAGTTTTTGGTCCTTAATTTCGTCAGGAAGATAACTTTTGTCGAGATGGAAGCCCGCTTCCCATTTTTGGCCGGCGCCAAAACCGAGATCTTCCATGAGCTTAGTTGGGGCGTTGCGAAGATGAATTGGGACGGGGAGCCCCATGGAATTATTGGCAAGAGCCTTGGCCTGTGCCCAGCCATTATAAGTGTCACGATTTTTCTTGCATTTAGCTAAGACGACGGCGACATGACTTAAAATAATACCACCTTCTGGCATACCAACACGCTCCACGGCCTGAAAAGCCGAAACAGCAAGATTAAGTGCACCGTTCCCTGCGATACCGATGTCTTCGCTTGCAAAAATCACCATGCGACGAGCGATAAATTTAGGATCTTCACCAGCTTCAACCATGCGCGCTAAATAATACAAAGTAGCATCGACATCGCTACCGCGCATAGATTTAATGAAGGCGGAAATATTATCGTAGTGATTGTCACCCTTTTTGTCGTAGCCTGGGACTTTGCGACCAGCAGCTTCTTTGACGATGTTTTCGTCGACTTTGTTAGCGAGGCTAAGCGCAAGCTCTAGGTCACCTAGAGCAGAGCGAGCATCGCCGCCAGAAAGTTCGGCGAGATAGTCGATAGCTTTTTTAGTGACGCGCTTCGTAGCTTTCTCGGCCTTGATGGCGCGAGCTAGTACGGTTTTTATATCATCTTTTTTAAGTGGCGCAACTACAACAACACGGGAGCGTGACAAAAGCGGCGAGATAACTTCAAAGCTCGGGTTCTCAGTTGTAGCACCAATTAAAGTGATTAATCCAGATTCCACGTGTGGCAAAAAGGCGTCCTGCTGAGCTTTATTGAAACGGTGAATTTCGTCCACGAATAGGACAGTGCGAGTCTTTAAATTCCAATTTTGCTTGGCACGCTCAACGACTTTTTCGACATCACTTTTATGTGCGGTAACGGCAGAAAGCTCGATAAAATCAGCTTTAAATTCGCGCGCTAGAATACGGGCGAGAGTAGTTTTACCAGTGCCGGGAGGGCCCCAAAAAATCAAATTAACTGGCTCGCCTTTTTTAACGATTTCGGTCAAGATTTTGCCATCGCCAATAATTTCCGACTGGCCGACAACTTCGTCCAAAGTCTGTGGACGCATACGTTCGGCAAGAGGGATACGGTTCTGGAGCCCTTCCGTTTGATGATTTTGGCGCCCTTCCATTTAATTGCCTTCCTTAATGAAAGCGCCAGATTGACGAGACCAAAGTTTAGCATAGGCGCCACCAGATTTTAGTAATTCGGCGTGCGTACCCATTTCGGCAATTTCACCATCTTTCAAAACAACGATACGGTCGAGGCTGGCGATAGTAGAAAGACGATGAGCAACAACAATGCTAGTTCTTCCCTTCATAAGCTTAGATAAAGCTTCTTGAATGAGAGCTTCGGACTCGGAATCAAGCGCGGAAGTAGCTTCATCCAAAACAAGAATTGGAGCGTCCTTTAAAATAGCCCGAGCAATCGCAATGCGTTGACGCTGGCCACCAGAAAGTTTGACACCACGCTCACCAACGAGGGTCTCATAGCCGTTTGGTAAATCTTTGATAAACTCGTGAGCATTGGCAAGTTTTGCGGCACGCTCAATTTCGGCACTTGTAGCGTCAGGCTTACCATAGGCGATATTTTCGGCAATAGAGCGATGGAAGAGCGAAGTTTCTTGTGGAACATAGGCAATAGCTTTTCTCAAAGATTTTTGCGTGATGTGTTTAATGTTTTGGCCATCAATGTCGATTTCGCCAGCATCGACGTCCGCAAAGCGCAAAAGCAATTTTGTGAGGGTAGTTTTGCCAGAGCCAGAAATACCAACTAGGCCAATGCGTTCGCCAGATTTTACTTTCAAATTGAAGTCCGTAAAGATGGCTTCCTTGGCATCGGCGTGTCTAAATGAGATATTATTGAAATCAATTTCCGAGTCCGAAATAACAAGTTCTTTGGCGCCCGGTAAATCTACGACGTCGTCTTTCATATCCAAGATTTCGGTCATTTCGTAAGCGTCGCCAAAGACACGATTTAGGTCTTTGAAGATATGGTTAACATCCCAAAGACGAGCAGAAATAGTAGAAGTATAAGTAACGATGAGATAAACGACCGTAAAATCTAGGCCAAGTTTTTGTTGTCCAATCAACGCAAAAATAATGACGAGAGCCTGGAAAATGACGTAAAGTCCGTCAAACAAAACATTGCGCTTAATATTGGCATGTAGAAGGTCAACATAGGTATTTGCAGTGGCACGATTAAAGTTAGCGTAGCGGCGATGCTCGTGGGCTTCGTTAGCATAAGACTTGACGGAAATGATATTAGAAATAGAATCGGCAAGCTGGCCGGTTTGTTTGTTCTCGGCTTTGGCATGAGCTTGATTTAACGGTTCCATTTTTCTATAGAAAATAAATGCAACAGCAAGATACAGTAAAATGGCCAGGCTTAAAATCGCAGCAAAAATTGGCGCTTTAACAAATAAAACTCCGAGTGAAGAAACGATGATGATGACGAGTGGGACGATAGACCAAATTATCGTATCGAACAGACGCTCGTACGAACCAATAAATTTGTTGGTCTGGGAGACCAGTGAGCCAGAAAAACGATTATTGTGGAACTGCATACTCTGCGCAGAGACAACATCAAAAGCTTCGTTGCCAAGCTCGTACATGGCATAAATTTCCATTTTCCAATGTGTGTAAACACGAATCTCACCCATGGCTTCTGTGATAACTTTGAGAATAATACAGAAAATAGAGAGTGGAATAAGAGTAGAAGAAATGTAGTCCCAAGATGGGTTAGTAGCGATACTGCCCATAATACTAGCAACAATGAACGGGATAGCTACGTCACGCAGAATATAGACAATGGGCGTCAAAATGAAGGTGATAAGGCTGACAGCCTTATGTTTCATAGTGGCGCGCCAATAATAATGCATGGTGCGGCGAACATTGCGATTTGGTTTTTCTTTTGTCATAATTATTATTATAACATTATTGACATTTTTATCTAGTAGTGATATAATGCTTTGGCAACTGTATGCAAATATTTTTCTCTGGAGGTGAGAAGTATGAAAAGACGCACAAGTCATTTCGAGGTAACAACAAAGCAGTACGGCAAGAACGTACGACACATGAGTAGCAGCTGCTCTTCGGGCGGCGGTAATTCAGGAAACGGCGGATCTTGCTCCGGCGGTGGCGTTGGCCAGCCTGGTGGAAACGGGCAGTAATTTACAATTAAATACGGTTGAGTACTCATGGGGCGCTATTATAGCGCCCCGATTTTAACAACTTGGGAGGTGTGTAAAATGATAGTAGATGGCGACTATCGCCCCATTTTAGTTTTGCCGTGCACAATGAGCAAAAAGAAAGTTAAATTCTTGGGCCCAGATAAATTGCACGTGGTTGACGGAAAGTGGGCGAAATTCACAAAAAAGGTCATAAAGTTTTGTAATGGCAGTTTTAGTATTGCAGATATTGCTGAAAATCTTCGTATCGAAAAAACAGATATTATCGAACAAATTATCGTACTTGACAGACTCGGTGTCGTAGTTGATTCGCGCGAGCAGTATAAGCATTTTAATCGAGTAGATAGCTATCCAACTTACTTCGAGACTTCACATTCGCAAGAAGAACTTGCAACTCATCACGAACTCGCGATGAAAAAATTTGCGAATGACGAAAAGAAGAGCGGTGACACAAGCATAGACCTCGACTTATTTAAGGTTTTAGCCGAGCGCGAATCGTATCGTAGTTTCTCTAGTGACGGCATTTCACGCGCGAAGATTCTAACTCTATGTCGTGCGGGATACGGCATGTTGTCAACTGGACATGTAACCGTGCCCAGCGCAGGTGGACTTTATCCACTTTCGCTTCATGTTATTGTGCCAAAAGACATGAAGGAAATATCCATGGGCTATTATGAATACGACCCGGGAAGAGACACTCTGCTGATTCATGAAGATGAGCCAGATATGGAGCAAATCAAATTCTGCTTTAATAACGAGGAAATGGTAGACGATACTATACAATTTGTTATTTCTGCAGACGTTGATTCTGTAGCGTATAAATACGGTAATCGTGCCTACCGTTTCTGCCTACTTGAGGCGGGACATGTAGCACAGAATATCACAATCGCCGCAACGGAAATGTATCTTGGAACTTGCGAAATGGGCGGACTATTAGATTGGCCGATTAAAAATGAGCTCTCAATGCTTCCGAACGAGATTCCACTACTCGGAATGGTAGTGGGCTGTCCAAGGCCAGAAACTAAAAAGCCAAATTATGCAAAATTTATCGAAGATAATATCGGTGAAAACAAGCCGGTAACGGATCTTTGCGTTTGGAGTGAACCGGAAAGTGGGCTATTCGAAGCGTCAGTACGATATACTGACGGAGAAAATTGGTATTTTGCAAACGGAACGGCACGCTCAAATATTATGGCAGCTTTTAAGGCCGTGGTGGAAGGTTACGAGCGAATAGCCGTAAGAAAAACTCCTGGTGTAAGAAATTCCTGTGGAGTGGCGGCACATTTTTCACGGAAAAGGGCCGAGAAGAAAGCAACTCTAGAGCTAATCGAGCGTGATGCGATAATGCACTGTTGGGAGGAGAAGAAAGCGCCAAATCGCTTTACTCCAACCAGTGTACATGCATTGATTCGCAAAGATGCGTGGGGGACGGAAGGACGTGAAGTTACATTCATGCGACCAGTTAGTCCTAAGGCGCCAAAAATTCCAGTGGTGCTTGTTACGATTATAAGCGATAAATATCCATATTTTGTCTGTGGAGCTGCTGCTGGAGCTGATATTTCTGAAGTTGAGAATAAGGCCCTAATGGAGGCAGAATCAATTCTTCTATATTATCTCGCCAATCCAGAGCAGGAAAAGGCACCAAAACTGAAGGATATTAAAGACCCGGAAGATCATGGCAAATTATATCGTCTAAGTAGAAAGGCGGTTAGTAAAATTTCCTGGCTAACCAAAGGCGAATATATCGATATTAATGAAGATAAAGAATATCTTGCCAATCCAGATGTCATTTCTGAAATGGCCGTAGAACTAGATATATGTTTTACTACGATTGGACTATATGACAATGACAATCTTGTCGTTATTCGTGCTGAAAGCTCAGAAATGGTTGATATGACCTTTGGCACAAATGGCGAAAAAGTTCTTCCACACTTCTTTTCTTAAATTCTAATTTAGAGTTTGGGAGCACCTTATTTTGGAAAACAGGCGGCCTAGTGGCCGTCTTTTTCTTGTGCTTTTAGCTATTGCGCTTTTATGGCTAGATGCTTATGCTTTTAGTCTTCCCTGTTTTATGTTATAATTATGGTATGAAATATCTAGCAGTGCTTGGACGACAACCACGAATTTCTTTGGCAGAACTTGAGCGCCTTTTTTCTGATGTGGAGTTTTTTGGTGGAAATTTAGCAATGCTAACTAGCGATGGGAAACCTGATATCAATAAGCTTGGAGGGACTATTAAGCTCGCAAGGCCACTAACGGTTTCGCCAGAAAAATATTTGCTAGATTTGGATTTTGATGGAAAGTTTGTGATTGGCGTATCAGACTATTCGAAGGGTGCGTCAGGACGCAAAAGTCAAATGCTGGCGCTTAAAATTAAGCGGGTACTTAAGAAGGAAGGAAGGTCTGTTCGGGTTCTAGAAAATAAAACGGCGGATTTGTCCACGGCGACAGTGTTCCACAATCAGCTCGGCGAAAAACCTGGACATTTTGAGCTAATTAAATATAACAATACTTGGTACGTAGGAATTGGCGTGCAGAATATTAACGCATACCGCGACCGCGACCAAAACCGCCCAAGTAGAGACGCCAAGAATGGAATGTTGCCACCAAAGTTAGCACAAATCTTAATTAATTTATGTGGGTCATTAAAGAACGGTGCGACAGTTTTAGATCCGTTTTGCGGGACAGGCGTGGTATTGCAAGAAGCCTTGTTAATGGGTTACAAAGCATACGGAACAGATATTTCCGAACGGATTGTCGGATTTGCACAAAAAAATCTGGAATGGCTCGGAAAAGGCGAATTCAAGCTCGCCGTGGGCGACGCGCAAGATTTCGTCTGGGAACAGCCGATTGATGCGGTGGCGTTTGAGGGATATCTTGGGCCGCCGATGAGTTTGCCTCCTGCGGAAATTAAGCTAAAAACCGTGATGTCAGAGATAAAGCCACTTTATCGTAATGTGTTAAAAAACTTGAGTGGACAGCTAAAATCTGGAACGCCCGTAGTGATGGCGGTGCCAGCGTGGCTCAGGCCTGATGGGCGCTATCAACGCTTAAATCTGCTTGACGAAATCGAAGAGCTGGGGTATAATGTTATAAAGTATAATAACTTGAGTCAAGAGGATTTGCTCTACTTTAGGGACGGTCAGATTGTGGCTCGAGAAATAATAGTATTAAGGAAGAAATAATATGTCACATGTGAAAGCTGGCGGTACCGCCAAGAATATCCACAACAACGCTGGTCAGCGCCTTGGCGTGAAGCGTTTTGGTGGACAGAAAGTTAGAAACGGTGAAGTTTTGGTTCGCCAAACTGGTGCTACCAAGATTGCTGGTCCTGGCACTTATATGTCTCGCAACTTTACTATCCACGCTGCAAAAGATGGCGTAGTAACATATGTTAAGACTAAGAAAACTCATTTCTCTGGCAAGAGCCTTCCTCGTGTTAGGGTAGAAGTTCGCTAAGATTAGCTAAGGATAAGTCTTTGAAAATCCCCCTCACAAGCGGGGGATTTTTGATGGGATTTTGTTCTGCTTGATGCTATCTTATGTTATACTGTAAGCATGAGTAATATTTTGATAATTGGGAACGTCTTGAAGGATGTTTATCTCAGGATGGATGAGAGATTAAACAACTTTGAGATTGACGAGCACGGGACGCCGTGGCTCGATTTCGGATTTGACGGAAGCTCACATAAATTCTTCCGCCGAATCAGCATTTATGGCGGAGCTACGGTCGCTATGGAGGTACTTAACAAATTTGACAATCAAGCCAAAGTAGCTGGCGCAAAACTCGGCTTCCAGAGCGGAGAGATTGTCTCAAACGGGCAGACCGCACATAGCTATAGGTATATGCTATGTCATGGCAACAAGATTACTTATTTAGTTCCGAATGAAAGAAAAGAAACTAAGTGGGTAATGCCAAGGGGAATGGTAGAGTGGTTGTTTATTGATAAATCAGCCGGAGTGACAGATGAGCTTGTGACCGAGATCAAGAATTTCTTATCAATGTCACAGCATACACGTATTGCAGTTTATGCGCCAAAAGATTTGAAAGAAGCAGACAAGCGCTTAATCGAAATGGCAAGCATCGTATTTACGGAGGCTCCATTAGAAGATGTAAAAACTAATGGTTCAATTTGTTTGATTGATGGGCAGACGATGAGTTTGAACGGACATCATCAGTCGTGGAGGATTGAGCGTACTGATTTGATGACACATCTTACTATTAACTCTATTATTGCGGCGACGATTTTTGGCGCATTGATTAGAGGGGCTTCTGTAAAGGATGCCTTGGCTTATGCAAAGATAAATGCCGAGAATTCTACACTGTCTGGAACTTTGACGTTAGACAAGATTAAGAGTATTGCTGAAAACCAGAAAGCTGAAGAATCAGATATTCGCCTAATTGCCGCAACAATTATGGCGCCTGGTAAAGGTATCTTGGCGGCGGATGAGTCAGGTGGAAACATCCATCAAAAATTTGAAGGCCTGATGATTCCTGATGACGAAAAACATCGTCGCGATTATCGAAATGTTCTGCTAACTACACCAGAACTTGATAGGTATGTAAATGGCGTAATCTTGTTTGATGAGACGACAAAGCAAAAATGCGATGACGGTCGCGATTTCGTGTCGTATCTCACGGCGCACGGTATTGTGCCTGGAGTAAAAGTTGATGAGGGGCTAGTTGACCTTGGCGACCTTGGCGAGAAAGTGACAAAAGGCATCGATACTTTGAAAGAAAAATTACCAAAATATTACGCCTTAGGATTAAGATTTTGTAAGTGGCGCGCAGCGTTTGAGGTAGACCTCGGCAAGCCAAGCAAAAAAGCAATCTTAGAAAACTGTAAACTACTAGCAGAATATGCCAAGACTTGCCAAGATTTCAACATGGTGCCAATCGTAGAGCCAGAAGTGGTTTATGATGGAAACTATACTATTCAGCAATGCGCAGATATTACTAGTAAAGTGCTAGACGTATTATTTGATGAGCTAGCAAAGGTTGGGGTGAAGCTAGATGCAGTAATTCTTAAGACCAATATGGTACTAGCTGGAAAGAAATATCCAATTCAGTCATCACCAGAGGAAGTTGGTAAAGCTACGGCGGACGTACTTAAATCACATGTGCCTGACAATGTGGCTGGTGTCGTATTCTTATCTGGTGGACAAACTGTAGAGCAGGCGACGAATAACCTACAAGCCGTAACGAACTTTGGACCATATCCATGGCCAGTTAGCTTCTCATTCTCACGTGCATTACAAATGCCAGCATTAGAAACCTGGAAGGGTGACAATGCCAACACTATTAAGGCGCAGGAAGCGTTCAAGAATAGGCTGATTGCCAATGTCAATGCGTTGAAGAAAGCCGAATAGTACGGCCGCCCGCTTGGACTTGAGGGCCTGTAAAAATTACAACTGGTTATAACTAACTATATAATTAAAAATTGAGCCGGCGACATGCTTGGCTCAATTTTTAATTTTGTTGTAATTTTTCCGCCCTCAAATCTGGTTAAAAGCGGTCAATCCGTACTATTCGGCTTTCTTGTCGGTATCGCCTTCAGCGGCTTCACCTTCTTCAGGTTTAGCACCGTTCTCAGAAGGAACGTCAGCAGCGTCAGCGGATTCTTTCTCGGCTTCAGCTTCACGAGCAGCAGCTTCAGCAGCTGGGTCGTAAAGGCTAGCAACAACCTGCTCTAGACTTAGCTCTTTGTCGGCAAGTTCTACGCCAGCTGGTAAAACGATGTCGGCGATAGTAAGCTTGTCGTCAAGCTCGGTCATCTTAGCAGCGTCAATAGTAAGCTCGTTTGGAAGGTCGGCTGGCTTAGCCTTAACTTCGATTTCCTCAATAGACTGGGTAAGAGCGAAGTGGTAAAGCTTAGAAGCGTCAGACTCTTCAAAATTAATGATAACGACTGGGGTGGTAGCTTCAACAGCTTTGTTGGCAGATACGGTCTGGAACTCAACATTGATGATTTTGCGAGAAACCGGATCAGTGGCGATATTTTTGACGATAGCCATGGATTTCTTCCCTGCTACATCCATATCGATAGTAGAGTGGTAACCAGCACCACGAAGAGCTTTTTCCGTTTCGTTGTATGCGGACTGGGTCAAAATAGGTTCACCTTCACCGTAAATAACAGATGGAATAAAGCCGTCAGCACGAAGACTAGCGAGCTTTTTGCCAGTCAGAGTGCGTTTTTCTAGAGACAATTTATTGTCAGACATATTATTTCCTTTTATTTCCTAACTTCTGTATATTGTAACGCATTTTAGGGAAAAATGCAAGTTATCTTGGCTACTTTCTGGTTAAGCAAGTCAACAACATTCTCATCGCTTATCTTCGTAATAGAAAAGGTTCTTTTGCCGATATAATTAATGCTGGCACCACAATGATAAGCTATTTTATTGCCAAGAATAAAATATCGGTCATGGAAAGTGTCGTTTCTGACTACTTTGAGGCTATCATATTGGCTATTGTATTTCTTAATGTCTTGCTTTGATAATGGAGCTTTGGAGCTGGCGATAATCGTAACTGGGACTTTAAGAGTCTTGATGATGTTTAGAGTGACATTATCGGCGTAATTATCTATAATTATCAAGTTTTCTTTGGCTTCTTTAAATATTTCGCAAATTTTAAAATAAGCATCATAGATTTGACCGTTGAAGAAAATAGTGTTAGTTACTTGCTTTTGTTCAAATTTTTTAAGCGAATCCTCAATCAGATTTATCCTGTCATGGTCTTCGTAGACGAGTTCATTGACGCGTTTTTGCTCTAGTAAACTTGAAGAAATATAGCGTCTCATCGCAACAAAAGCTCGCATTATGGCAATGCTCATTTGGGCTGCAACCCTCGTTTTTAAGACCGTCGCAAGCATAGCAACGCCTTGTTCAGCAAAAACATACGGCCTAGTGCGAGACATCGTATTTGCGGTCCCAAGTTGGGACCGCAAATTTTCATATTCTTCTTCGGTTAGCTGAAAGCAAAAATCTTCTGGGAACCTATCAATATGTCGTTTAACCGCCTGATTTATTGTTTTTGTCCCATTGGCACATTCATACAATCTACCTAAATCCGAGTCGAGCATTACCTGCTTGCCGCGGATTTCGTAAATAAGATTTCCTATGTTGTCAGATTTTACTATTTCCTCCATGTTGAGAGCCTTTCTTTTTTATTAAATTACGGTGGAGCTTCTACGAGTTACAAGAATTTTTGTGTTAATTTTAGCGTAGCAAAAAGGCATTAGGAATGAAAGCGCTAGCATGATAGGATTTTCATGGGATTTTTGTGGAAATTTTAATGTCTTACAACATACATTGACCGACATTAGAGATTCCAAGACGTATCAAGTTAAGAAATTGGCAGACGGTAACATCTGGATGACGCAAAACCTAGCCCTAGTTGGTCCATTCTATCCAGACCAATCTGACTCTGATGTAACTTGGTCAAAGGTCACCAGTGGCGATAATCAAACTTTTATGCTTACTGCCTCAGATAATGGCGAGTGGTGCAGCACCGTAGGAGCAGCCTGCATTAACCAGTCTAAAATGATTACGTCAAGCAATCCAGACTATGGCGCAAATTATAATTGGTTCTCCGTTACGGCCGGTACGGGCGCATACAATGCGCCTTCAGGCAACGCCCCATCATCCATATGTCCCAGAGGATGGAAAGCGCCAACTGCTACAAGCGCTAACGACTCTGACTTTGGAGGGTTAATAGGAAAATATACAGACGGTTCATCAATGAGGGGTGTTCCCAATATGAAAACTGGCGGATATTACTATAAAGATCGATATTCCGGCCTGAATGCTGATGGCTATTATTGGTCAGGGACTAGCTATGATGGGGACGATTCCAACTATGTTTTCATGGGCACCTCAAAGGTGGTAATAGGCCAAATGTCGATGATGGCTGGTGGCACTATCCGTTGTGTTGCGAAATAGTTATTTAGCTATACAACGCACAGTGAGGCCATCAAATTTATTCAAGTTTGCAATACTTCTAAAGTCAATAAATATGAGTATGTATGAACGATATTGGGAATGGGAATTTGCAGCCCAGTATATTCCATCAGCTCCCTGCAAATTAATGGCGCCGCTTATTCCGTTCACAAAGCCAGCATACGGCAGCGATAGTGGGAATGCTTGTAGTGGATAATCAGAACCCTCTTCCGCTATTCCATAAGTCGAAAGTAGCTCGGCCCAAGAACTTTTATTTTGGTGACGCGGCAATTGCCAATTTCTAGGGCAAATACTAGATGATGCGGTAGCCCCATTGGCGTCCATTGCATAGGTGCCGGTCCCAGCCGTGGCAGTAAACCAATTGTAGTAAATACCAATTTTTTGATTTTCGCCAGTCCGACGAGCCGCATCCGATACAACCGAGTTCTCTAGCATATTCCCAGTAGCACCACTTGTTCCGCGAGAGAGCCACCTGTCTACTTGTTCCTGTGTCGGCGTGCTAGTTTCGGTAGCCCATATTTCATTATTCTCTTGCGTAGGCGCCTGAGTGGCAGTATCTACCGTTGTATTAATAAGTACATCTGTCGTTGCAGGAGTAAGAACTTCATTTGCGACAAATGACTTGCGTAAGTTCTCGGTCATCCAGATGTTGCCATCGGCGAGTTTGCGGACGCGGTAGGTTTCTCCGTCTCTAATGTCGGTTAATGTATGTTGTGGGACGTAAGCGTTGTCGCCCTTGTGGCTACCGTCGGTGTCGGCTTGGGTAGCGGAAGCTAATGGAGTAGTAGTGTTTTTGACAATCTGTGGGGGCATTTCTTGCATTTTATCAATGTCGAAGAGAGTGCGGGTATCGACGAGACAACGAACTGCAAAACCATAATCTACATCATAGCGATACTGCGGAAGGAAAGCTCCATCATTACTAATAGGGAAGTAATATGCGTAATTCGCAGAGTGAGCACTACGAGTCCACCAATAGCCCGCAAAACCCTGGCCATGCACACCAGACTCCCAAATATTATAGTAATAACCAGAGTAGAGAAAATCAAGCGGGTCAGCCATAAATTTATTTACTTGTGCAATATCGGTACGATTTTCCCCGTTTCCGCCATACGCTTTGTCTAGTTGATAAAAGGACATTTTGGTGCTTTGTCCGCCATCAGGAAGTCTCCAACCCTTAGGACAGACGGAGCCAGTAGCATTAAGTAAGTCTGTGGCGGATGTAGATTGCATAGTACTAGTGCCCGTGCCAGCAGTTGCAGTATACCAGTTATAGTAGTTACCGTAAGCGGCATTGTCCGTAGCGTAGATATGTTTCGTATCTGTTACCCACGCGTCATCCCCAGTAGTCTGCGCGATAGGTAAGACAAAGTCAGAAGTAACATCGCTATCGTCTGAGGTAAGAGTGATTTCTGTAGTGCTATCTCCTAGTCTTAAGTTCTCCGTCATCCAACAGTTGCCATCAGCGAGTTTTCTGATGCGGTAGGTTTCTCCGTCACGG